>NZ_CP133016.1:1200000-1500000 GCF_030866745.1 Sphingomonas flavescens | reverse complement strand
CCGCTGGCGCCCGACGTCGACGCGCGGGTCATCGCGCGCGGTACTCCGGGCTTCTCGGGTGCCGACCTCGCCAACCTCGTCAACGAGGCCGCGCTGCTCGCCGCCCGCAAGGGCAAGCGCCTCGTCGCGATGAGCGAGTTCGAAGAGGCCAAGGACAAGGTCATGATGGGTACCGAGCGCCGCTCGATGGTCATGACCGAGGACGAAAAGCGCATGACCGCCTATCACGAGGCCGGCCACGCGATCGTCGCGCTTCACGAGCCGGCGTCGGACCCGATCCACAAGGCGACCATCATCCCGCGCGGCCGCGCGCTCGGCATGGTCATGCGCCTGCCGGAACGCGACAGCTACAGCTACCATCGCGACAAAATGTACGCGAACCTTGCCGTCGCCATGGGCGGCCGTGTCGCCGAGGAAGTCATCTTCGGCTACGACAAGGTCTCTTCCGGCGCGTCTTCCGACATCCAGTACGCCACCACGCTCGCCCGCGACATGGTGACCCGCTGGGGCATGTCCGATGCGCTCGGCCCGCTGCAGTACGCCGAGCCGGAAGAGGAAGTTTTCTTGGGCTATTCGGTGAACCGCTCGCGCCAGATGTCGAACGAGACGGCGCAGCTGATCGACAAGGAAATCCGCGACGTCGTCGAGAACGGCTACAACCGCGCGAAGCACCTGCTCGACGAACACCGCGACCAGCTCGAAAAGCTCGCGCAGGCGCTGCTCGAATATGAGACGCTATCGGGTGACGAGATCAAGAAGGTGGTCGAAGGCGAAAGCATCGACCGCGGCGGCAGCAAGGGTCCCGCGATCCCCGTCGCCGGCTCCTCGATCCCGAAGGCCAAGCGCCCGTCGGCGATCGGCGGTCCCGCCACCGCCGGCGCTTAATACCGCATTCATCCGAATTCCTCTTCGAGCTAGCGTTGCTCGAAGGGGAGTTCGTTCATGCGTTCCATGGTACTCGGCGTTGCGTTGCTTACATTTTCATCCGCGGCCGTTGCCCAGTCGATGAATGCCCAGACTTTCTATAAGCGCGCGACCGCGCTCAAGAAGAAGGGGCCGCTGGCAATCTTCTCTGGCGGCGAGATCAAGGCGTTGATGAACGAAGGGCAGGCATCCGGGAAAGCCGCCGGCGCCGCTTACGATGCCGACAAGAAGGCCGGCAGGCCGACCCGCTTCTGCCCGCCGCCGGGCAAAAGACAGATGGGCTCGGACGAATATATGCAGCGCCTGGCCGCGATCCCCGCCGCCGAACGCGCGCGGATCGACATGACCGAGGCGACGACTCGCATCCTCATCGCCAAATATCCCTGCAGGAAGTAGCTACATTGCTCCGATCGCGACGGTCGCCGCGGCGAAGAGGCCAGCGGCGATGAACGCGAAGGTGACCAGCGCCGACGTGCGCAGCAGCGCGCTTGCCCTGCCGAGCTGATACGTCTGCTTGAGGTGCCGGTACATGTGGAAGGGCGGCACGAAGAACAGCATCGCTGCCCATCCCGACCATCCGATTGCGACCAGCAAACCGGCGACGATCACCAGCATCATCATGAATGACAGGGAATAAGTGACGAACACCGTGTGGTCGTAGGTGTTGAAGCGGCGGCTGAACGGGAACAGCAGCCACATAAAGGGCACCGATAGCGGGATCAGCATCCAGCTATACTTGGATGCTGCGTCCTGGATCTTCATCGAGACCATGTCCGGGTTCTCCTTCACATTCTTGATGAAGGGCCGAAGCCACTCGGGGGCGCCGTTCGCATCACTGTCGTCGGCGATGGCAAGCGCACCATTGGCGAGGAGCTTCTGTTCCTCTGCGATATCCGCCTTTTTCTTGGCGATCCGGCTGTCGAGCGCGGCCGTCGATTCCCCTCGCCCCGCAGCTTCCTGTCGCCGCGTCTCAATACGGGCGAGCTGCTGCTGGTCTTCAGTGATGGCAGTCCGCAGCCGCTCTTTCGGGTTGCCGATATTGGTTTCTCCGAGTGCGCCCGTGAAGTTGAGGGTCGCGAACATCAGGAAGACGGTGAAGAGGTAGAGCGCGACCGGAGAGATGAAGCGCGCTCGCTCGCCGGCTATGTAGCGGCGCGTCATCAGGCCAGGGCACCAGGCGAGCATCGGCAGCGTACGCCAGATTTTGCCCTCAAAATTGAACATGCCCGCCACGAGGTCCTGGAAGAAGGCGCGCACCGAGCGGTGAACGTGCGCCTTTTGACCGCAGGCCGAGCAGAAGGGGCCAGTCAGCGCCGTTCCGCAGTTGAGGCACGCTTTCTCGTGGGTGTGACCGTCGGCGCCCGCCTCGCCGGCATATGGCTCGACCGCGCGGGCAAGCAGCCCGCCTGTCACGGCATCGCCGACCGCGTCCATTCCGTCCATCTTCACCCCCGCCATCGACATTATGCGCGCTTGGCGGCGCATGCTAGCCATCCGGCATGGCGCGCATCGGCCTCCTTGGCGGTTCCTTTAATCCGGCGCACCGGGCCCACCGCCGCATCACGCTCGGCGCGATCCAGACGCTCGGGCTCGATGGCGTGTGGTGGCTGGTCTCGCCTGGAAACCCGTTGAAGGAAGGCGCCAAGGACATGGCCAGCTTCGACCAACGCTTCGCCTCGGCTGAGCAGATGGCACGCCGCGCCCCCATTCACGTGAGCGCCTTCGAGCAGACGAACCGCACGCGCTACACCGTTGACACGGTGCGCCTCCTAAAGCGCCGCTACCCCGAGCATCAATTCATCTGGTTGCTCGGAAGCGACACTCTGCCAGATTTTCACAAATGGCGTGATTGGAGAGGCTTAGCCCGCGAAGTGCCGATTGCGGTGATTCGCCGCCCGGGTTATGATTTGGCTGCCCACGCGGCGCGCGCGATGGGTTGGCTGCGAAGGTTCGTCCATCCTTCCGGCCAGGCCAGGAAGTGGACGGACTGGAGTGCACCGGCGATCTTTTTCCTTCGCCTGCCGCCCGACCCGATGTCCGCTACCGCCATCCGCGCGAAAGATCCTACTTGGTATCGTCGAATGCCGGGGCGCACCCGCGCCAATCGGTTCGGCATGCCGCTGTTGGCCAGGAGACCACTTGACCGAACCTCAATCTGAAGACGCCGCGGAGACCGCAGGCGGCCTGCCCGCGAGCGTCGAAGAGCTCCACAAGCTGGTGCTTCAATCGCTCGACGACGATCAGGCGCAGGAGGTTGTGTCGATCCCGCTGACGGGCAAATCGAACATCGCGGATCATATGGTGATCGCATCGGGCCGGTCGACACGGCAGGTCGCGTCGATGGCCGTTAAGCTTGCGGACAAGATCAAACAGCAATTTGGACGGATTGTGCGTGTCGAGGGGCTTCCAGCGGCCGACTGGGTGCTGATTGATGCGGACGACGTGATCGTTCATATTTTCCGGCCCGAAGTTCGAAATTTTTACAATTTGGAACGAATGTGGGCATTTGGTGATGAATCCGGCGTGGGCGCCGCTGCACGGGGTTAGGGCAGATGCGGTACTTGGGATTTTTCGTTGGTGCTTTGGCGATGGTCGCGCAGCCCGCGGCTGCGGCCTCGAGTGCGAGTCTCGTCAATCTTGAACAACAGTTGGCCGCCATGATGGCCGGCAAATCGAGCGACGTCGGCATTGCCGCCCTCGACCTCAACACGGGCGAGACCGTCAGCATCAAAGGCAACACGCCGTTCCCAATGGCCAGCACGGTCAAGGTGGCGATCGCCGCGCTCTATCTGGCGCAGGTCGATCACGGCCGCCGGTCGCTCGACGACAATATCAACGGCACGACCGCGCGTGCACTGATGAAGCGGATGCTGATCCACAGCGACAATCGCGCGACCGATATCCTGCTCAACGATCTCGGTGGCCCGCGGGCGGTTCACGACTGGCTGCAGGACAACGGCGTCAAGGGCCTGCGCGTGGATCGCAACATCGCCGACCTGTTGCGCTCAAAGCGCGACCTGTGGGACCGTCGCGATTCCAGCACGCCGGTGGCCATGGTCGACTTGTTGAAGCGCATCTACAAAGCAGAGCTGATCAAGCCCGAAAGCCGTAACTATTTGCTTGACCTCATGTCGCAGTGCCAGACCGGCCGGAACCGCATGCGGGCGCTGCTCCCGAATGGCACGGTGGTCGAGCACAAGACTGGCACGCTGGACGGATTGAGCGACGACATCGGCTTCATCAGCCTGCCCGATGGCCGCCGCGTCGCGGTCGCGATCTTCGCCCGTGGCGGCAGCGACCGTCCGCGCACCATCGCTGAGACCGCGCGGGCCATCTACGACGGCTTCAAGTCGGTCCTCGCCTGGCCGTTCGGCGCACCCGCCTACCAGAAGTAGTGCTGCTCCACATCGTTGCGCGCGGGAAGATCGGCCGATCTCCGGAGGCTGAGCTGGTCGATCGCTATCTCGCGCGCATCGCCTGGCCGACGAGGGTGACCGAGTTGCCGGATCGGGGCGGCAAGCTGCCGGACCTGCCCACTAACAGCGCCCTAATCGTCCTCGACGAACGTGGAACGCCGCAATCCTCGATGGATCTCGCTAAAAAGCTCGAAGTTTGGCGGGACGGGGGCAAGCGTGAGGCGCGCTTTCTGATCGGTGCGGCCGACGGACATGGGAATGTGGAGCGAGAGGCCGCCGACCTTCTCCTGTCGTTCGGTAAGGCGACCTGGCCCCACTTGCTGGTGCGCGCCATGCTGGCCGAACAATTGTTTCGCGCCACGTCCATCCTTGCGAACCATCCTTATCATCGCGAAGGATAAGCGCGTGAAACGCGCATTTCTCGCCTTGCTACTCTGTCCTTTCGTGGCGGCGAGCGCACTTGCCCAGGATCTTTCCCAACCGCTCGACGCAACCTTGAAGGCCGCGGAGCTTGAGCAGCGCACTGCCGAGGCTGATGCTGACAAGCTGGAGCAGGCGGCGTCAAAGGCGAAGACGGATGTTGCCCGACTGCATGCGGAGCAAGCGGCGGCGGCCCAGGCAATTGCTGCCGCCGAAGCGCGGATAACCGCCGCGAATGCTCGCCTTCAGCTCGCTTCCGCGATGGTCGCCGCTTACCGGCAGCGCCTGTCCGCCGAACAGCAGCCGGTAGCGTCGCTGCTTGCAGGTCTGGCCAACATGGCCCGTCGTCCGCCATTGCTCTTCCTCGCCGACCAAGGCGGGACCGACGAACTGGTGCGCGTGCGGCTATTGCTAGATGCGACCTTGCCTGTGATCCGCCAGCGAACGGCACGCCTGTCCGGCGAAGTCGCCGAAGGGGAGCGGATGCGGCAATCGGCGCTTGCCGCGCGAGAGGAACTGGCGCGTTCGCGCGGTGAGCTTATTGCCCGTCACCGTCGTTATGCGGCCCTCGAACGACGGAGCATTCAGGTGGCCTTGGCGACCAGCGGCCAGGCCCTCACCGCCGGCGACAGCGCCATGGCGGCCACGGAGACGGTCGAAAAATTGCGCGGCGAGCAGGCCAGCAGTCAGTCAATTCGGGCTGTGGCGGGGCGGCTGGCATCAGAACCTCCCGCTCCGCCGAGCCCCTTCGCCCCCGAGGGATCGCTGCAGCGCCTCCCGTTCGTCTACCAGCTTCCGGCCTCCGCACCTGTTACCGAGGGACTTGCCGCGGTGAATGAAAACGGGGTCCGGTCACGCGGGCTGACGCTCGCTACCTTGCGAGGAGCGCCTGTGGCTGCGCCGGCCGCCGGGACGGTGCGGTTTGCCGGCCCGTTCCGCGATTATGACGGAGTGCTAATCATCGATCATGGCGCGGGTTGGCTGAGCCTCATCGTCAACGTCGGCTCGACGCTTCGCGCCGGCGATCGCGTGACGCTAGGACAACCGGTGGGACGAGCGCTCGGACCGCTACAGGTCGAATTGTCCCAGAACGGACGTCGAATGTCGCCTGCCATCATCGCAGGTTCATCTCAAAGCCTGTCAAAGACCGTCAAAGGCGGCTAAAAACCGAGGAAGAACAGCCCGCTGGGCTCAAGGACGCGACCCGATGAACTTCAACGCCAAATATCTTCCGCCACTCGCGCTTGTCGGCGCGCTCGCCCTGATCCCCGTGACCGCCTCTTCCTTCGCGGCGGCGGACACGACCAATTACCAAGAGCTCGAGAAATTCATGAGCGTCTACGAGCGCGTGAAGGCGAACTATGTCGAGCCGGTCGACGACAAGACACTGATCAAGGGGGCGATCGACGGTATGCTTCAGGCGCTCGACCCGCACTCGTCTTACGTCGAGGCGAATGACTTCGATCAACTCAAGGCGACGACCGACGGCAATTATGGCGGGCTTGGCCTGACGGTCTCAATGGAAGATGGCGTCGTAAAGGTCATCGCGCCGACCGAGGACACACCCGCGTGGAAGGCCGGCATCAAGGCGGGCGACTACATCACCCACATCAACGGCGAGTTCCTCAACAACCTGACGCTCGACGAAGCGGTCGCCAAGATGAAAGGCAACCCTGGCACGCAGGTGAAGCTGACGATCATCCGCCCGGGCCGCGACAAGCCGCTCGATGTCTCTTTGACCCGCGAGCGGATCGAGCTTCATCCGGTGAAGTGGGAAATCAAGGACAACATCGGGTACATCAATATCAACACCTTCACCGGCAACGTCGCGGAAGCGACCAAGGCGGCGCTGGTCGGCATCGACAAGGCGACGGGCGGCAAGCCGCTTGGCTACGTCATCGATCTTCGTTCCAACCCCGGCGGTCTGCTCGACCAGGCGGTCGACGTCGCCGACGACTTCCTCGACAGCGGCGAGATCGTCTCGCAGCGTGGCCGGACGAAGGACGACATTGAGCGCTATTACGCGCGCCCCGGCGATCTTGCGCACGGCCTCCCTGTCGTGGTGCTGACGGACGCCGGTACGGCCTCGGCGTCGGAAATCGTTGCCGGTGCGCTGCAGGATCACCGACGGGCTCTGATCATGGGCGAGAAGAGCTTCGGCAAGGGATCGGTACAGACGGTCGTCCAGACTGGACCCGAGTCCGCGCTTCGGCTGACGACCGCGCGCTACTACACGCCCTCAGGCCGCTCGGTTCAGGCCGGCGGAATTGATCCGGACATTCCCGTGCCGCAGCTCAGCGACCCTGATTACAAGAGCCGCAAGGTCATCCGCGAATCCGACCTTCGCCGGCACCTGCTGGCGCAGTCCAAGGTCGACGACAAGCTGCTCGAGGCGGACGACACGCCCGATCCGCGCTTCATGATGACGGCGGCGGCGCTTGAGAAGCAGGGCATCAAGGATTTCCAGCTTCACTATGCGCTGAACACCATCAAGCGGTTGTCGTCGACGGCGAAGATCGCGCAGGCCGGCCCGGCCAAGGGCGCGCGCTAGGTCCGGCATGGCGAACGCTCTGGCCGCGAACCGCGGCACGGCAGGATTTGACCCGGCGACGCTGGCTCGTCTGATCGCGCTTCTGCTCCCGGTGGGTCTCCTCGGCGGTGCGTTGTTCTCGCAATATGTGGGCGGACTGCATCCGTGCGAGATGTGCTACTGGCAGCGCTGGCCGCACGGCGCCGCAATTCTGCTCGCGGCTCTCGCCTTCACGGCGCCGGTGAATTCGTCCCGATCCCACTTCTTCGTGCTCGCAGCAGCGCTCGCGATCGCAGTGTCGGGCGTCATTGGTGTTTATCATGCCGGCGTCGAGGCTAAGATTTTCGAGGGCATGACGACCTGCACCGCGTCCGGCCGGGGCCTGAGTGCCGCGGACCTGCTCAAGCAGATCAGCCGTGCGCCGATCGTCCGGTGTGACGAAGTGCAATTTCGTTTCCTTGGCATCTCGATGGCCGGCTGGAATGCCATCCTGTCGCTTGGTGGTGCCGCGACGATCCTCATCCTCAGCTTGCGGAGCCGCCGCGCGTGAACGGCGGCTGGAAGCCCGGCGAGCGCCAAGCCGATCGCGACTCGATGCTGCGCGTCGACCAGGCTGGTGAATATGGCGCGACGCGCATTTACGCGGGCCAGCTGGCTGTGCTCCGCCGCAACGCGCCGGAATCAAAGTTGATCGCGCGCATGGCCGCGCAGGAAGAACGCCACCTCAAGCGTTTCAATGACCTGATGGCGGAGCGCCGCGTTCGGCCAACGGCGCTGCAGCCGATTTGGAACGTGGCCGGCTTTGCGCTCGGCGCCGCGACGGCCTTGATGTCGGAGAAAGCAGCGCTCGCCTGCACCGATGCCGTGGAGACGGAAATCGACAAGCATTATGCGGCGCAGCTGCGTGAGCTTGGCGACGAAGATCCCGAACTTGCCAGCGACATCGCCGATTTCCAGGCCGAGGAGTTGGAGCATCGCGACGTTGCGCGGGAGAATGGCGCCGCTCAGGCGGTCGGCTACCCACTGCTGACTGCGGCGATCCGGGCTGGCTGCAAGGTGGCGATCGGGCTTTCCAAGCGAATTTAAGGAACTCCGGCAGGCCTCGGCCGCTGGAACGTTGAAAGGATTGAGATGATGAAAAGGCTGATGCTTGGCGCCGCTAGCGCTGCAACCGTCTTGGTCGGCATGACCGCATTTCCGACCGTTGCGACGGCACAGGCGGGCAACCGGTCGATCACCATCTATGGCAATGACCCGTGCCCGCGCGATGCCATCTGTATCCGCGCGCCGGAAAGCCAGCGTTACCGCCTGCCGCAATCGCAAAATCCGCAAGGCACGCCGCAGGAGCGCAATAGCTGGGCGAACAAATCGAAGTCGCTGATGACCGTCGGCGCGACGGGCGTCGGCAGCTGTTCGGCGGTTGGACCTGGCGGGCAGACCGGCTGCCTGATCCAGGAAATCAATCGGGCGAAGAAGGACAGCCGCGAGCAGTATCAGGCCGACCAAGCGCCGCAATAATCTAGCGCGGCACGGGTTGGCGGGAACGCGCAACCCCGCACGGCATTTGTCGTCCGTGACCGACGATCTGCCCGCCCAGACGAAGTTTCAATGGCTGGCGCGGTTCGGCTTTGTGATGCGCGGGCTTCTCTACATCGTCATCGCCTGGCTGGTGATCGTCAACGGACGCACCGAGGACCTCACAGGAGCGATGGCGTATTTGGGCCACGGCGCTGGACGCGGACTACTCGTGTTTCTTGCGGCCGGCATGGCGGGTTACGGCGCTTGGCGCCTGTGCGACGCCGCCTTCGGGATGGACAGCGGCCGGCACCACGGCAAAGCCTGGCGGAAGCGCATTGCCGCCGCTGGCAGCGGGACAATCTATCTTTACCTCGCCTGGAAGGCGTGTCGGTTCATGCTCGGCTACTATGCCGAAACAACCTCCGTCCATCAGAACGCGGCCACGGCGCTGCACCTTCCGGCCGGGGATATAGCCCTCGGAATTGCCGCTGCCGTTCTGGCCGGCGCGGGCGTCGTTCAATTTTACAAGGCAGCGAGCTGCTCATTCCTAGATGACCTGTCCGAAGCTGCCAGCGAGCCCTTCGCGCGCTGGGTCGGGCGCATCGGCTACACGGCGCGCGGCATTATCTTCCTTACGGTTGGCTGGCTGCTTGCCAAGGCTGCGCTGAGCCACCGCGCTGCCGACGCAGGCGGCCTTGAACAGGCGCTGGACGCGCTGCGCGGGCCGCTGCAGTTCCCCATCGCGGCCGGCCTAGCTTTCTTCGGCGCCTATTCGATCATCGAGGCGCGCTACCGCACCATCCACCATCCGCCGACCCAGCAGATCAAGCGAAAGGTGGCGGCGGCGGTCGACGCTTAGGGAACGATGGGCAGCATCACCGAGGTGGCCGTCGCGCCGCCGCGATAGACGGTCTGCGTCGCCTTTCGGTAGTCGCCCTGCCTCGCGTAGAAGATGTTTGGGACGAAGGTTTGCGGGTTGCGGTCGTAGACCGGGAACAAGCTCGACTGGATCTGCACCATGATCTTGTGACCCGGCAGGAACACGTGGTTCACATTGGGCAGACCCCAGCTGTAATGTTCGACCTTGTTTGCCCGCAGCGCGCGCGGCTTCGCGAAGCTGTCGACATAGCGGCCGCGGAAAATCTCGATCCCGATCGGCAGCTCGAAGCCGGACATGTCCTGCTTCGATCCCTGCGACGCGCCCTCCGGCGTTTCGTTGGGATAGACATCGATCAGCTTGACCACCCAGTCGCTGTCGGTGCCGCTCGTGGCCGCGTAAAGCTCGACTTGCGGAGCGCCCATGATGTGCACCGACTTGGTCAACGGTGCCGTCGTATAGCTGATGACGTCAGGGCGGTTGGTGACGAACCTCTGGTCCTGCACGAGCCATGACTTCCACTGCGCGCCGCCGATGGGCCGCGGCAAATAGGGCACAGGATTGGCGGGATCGGAGATGTAATCGTCGCGGCCCGCGACCGTTGGCCGTTCGAAGCCCGCAGTGCCGTTGCCCGTCAGGTACAGCGGCGTCTGCGTGCCCATCGGCCAGCGCGGGCTCGCCTGCCACTCGTTGATCCCGGTTGCGTAGGTTAGCGCGTTCGGCGTCTGCGGATCGGGGGCGCCCTTTAGATAATGGTCGAAGAAGGGCTTCACCCACTTCTGGCGCCACTCCAACGCGGTATCGCCGGTGAAGGTAATGTCGCCGAGATCATAGCCGTAATGGTTGGCGCCCGAGTGCCGCCACGGGCCGATCGCCAGGTGAAGCAGGCCGCTGCCCTCATATTTGGCCTTCAGTGCCTTGTAGACCGCCGGCCCGCCGTAGCTGTCTTCCTGATCCCACTGACCCACTTCGATCAGGGTCGGCACCGTCAGCGGCCGCGCGGCGAGCCACTTGTCGACCGCCTGACCCGACCAGAATTCGGTGTAGGCCGGGTTCTGGAACAGCTTCTGGACGAACGGATAATGTTCGATGCCGAGGTGGCGGGCGAGGTCGCCCATCGATCCGGCCTGCAGGTAATAGGAATAATCGTCGCCCGGCCCGCGCGCGATGCCCTTGCCCTCGGCCTTCGCCGTGCTCTGCGACACGGCGAAGTCCAGGCTGCCGGTGCGGAAAGCGCCGTTGTGGAACCAGTCATCGCCCATCCACCCGTCGACCATCGGGCTCTGCGGCACCGCCGCCTTTAGCGCTGGGTGCGGATTGATCTCCGACGCGAGCGTCAGGAACCCGAGATAGGAGGAACCGATCGTGCCGACCTTGCCGTTCGACTCCGGCACGTTCTTCACCAGCCAGTCGATCGCGTCATAGGCATCGGTGCTTTCGTCGATGCCGGTATTGTTGAGCGGTCCGACGATCGGGCGGTTCATCACGAACTGCCCTTCCGAATTGTGCAGTCCGCGAATGTCCTGCTGGACGATAATGTAGCCGTCGTTGACGAACTCCTTGTACATAATGGGTAGCGTGTCGACGACCGACTGGCTCGCGCTGCGGCTCATGCTTCCCTTCGCGTCGTAAGGCGTCCGCGAGAGCAGGATCGGACCGTTCTGCGTGCCCTTCTTCATGACGATGACGGTGTAGAGCTTGGTGCCGTCGCGCATCGGGACCATCGCGACGCGCTTCACGAAATCGGCTTCCGGCAGCATCGGTTCGTACTTGGCGACGACGTCCGGCGTCATCGGGGTGACGCGTGCAGGCGGCGGCGCGGCGGCCAGCGACAGCAAGGGGAGGATGGAGATGGCGAGGCGGAGGGCGGGCTTGCTCATGGCGACGTTGGTAGGACTGGCGCCGACCGCTCGCAAGCGCCGGTTCGGCGTATCGCTAAACACCTGTATGGACAGGAGAATATTTGGAACATATTGAGAACTCGTGGCTCAGTTGGATGTTCAGGCCAAGCTCGCGATTCTCGCCGATGCGGCAAAGTACGATGCTTCGTGCGCGTCGAGCGGCACGTCCAAGCGTGACAGCCGCGGCGGCAAAGGCATCGGCTCGACCGAGGGTATGGGCATTTGCCACGCCTATGCGCCCGACGGTCGCTGCATTTCGTTGCTCAAGATCCTGCTGACCAACAGTTGCATTTTTGACTGCGCCTATTGCATCAATCGCAAGAGCTCGAACGTCCGCCGCGCGCGCTTCACGGCGGAGGAAGTGGTTCGCCTGACGCTCGCTTTCTACAAGCGCAATTACATTGAGGGACTGTTTCTCTCTTCCGGCATCATCCGTTCGTCCAACTACACGATGGAACAGATCGTCGAGGTCGCGCGCAGCCTGCGCGAGGACCACGATTTCCGCGGCTACATCCATCTCAAGACGATCCCCGACGCGGACGCGGAACTGGTGCGGCAGGCGGGCATCCACGCCGACCGCGTATCGATCAATGTCGAATTGCCGACCGTTAGCGGTCTCACCAATCTCGCGCCGGAAAAGAATGCTGGGCAGATCGAAGGGGCGATGAGCGACATGAAGTCGTCGATCGTCGACGCGAGGGATGCGACCCGTAAATATCGCTCTGCGCCCAAGTTCGCGCCCGCGGGCCAGTCGACGCAGATGATTGTCGGCGCCGATGCCGCGAGCGACGCGGACATCGTCGGCAAGGCGAGCACGCTGTACGACCGCTTTGCGCTGCGCCGTGTTTATTATTCGGCCTTCTCGCCGATCCCCGACGCCAGCGCGGTGCTACCGCTGAAACGCCCGCCACTGATGCGCGAACACCGGCTCTACCAGTCGGACTGGCTAATGCGCTTTTACGGCTTTGCGCCGAAGGAGGTGCAAAGCGCGACCGATGAGCAGGGCATGCTCCCGCTCGACATCGATCCGAAGCTGGCTTGGGCACTGAAATATCGCGAAAGCTTCCCCGTCGACATCAACCGAGCGCCGAAGGAGATGCTGCTGCGTGTTCCGGGGCTCGGCACCAAGGCCGTCAGCCGAATCCTGCAATCGCGGCGCTGGCGGAAGCTGGCCCTCGACGACGTGGGCCGCCTGACCCTGTCGATCACCAAAGTCCGGCCGTTCATTGTCACCACCGATTGGCGGCCGACGGTGCTGGTCGACCGCCTGAATCTGAAGAGTCTCATCGCGCCGCGCGAGAAGCAGCTCGAACTCTTTGGCGCCTGAGCCGTTGCACGGCGCAAAGGAGCTAACAGCAATGGCCAAGGACATCTTTGAACGCTTGATCGCCGATCACAACAAGCATCGCCGACTCATCGAGCAGATCGAGCGGACGAGCGGTGATAGCGACGAGCGGCGCGCGCTATTCGAACAATATAAGACCGACGCGACCGCGCATGCCGCGACCGAAGAAGTCACGCTGTACAGCACCCTGATGGCTGAAGTGACGATGCGCGAATATGCGCAGCACGCGGCCGCCGATCACCACGACATCGCCGACGCGTTCAAGGAAGTCGAAGAGGCCGATCCCGCTTCGTCGGCCTGGCTCGCCAAATTCAAGAAGCTGAAAGACACCTATCTCGACCATCTGAAAGAGGAAGAAGAGACAATCTTTCCCGACGCGCTCAAGGATTTGGGGGAGGACAAGGCGGTCGAGCTCAAGGATGCGTTCAACGCGCTCAAGCCGGAAGAGATCGAGCGCGCGGAATCCGGCGCTGACGAGAAGATCGCCGACAAGATCGGCTGATGCCGCGCGAGGGGCCGATGATCGACGCGCACCGCGTCACCTTGTCGGCCCCTGACGATTTCGAAGGCTGGCGCGACGCCGCGCGCGATCTTGCCGACGCGGGCGTGCCTGCCAGTGCCGTCGTGTGGCGCGTCGAGGGCGATGACGGCGATCTGTTCGCGACTGAAAGTGCCACATCACCGGCGCCGAGTTTCGCGGTCCCGCGCGGCTTCGTCGATCTGGCCAGGGCGGTGGTCTGCCACTCGGATCCCGAGCGGTTCGCTTTGCTCTACACCTTACTGCTGCGGCTGAAATCTGACCGCCATGCGCTGGAGGATCAGGCCGATCCGCTGGTCCGGCGCCTGCAGGACCTCGCCAAGTCGGTGCGGCGTGATGTGCACAAGATGCACGCCTTCGTCCGCTTCCGCGAGATCGATGACCGCTTCGTCGCCTTCTTCGAGCCCGAGCATCACATCGTCCGGCGCGCCGCCAGCTTCTTCGTCAACCGCTTCACCAGCATGCGCTGGTCTCTCCTGACTCCCGAGCTGTCGATCCATTGGGACGGGCAGAAGCTGACCGAAGGACCGGGGGCGACACGCGCCGACGCGCCGTCGGGCGATCCGCTCGAGGAGACCTGGCGCACCTATTACGCTTCTATCTTTAACCCCGCGCGGCTGAAGGTCGGCGCAATGTTTAAGGAGATGCCCAAGAAATATTGGCGCAACATGCCGGAGACCTCGCTCGTTGCCCCCCTTATCGCCGGTGCGCGCAATCGGGAGCTTGAGATGATCGCCAAGTCCGCTGGAGAACCTGCCGTAGCGAAGGAAGGCCTTGCGCATGCGCTCGAAGCCGAGCGCGCGATCGAGCCAGGCGGCAACCTGCGGGCGTCATGGGAAGCGCTGCTAAAGGATGCGCGGAAGTGCACGCGCTGCGATTTGTACAAATGCGGCACCCAGACCGTGTTCGGCGAGGGCCCGCTCAACCCGCGCATCATGTTCGTCGGTGAACAGCCTGGCGATCAGGAAGACCTCGCCGGCCGCCCCTTCGTCGGACCCGCCGGCCAGTTATTCGATGCGGCACTGGAAAAGGCAGGCATCGACCGTACCGAGACCTACGTGACCAATGCCGTAAAGCATTTCAAGTTCGTTCAGCGCGGCAAGAAGCGCATCCACAGCAAGCCCGGCGCTGGCGAGATCGAGGCCTGTCGCTGGTGGATCAGCAATGAGCGCGAGCTAATCCGCCCGCCCGTCACCGTCGCCCTTGGCGCAACCGCCGCGCACAGCCTGTTCGGCAAGACGATGGCGATCGGCAAAAACCGCGGTTCCCCATTGCAGCTTTCGGACGGCAGCGAATGCTGGATCACCGTTCACCCCAGCTTCCTGCTCCGCATCCCCGAAGAAGATCGCCGGCAGGAGGAACGCGCCCTCTTCGTGCGCGACCTCAAGCGGATTCGCGAGCGGGCCGAGGAACTGGCCGCCTAGAAGCGGTAGCCGATGCTTGCTTTCACCGTCCGCGGCGCACCCGGGGCGATATTGTTGTCGCCGTTCGCCGTCGGGAAATAATGCGCGCCGAGCAGGTTCTCGACGTTCACCTGCGCTTCGATCCCGCCCGGCAGCGCGTAATAAAGCGCGCCATCGACGCGGGTATAGCCCGGCAGCTTCACCGCATTGCTGATCGAAGCATAGGATTTGGACCTCGCGATCACGCCCAGGCCGGCACCAATGATCTTGGTGAAATCGTAGCGATTCCACAGCGAGAAGCTGTGACGCGGCACAAGCGGGACATGGCGCCCCGCGGGGGCGGTCGTGGTCGTCTTCGTGATCTCCGCTTTCTGGTAGGAATAGCCGCCGGAAACGAGCCAGCGGCTGGTCACGCTGCGTTCCAGTCCAAGCTCTATCCCGCGGCTACGCTGCGCACCGGTCAGCACGGTCAGGCTGGGATTGGCGGGATCGGTAGCGCGCGTATTGGTGCGATCCAGCCGGTAGATCGCGGCTGTCGCCAGCAGCCCGCCGGGAAGCTGCAGCTTGCCACCCACCTCGTAATTATCGAACCGCTCCGGCTTCAAACCTTCGGTTACCGAAGTTAGCCCGCTGAACTGATCACCGGACTGCGGCAGGTAGGAGCGGCTATAGCTCGCGTAGAGCGAGAGATTGTCGGTTGGCTTCAGGACAAATCCCAGCCGCGGCGACCAGAGGTGATCACGGCGCCCGAAACGCCCGCCGCCGACGGCGCGCAGGTCGTCTACGTCGACTTTGAAGCTGTCGAAGCGCAGTCCCGCGACGATTTCCAGCCAACTGGCCGGACGGATCTGATCTTGGACGTACAGCGCCGCGACGTTGGCGTGGACGCGGTTGTCGGCATCGCTCACCGCCGGTACGAAAGTCACGTTCGCATCGACGGTCGGATTGGTGATCGGAACGCTGTTCGTGCCCGCTGCGAAGACCGCCGTCTTGCGCAGGTTCCGCGATTTTTCCCGCCCAACCTCGAAGCCGACCAGCATGGTCTGATCGATGCCCGCCAATCGATTCTCCCACACCAGGTCCGTCTGGCTGAACAGATTCTCGCGGTCGTTGCGGTTGTTGTAGCCGCTCAGGGCCACCCGTCCGGTCGCCGGGTTGTACGCACCCGAAAAGATGTTCTGGTAGAATTTGTCGTAGTGACCGAACATGGTCCGGTTCTTGAAGGTCAGACCCTCGGCGACGCGATGCTCGACCGCGACGGTTGCGATGTTCACGTCGGCCTTCGCGAAGCTCTTTTCGGGATCACCGAAAAATGTCCGCGTGAAGCCGCGAATGGGCTCGTCGCCATGGGCGGGCACGCCGCGGTCCGCGGTCCGCCGATCATGGAAATATTCGTAGCTGAGGTCGATGCGCGTATCTGGACCCGCCAGCAAAGCGGCGGTCGGATTGATCCCATAGCGTTTGGTTTCGACGTTCCGGCGAAAGCTGTCGCTGTCTTCGAACAAGCCGTCCAGACGGATTCCCACGATTGGCGACAGCGGCTGGTCCAGATCTACGCTTAGCCGCCGGGCACCCCAACGGTCGCCGGATGCGGTCGCGCTGCGGCCCACACTCATGGTGGGCCGCTTAAGGACGCGGTTGATGATCCCGCCGCCGCCGCCCCGGCCGAAGATCATGGCGTTTGGGCCCTTCAGGACCTCGACGCGATCGACGTTGTAGAAGTCGCGGTAATATTGGACGTCGTCGCGGACCCCATCGATGAAGAAATCCGCGGTGCTCGAATTGCCGCGCAGGACGATCGCGTCGCGATTGCCTTCGCCGCTATTGTAGGACGCGCCCGGCACGAAGTTGAGCAGGTCCGACACCGACCGCAATTGCTGGTCTTCGATCTGCTGTTGAGTGACGACCGTAATCGCCTGCGGAACGTTGCGAAGGTTGGTCGCCGTCTTGGTCGCCGTCGTGGTGACCTTAACGCCATAGGGGGTTCGCTCGCCGGTGATGACGATGTCCGGCCCGGCATCGGTGGCTTCGGCCCTATCCGCGTTGTCCGCCGCATGCGCGGCTGCAGCGCTGCTGAGCAAGATGGCAGCCAGCGACAGTCGGTAGTTCAATGTTCGATCCCCTTCGTCTCGGGGCTCGACTAGTGTTATTGAAAGTCATTCGCAATAGCAAAACTATTCAGCCGCTAATAGCGTCTCCGCTGCGCCGAGGTCGACCGAGACCAAACGACTGACGCCTTTCTCGATCATCGTCACGCCGTACAGCCGGTCCATGCGGCTCATCGTCACTGCATTGTGGGTGACGATGAGGTAGCGAGTATCTGTTTCCTGCGTCATCCGTTGCAGCAACTCGCAGAAGCGCTCGACATTGGCGTCGTCCAGCGGCGCGTCGACTTCGTCGAGCACGCAGATCGGCGCAGGGTTGGTCAGGAAGATCGCGAAGATCAGCGCGACTGCGGTCAGCGCCTGCTCACCGCCCGAGAGCAGGGTCAACGTCGACAGCCGCTTACCGGGCGGCTGGGCCATGATCTCCAGGCCGGCCTCAAGCGGGTCGTCGCTCTCGACCAACTCAAGGTGGGCCTGGCCACCCTCGAAGAGCGTTGTGAACAGGCGCCGGAAATGCGCGTCAACCTTCTCGAACGCGGCAAGGAGCCGCACTCGGCCCTCGCGGTTGAGGTTGCCGATCGACCCCCGCAGCCGGTTGATCGCCTGCGTCAGCTCGTCGGCTTCCTCCGCCCCCTTGATCCGCGCCGCGTCGAGTTCGGCGAGTTCCTGCTCCGCGACAAGGTTGACCGGCCCAATCCGCTCGCGCTCAGCGACCAGCTGCTCCAGCGTCGTCGCCTGCTCGTCGGCATTGGCGGGCTCGTCCGCGTCGAAGCCGAATTTCTCGGGCAGTCGCTGCGGGACGATTTCGAACTTCTCGACTGTCTGCCGCGCATATTCAGCGCTGCGCGCCTGTTGCGCTTCGGCGCGGGCCGTCGCCGCGGCACGCCGCTCGCGTGTCTCGGCTGAACGTTCGTTGGCGGCGGAGACTAGCTGGCCGGCCGCGATCAGGTCCTGCTCGGCCTCCCGCTCGGCGGTCGTGGCTTCACCGATCTGCACCTGGCTGTGATCGTTGCTGTGCTCAAACTCGCGGATCGACGCGTCGAGTGCGGCAGGTTCCTGCTGCAGTTCTTCGCGCTCCGCCCGCTGCTGCTCCTGCCGCTCCGTGGCCATCGCCAGCCGCTTCTCAGCATTGGTCTGACGTGCCCGCCATTCCGCTTGCTCGCGCCCGGCGGCAGCCGACCGCTCGCGATCGGCCGCAGTTTCGCGCGCCTTGGTCGCCGCTTCAGCGCGCTTGTCAGCAACCGCATTCGCCAGCTCGGCCGCCTTGCCGCGCGCCGTCTCGACCTCCTGCTCCAGCGCCGCTGGGTCGGGGAGGGTAGCCAGCGTCTTCTCGGCCGCTGCCACGGCTTCGCGTGAGGCAGCAAGCACCGGGTCGAGGTCCGCGAGGCGCTGGTCGAGCCCCGATCGTTGCGCCTCCAGCCGCTCCAGTGCAGCGGTCGCGGCGTCAATTGCTCGTGCCGCCTCGCGCGCATCGCGTTCGGCCGTCAGCGCTGATGCGCGTGCCTGCTCCGCATCCGTTCGGCACTTGTCCATCGCTCCGAGCGCCTGATGGCGCTGGTCGGTAGCGGCTTGAACCGCATGGTCCAGGCCCGGCAATTGCTTGGCGAGATCGGCCAGGCGGTTGGCGCGAAGCAATCGCTCCGCCGCTGCCGCGCCGGACGTCTCCGCAACGAACCCGTCCCACCGGCGCACGCGCCCGTCGTGGGTCACCAGCCGCTGTCCGACCGCAAGCAACTGGCCCTCGTCGCGTTCAGCAACGCCGACCTGGCGCAAGCGACGCTTGAGCTCGTCCGGCGCATCGGCGTGATCAGCGAGGCATTCGGTGCCCGCCGGCAGCATCGGATCCGCGGCTTGCGGCTCACTACCCTGCCATCGACGCGTGCCCTCAGATCCCACGGCGGCGTCGGCATCTTCGCCTAGTGCCGCGGCAAGCGCGCGCTCGTAGCCCGGCGCCGCTCGTAGCGCCGCAATTACCGCACCGCCGCCCTGGTCTAGGGCGCGCGTCAGCGCATCATGCTCCGACCGCGCCGCCGAATGGGCAGCCCGAGCCGTGGCCAGCTCGCTTTCCGCCGCGTCGCGCGCCTCTGCCGCAACGGCCCGCCCTTCTTCAGCCGCAACCCGGCGCGCTTCTGCTGCCTTCAGCGCCTCTGCCGCAGCGACGCCCTTCGCCTCGGCTTCCGCACGCAATCGCTCCTGCTCGCTGCCGTCGCCAAGCGCCTGCCGTTGCTCTCCAAGGCGCTGGCGTTCTTGCTCCGTCCGACCGAGTTGTGCGCGCGCCGCCTCCAGCGCCGCCTCCGCCACGCGCCGTTCCGCCCGCATAGCTGCTTGGCGCGCCAGCAACTCCGCAAGCGCCGCTTCGGCTTCACGAGACAGCGTTTCAGCCTGGCTAAGCTCGGTCGCGATCCGCGCGGAACGCGCTTCGGAATCTTCCAGCCGCTGGGCAATCGCCGCCCGCTCTTCATCGAGCGCGGAAATGGCGCGTTCGGCATCGCCTTTCAGCGCCGTCTCGCGCTCAATGTCCGCCTCAAGCGAGGCGTCCAGCCGATCAAGCTCGTGCAGCCGCCGCGCGACCGTGTCCCGCCGCGCTCGCGCCGCTGCTAGCTGGTGGGCCAGCTGGTGGCCCTGCTCGCGCAGCTCATTGAGCTTGGTGCGCTTCTCGGCCAAGGCAGCATTGGCCTGCTCCTGCGCTTTTTGCGCGGTAGCAATGGCCTGCTGGATTCGCTCGACCTCTTCCGCCGTCGCGCGCGCTTCCGCCGTGGCCGCTTCGGCTGCCTGCTCCGCCTCGCGCCAGCGCGCGTGCAGCAGGCGCCCTTCGACGCTGCGGATCTGGTCGGTCAGCTTGCGATAACGCTCGGCCGCGCGTGCCTGCCGGCGCAGCTGTGCCGCGCGCTGCTCCTGGCCGCCCAGGATCTCGCCTAGCCGCGCTAGGTTGGCCTCGGCCGCCCGCAGCTTCTGCTCGGCATCCTTGCGCCGCGCATGCAGCCCGGAAATCCCGGCCGCTTCCTCCAGCAATTGCCGGCGCTCGACCGGTTTGGCGGCAATGACCGTGCCGATGCGCCCCTGGCTGACGAGCGCAGGGGAATGCGCCCCGGTGGCCGCATCCGCGAACAGCAGCGACACGTCCTTCGCCCGCACGTCGCGCCCGTCAATCCGGTAGGCAGACCCGGCGCCGCGCTCGATCCGGCGGGTGATTTCAGTCTCCCCGCCGACGATGGCATCGGCATCGCCCCGCTCGACCAGTATCGAAACTTCCGCAAAGTCGCGTGGCGGGCGGGTCGCGGTGCCGGCGAAGATGACATCGTCCATCCCGCCGCCGCGCAGCGACTTCGGGCTGCTTTCGCCCATCGTCCAGCGGATGGCTTCCAGCAGGTTCGACTTGCCGCACCCATTGGGGCCGACCACCCCGGTCAGACCGGGTTCGATGCGCAGTTCGGCAGGTTCTACGAAGCTCTTGAATCCGCTGAGCTTGAGCCGCCTGATCCTCACGCTGACCGAACCCCCTCCGCCAGCGCCTAGCTCTTGCCGAGCAGCGGCTTCAGCGACGGCCAGTCGTAGGCGTCGGTCTTCCGCCCGTTGATGAAGAAGGTCGGCGTGCCGGTCACGCCCAAGCCGTTTGCAACTTCCGCGATCTTCGCCAGCCGCAGTGCCGCCGCTCCATCGCGCAGGCATTGGTTCGCTCGCTGAGCAGAGACCCCGCGCTTCCCGGCGATCGCGCCGATACCGGTCGCCTTCGCGAACTCGGCGTACATCTGGCTCTCGGGCAGGCTTGATATTTGGTCGCTCCGCGCCTGATCAATGCTCCGCGACCAGGTCGCCTGCGTCGCATAGAGATCATGCGCAATTGGGAAAAAGGAGCGCGCCCCATTGCAGGTCGCGAGTAGCGTCGCAGCGATGTCCAGACCACTCAAAATGTACGGCCGAAACTCATAGCTGACCTTCCCGCTCTTCACATATTCGCTGACCAGTGGGTCGACCCCGGTCTCGGCAAAGTGGCGGCAGTGCGGACAGACCAGCGAGCCATATTCGACCAGCTTCAACGGCGCGTTCGGACGGCCCATGCGGTACCCGCCCTGCGGCGTCGCAACCACGGTGCGCGACCAATCGACCGGGGCGGCCTTGACCGCGGGTTTGGCGACGGCCGGGGCGCCGACCGCCGTCAGCAGCAAAGCCGCCGCGCCGATCAACGCCCTTGCCAGCCTCATTTTACAGCAGCCTCAAGCTGCGGCTTCAGTGCCGCCCAATTGGCCGTGTCCGGAAGCAGCTTGCCATTCAGGATGAACGAGGGCGTGCCCTTGAATTCCGGATAGTTGTTGTTGACGTCGGAGGTCAGCTGCACCTCATTGTTGATCATCTTCTGATCGCTCAGGCACTGATTGGCCTTCGCCTGCGGCAGACCCCGCGCGGCGGCCCAGTCCTGCAGCCCCATGATGCTCGCGAACTGCACAAACTCCTGCTCCGGCGGCAGTTGCTGCAACTGCTGCAACTTGTCCTGCGGCGTCGCTTCCATCTTTCCAAGCAGCGTCGACTGGTCGCGGTACAGTGCCTCGGCGATCGGGAAGAATGTCTTCGGGCCATTGCAACGCGCGACGAGGTTCGCCGCCATGTCGATCGGGCCGTGAATGATGTAGGGCCGGAACTCCCAGCTGATCTTGCCGGTCTTCACGTAATCGTTGACCAGGGTCGGCACGCCTTCGTCAGCGAAGCGTTTGCAGACCGGGCAGAACAGCGAGCCGATCTCGACCAGCTTCACCTTGGCATTGGGATTGCCCATCATGAAGCCACCCGCGGATGTCGCGTTGGTGACGTCGGCCCAGGTGCCGCCCGGAGGCGGATTGGCCTGCGTGATCTGCACCGTGCTAGCCGGTGCGTCGCCACCGCCCCCGCTGGTCTGGTTGTCTTTGTTGCAGGCGCCAAGGGCCAGGACGGCCATTCCGGCGGTCAGGAAATTGCGGACCTTCATCGGTTCAAACGCTCCGGTTGATGACGGGTATCGGGTCGTCGCTGTCTTCCGGCAGTGACGGTGCGCCGCTGCTAGCGGCAATTTGCGCCGCAAGCGACTCCAGGCAGTGGCGAAGCTCGGGATCGGCGATTTCCCGCAGCCCTTCGCCCAGTTCCTTCGGTACCGCGCGTAGTTGCGGCCGCTCGGTCTTGGGTGCCGGTATCGGCAGCCGCCCCTGGCGAAACACGATCCGGTTGATCGCCGCATAGCCGAAGAAGCGGTTGACGCGCTCGATGATCATCGGCGCCAGATGCTGGATCAGCGGCGCGTGCGCCCCCTCGATCATCAGGGTCAGCGCCCCGCCCGCTTTCTTGCCGGCTGGGAACTTGATCGATTCAGGACAGGAGACCCGCGCATATCGCTCGCCGACGATCTCTGCCCAGCGGCTGACGATCGAGCTCTGGATGAAGCCAAATCGCCGGAATGATTGGCCGCCAACGTCGCCGACCAGCTCCCCGGCGGAGCGCGCACGGCAACTTCGCGGCGAATCTTCTGGCTTCCGCTTCGACATAGGTCTCGACCATGCCATAGGCCTATTGTGCCCGCCAATGCCGCCGAGCGACTGCTCCAACATTATGTGGATAACTTCAGGCGATTGCCGTGGCGCGCGGCGCCGGGTGATCCGCCGATGGAGCCCTACCGCGTCTGGCTGAGCGAGGTAATGCTCCAGCAGACGACAGTCGCTACCGTGATTCCCCGGTTCGAACGGTTCCTCGCGCGCTGGCCGACGATCGAAGCGCTCGCCGCCGCGCCGGATGAAGAGGTGCTCTCCGAATGGGCGGGCCTCGGCTATTACGCCCGAGCCCGCAATCTCATCGCTTGCGCTCGCACCGTCGCTGCGCGAGGCAGCTTTCCTAGGACAGCGCGCGAGTTGCGAGAGCTTCCCGGGCTGGGCGCCTACACCTCGGCGGCCGTCGCCGCGATTGCCTTTGGCGAGCATGCCGCAGCCGTCGACACCAATGTCGCGCGCGTCGTCGCACGATTGCATGCGCTCAGGCGCCCGGCTCCAGGAGCAATCGATCGATTGGTTTTCGACATGATCCCGCCCGGACGCGCAGGCGACTTCACGCAGGCGATGATGGATCTTGGCGCGACCATCTGCCGTCCCCGCAATCCGCGCTGCGCGGCGTGTCCGCTGGCGCCCGACTGTCTCGCCTTCGCGAGCGGTGAGCCCGCCGCCTATCCCGAGCCCAAGGTGCGAGCGGTACGGCCCCATCGCTTCGGGATCGCTTACTGGATTGAGCAATGCGGATCAGTCTGGCTGGTGCGCCGTCCTCCCCGCGGTGTTTTCGGCGGAATGGCCGCACTTCCGGGTCCCGAATGGACTGAGCAGGCGGAGGCGAGTGTCAACGCGCTTGGCACAGTCCGGCACGTCTTCACGCACTTCTCGCTCGACCTCGCTATCGTCCCCCGTGCCGACCCTGAAGGGGAAGGTTGGTGGCAGCCGCTCGACGGGTTGGCCGACGCCGGCCTCCCGACACTCTACCGTCGCGCCGCCGATCTCGCTCTTACCGCTCGGAGCGCGGCTTGATGCCTTGCCAAGCTGCCCTTAAAGGGCGTCGCAAATTCATGTCTCGCGTTCGCGGGGAAATCAGGGAAACTCATGGACGATCGCTTTAACACCATCGCCGGCTGGGTGCTGTTCGCGGGAATCATCGCACTCGGATCGTCCATCGTCGCCGGCGAAATCTTCCATTCCGAACGTCCGGAAAAGGGCGGCTACCCGATCGAGGGCGTGGTTCAGGAAGGTGAGGGCGGCGCTGCCCCTGAACAGCCGATCGAATTCTTCCTGGCGAAGGCCGACCCGGCCAAGGGTCAGCAGGTCTTCAACAAGTGCGCGGCCTGCCACAACGCCGAAAAGGGCGGCGCGAACCAGCTAGGTCCTAACCTGTGGGGCGTGCTGGGCGAGGCGATCGGCCAAGGCCGCGGCTTCGCTTTTTCCGATGCGCTTGCGAAGAAGGGCGGCACCTGGAACTTCGACAATCTCGCGCAGTGGCTCAACAGCCCGAAGGCGTTCGCGCCAGGCACCAAGATGACCTTCGCCGGTCTCAGCAATCCGCAGGACCGCGCGGACGTGATCGCCTTCCTCAACCAGCATAGTGATGCGCCCAAACCGTTACCGACCGCGCCGGCCGCCGCTGCCGAGACCAAGCCGGGCGCGGACGTGCCCGCGGGCAGCAATCCGCCGGGCACGGGTGCGAACAACGGACCGCAGAAGGCCGAAAACGAGCCCGTGCTGCCGGCAGCGGCTGCGGGCACGTCGCCGCAGACCAAGGGCGGCGACGCGACCAACCAGCCGGTCAAGAAATAGGCTAGGCGCCGTTACTCCGGCGGCGCGTGCTGTACTGGCACCGGCTGCGGGTGATCTTCGTAATAATTAACGACAAAGTCCCATGCTTCCTGGGCGCTTTCCGTCCAGTGGATGAGCTCGAGGTCGTGCGGCGCAATGACGCCTTCCTCGACCAGTGCGTCGAAATCGACAACGCGATTCCAGAATTCCTTGCCGAACAACAGGATGGGCAGCGGGCGCACCTTGCCGGTCTGGATCAGGGTCAAAAGCTCGAACATCTCGTCAAACGTGCCGAAACCGCCCGGGAACACCGCGACCGCGCGGGCGCGGAGCAGGAAGTGCATCTTGCGCAGCGCGAAATAGTGAAACTGAAAGCTTAGCTCCGGCGTCACGTAGCGATTGGGCATCTGCTCGTGCGGCAGAACGATGTTGAGACCGATGGATTCCTTGCCCTCGTCGGTCGCGCCGCGGTTCGCCGCTTCCATGATCGACGGACCGCCGCCGGAGCAGACCACGAAATGGCGCTTGCCATCCTCGTCGCAGCCGCACCGGCTCGCCAGCCGCGCCAGCTCGCGCGCCACCTCGTAATAGTGCGCCTTGGCCTTCAGCCGCTCGGCGATAAGCTCCTGCTGCTCGTTCGTGGCAGCGGCGACCAAAGCGTCCGCCATCTCCGGTGAAGGAATCCGCGCCGACCCATAAAATACGAAGGTCGAACCAATATCCGCCTCGTTGAGGAGAAGCTCCGGCTTCAACAGCTCGAGCTGGAAGCGGACGGGACGCAAATCTTCGCGCAACAGGAACTCGGTGTCCTGGAAGGCCAGCTTGTACGCCGAGCTGTCGGTCTGCGGGACGGAAGGAACGTGCTCCGCCGCGCGGGCGTCGACTTTGGAACTTGGGAAAATCCGCTTTGGCGGCAATGGTTGAGAAGTCATCGACGCCGGTTAGCGGCAAAGATTCGCGCCGTCACGCCTTGCGAAGTGCGACGATCATTGCCGTCCGACGCGGCGCCTGAGCAACCAGCCCGACGCCGCTATGCGCAGCATCAGGACGTCGCCCTGAGAGCACCGCCGCTTTATTAACCAAAACGGAGTAGTTCCGGCGACGTGAACGTCGTCGATCCGACACTTGACTGGCCAATGGCCGCGGCGAGCGCGCAGCACAACCTGTCGCCGCTCGACCTTCGTAATGGTGTAGCCCTGATCGGGCTAATGCTCGTTTACGGCTTGGCCATCGACCTGCTTGGCAAACCGCCGATCGGTCAGCTGCTGGTATCGCTCGGCAATTTTGCGGCCTTGTCCTTCTATGCGGGCATTCTCGTCGCCTGCGGCTTTGCGCTGCTGTGCGTCATTCAGCCGCACCACCGATCGCAATTTCAAACGCGTGCCTTCTGGCTGGCCGTTGCCAGTGTGATTACGACACTGACGTTTCCGTTTTTTGCCGTGTTCAAGGAACTTGTGCTCCCGATGCGCGGATTCCTCTGGGATCGGGCGTTCGCGCACGTCGGCCGAGCTATTTTTGGCCAGTCTCCGTGGACGATTACGCACGTTTATTTCGGGACGGTCACCGGCACGCGCATCCTCGACGCGGCTTATCGCTCGTTGCTTCCTCTGATGTTTGGTCTGCCGCTCGTTTCGGCGGTCTTTATCACCGACACACGCCGCCGCTTCCGCATTCTGTTTACCTGGACGGCGTCGTGGATTGTCATTGGGACCTTGGCAGGCTGGTTCTTCGCATCCGCTGGACCCTGCTTTTACAACACGTTCGTCGCTTACGACCCTGATTACGCGGAATTGCAGCGGCGGCTTGCGGCGATCGGCAGGCTGGCCGCCGCACAAGGACATCCGATTGCTTCGCTCACTTACCAATCGGGTTTGACGCTGACTTATCGCACGCATGATTTCGCCCCAGGCGGGGGGATCTCGGCCATGCCGTCCATGCACGTCGCCATGATTACGCTCGTGGCGCTTGCTGCGTGGCAGCATAATCGGCTGCTCGGCATCTTGGGCGCTTACGTGGTCTTCGCCGTCTGGATCGCGACGATCCATTTCGGCTGGCACTATTTCGTCGATGGCCCCGTCGGTGCGGCGATGATGTTTGCGTTGTGGTTTGGCGCGAAACGGCTGGCGGCGATCGCTTATCCCAGGGATGAAGCGACCGCCGCCTAATCCATCACGCTTCGGCGACCCGTTTTGCCCCCCAGTCAATACGCCGCGTCGCAAACATCACGCCGGCCAGCGCCGCGAACAACAGCACCGATCCGATCAGCAGTGAGAAGGCTTCGAGGCTGAGCAGGATGTAGAGTACGGCGTACAAACCGATCAGCAGGCCGCCGATGAACGCGGCCCGCCCCCAGCTACGCAGCACGGCCGCTGCATAAGCAGTGTTCAGTCCCGCGATTGCGCCCGAAGCCACGACATATGCCGGTGCGAAGCCGACGACCTCCGCGAAGGCCAGCAGCAGCACGAAAAACAGCACCAGCGCTGCGCCCATCAAAAGATACTCGACCGCCGACACCCGCACATCGCCAACCACGTCGAACATCAGCAGTGCCAGGAAGGTGAAGCCGATGAACAGGAAGCCGTATTTCGTCGCGCGATTGACCTGCGAATAAGGATCGACCGGCTGGATCAGGATGATCTGCGCAGTCTGGACGGCGCCCGCTCCGTCTTCGGCTCTAACCGGCGGCGGCAAACCGTCGCGCGAGGGCGGCGCGACGCGCTCGATCGGGCCAGGTCCGCCGGCCTCGGCCGTGCTGACGAGTGATCGCCCGAGCGCGAGGTTGCCGATGCGGTAGGTGGCGTCGAAACCCTTCGCAGCGACATTGCGCCCGGCCGGCAGGAAGTCGCCGCCGAAGCTTGGGCTCGGCCACGCCGACTTCACCGTCCAGCGCGTATCGCCGGCCTGCGGGGCCAGACTGAGCGCCTGATTGCCGCGAAAATCGAAGGCGAAATCGATTGCGATCGGTTTGCCGCTCAGCGTCGACGCGTCGATCCAGGCAAAGAAACCGCGGCCGCCACCACTCCCGCCGCCGGGCTGCAGGCGCAGCGGCCGGCCGTCTGCCGCGACGCGGGGATTGGCACCAAGGCCGCGCGGGTCGCTGAGGCCGAAGCGGAGCTCGGCACGCGCCAGGTCCATTTGGCTGGGGTCGACCCCCGTTCGCGCCAAGTCGGGCGGGAAGGCGAAACGCGCCCGCCCGCTTGCCTGAGCATCGAACACCACCGCTTCGTAGATCGACCGCTTGCGTACCTGCGGACGCACGTTGGTGTCGAGTTCGATGACCTCCGGCGCCAGCGTCAGCTCGCGCCTCACGTCCCGGCTGCGGGTCACGCTCTGACCATTCTCCGCCACCGTTTCGGAGGTCATCGTACGATAAGGAATGACCAGCACCGGTCCCGCGATCGCCTGCGGGCCGCCCCAGCCCGCAGTGATCGACGAGGTCGCTTCGCGCGACTGTGTCTGCCGATCGTAATTCAGCAGGTAGATGGAAAAGAGCGGGATCGTCAGCACCAGGCCGATGATGATCGCCAAACCCAGTTTGAACCCGGGGGTTCGGTCGTCATCCGGATAGAACACGCAATGCCTCCTTGTTCGTGAGCCCAAGGATGTCGCGCGGAATGAAGGCGCCGGTCATGAGCGGGGGGTGAGCATTTGCTGAGCAATTCTTGTCAGCGCTGCCGGTCCGTTTATCGTCCTGCGGCTCGGCATCGGTGTTTGGAGTCTCTGTGCAAGCCTTGCCGCCACCAGCGATCACGCAGCCGACCAGCCCGCAAACAGACGTGATTGAGATCGTCGGCACCCGCACCGGCGAGGCGCTCAAGATCGACCGGCGTACCTATCAGGTTCAGCAGACGCCGCATTCCGCGCAGAAAGATACCTACCAGTTGCTGCGCGGCCTTCCCGCGATCACCATTACTGCGGACGATCAGATCAACCTGCTCGGCGCGCCCGATGTGACTGTCCTGATCGACGGCCACGCGACTCGCACCAACCTGCGGACACTGCACGGCAGCGACATCGACCGGATCGAAGTGCTCACCAACCCGTCAGCGCAATATTCGGCGGAGGGCACGGGCGGCATCATCAACCTGGTGCTGCGCAAGAAGCGCACCGACGGCGTGTCGGGCAACGAGAGCCTGGAACTGTCGACGCAAGGCCGCGCCCAGCCCAACGGCACGCTCAAGCTGAAAAGAAAGCGGTGGACCTACGAAGTTAGCGGGGGAGGCGGCGTCGGCGCCTGGGGCCACTCGACCTATCACAAGTTGCGAGAGACGCGGCAATCACCAAGCGGCCCGGTGACGATCAACACCGAGAACGGCGGCGGTCCCGGGCTCGACAACGGTGGCTACGCACAGCTCAAGGCGACATACGAAATCAACCCCAAGACCAGTGTCTCCGCGGAATTCACCGGCGGCGCAGCGTCCTACAGGTCGCTTAACCGCGCGCGTTTCGTCGGTTTGACTCCGGATTTTATCTCCTTCGGCCAACGGCAACGCGATAGCGGGTCGGCGACCTTTTTCACCTCGCAATTCACCTTCGACCAAAAGGGCAAGCGCGACGGCGAAACCCTCAAAGCCAGCATCAACATCTTCGGCAATCCGACCAACCGGCGAACCAACAGCGTGAAGCGGGATGATGGAGGATCGTTGCTTAGCAACCGTCGGTCGACCACCTTTTACATGCAGGACAAGCTCGACTGGACGCGCCCGCTCGGCAAGAACCGGATCCTTTCCCTCGGGGCGGCGTGGGACCGCGAGCAGATCCATCAGCGCTACAGCTTCCTTGGCACGACGCCCAACGTCCCGGCGACGGGTTTCAGTGATTCCTTCCGCGCCGGCCAGGATACGTTCGCGGGCTATGCCACCTATCAGCAGCCGATCGGCAAGACTTGGACGGTCATGCCCGGACTTCGGGTGGAAAGGAACGAGCGCCGGATTGAGACACCCGGTTTCCCTACGCTCCGCCTGGGCCAGACCGATTGGGTGCCGTCGGTTCACGCCGACCACCCGATCGGCAAGACCCTGGTCCTAACACTCAGCTACAGTCGTCGCCTCAATCGTCCCGGCGCCGATCAGTTGCGCCCATATGCGGTGCAGCCCAACACCTTGTCGATCGAACAGGGAAATCCGCGGCTGCGCACTCAGACAACCGATGCGTACGAGATCAACCTGCACTACCATCGCAACAAGCTTGACGCCGGCCTCATCGTCTACGACCGCGAAACGCGGCGACTCATCTCCACCAGCTACTCTATCGACGCTCAGGGCCGCACGGTCAGCATGCCAGTCAATGTCGGACACAAGCGTGATCGCGGTGCGGAGCTGGACGTGAACACGCCCGTGCTGCCGCGTGTCAAAGTCTCCGCAAGCGTCAACCTCTTCAGTAGCCGTGTGCCGATCGACGCGGTGATTGGCGACGCCACTGAAGAACGCTTTCGATTCACAACCAACACCACCCTCGAATGGAACGGGCCCGACCGCCGAGGCAAGCCGGGCGACGTTGCGCAGTTGACCTGGCATTACGAAAGTCCCGCAACGGAATTTCAGTTTCGCAATTTTTCTTGGAACCAGCTGACCTTGTCCTACACGCACAATCTCGACCGCAAATGGTCGGTCACGGCGAGCGCGGACACGCGACAGCTGAATTTCGGGCACCGGCTGGTCGCTCCGCTGGTCGACGAATATTATCGCGAGCGGCAGCGCGCTGATCTGAAGGTCAAGTTGATGAAGGCCTTCGGCAAGAACTGATTGCGCTCCCCTTGATCATTGAATCGCCTTTTCGCATGGCTTTTTCATGCATCTGACCGCACTTCTCGTACCCAGCCTCACCAATCAGCTTGCGGCGGTTGCCGGCTGGCTCGACAAGGCTGAAGCTCTCGCCGCCGAGCGCAATACGGTGGCTGACGATTTTCTGCCGCTTCGCCTCGCGCCCGACATGTTTCCGCTGGCCACCCAGCTTCGCTTTCTCAGCTTCCAGGCGCAGGAGCCACTCTACCGGCTTCGCGGCGAATCGGTGCCGGATGCGCTGCTGCAAGTCCGGCAGGAGGGGCGTGACGCGGAGGAGAACCCGGGCACATGGCCGCAAGCCCGTGCCCGCATTGCGGAAGCGTCCGCCGCGTTAGCCGCGGTCGCGGACGACGCCTTCGACGCGGCAGCCACGGCACCGCTCGCCCATGACCTGCCCATGGGCATGGTCTTCGACATGACTGGGCAGAGCTACGTGCGCGACTGGGCGCTGCCGCAATGCGCATTCCACCAGATCGTGACCTACGCCATCCTCCGTCAGGCCGGAGTCCCCCTCGGAAAGGTCGATTTCGTGCCGCACATGTTCGCTTACCTTCGCCCGGGGACGATGCCGGGCGTCTGACCCGCCCTTCGCGCGCGACCGGCAAGTGGAACTCCGCGCCAGTTAGGGGATTGGGGCAGGGGCGCCTCGCAGGGCGCTAATCTATGTTATAACGCTTGCGAGATGGCCGGCTTGGAAGGGACAGCGTGACTTCATCGACAGCCGACCCGATGAAGTCCGGCGCGGATCGATTATCCTTTCAGCAGCTAGCCGACGTCATGCCGCAGATGGTTTGGTCGACGCTGCCGGACGGCTCGCACGATTATTACAACGCGCAATGGTATGCGTTCACCGGGGCGCCAGAGGGTTCGACCGACGGTGAGGGCTGGAACGGGATGTTCCACCCGGACGATCAGGAACGGGCCTGGGCCCGCTGGCGCCGCAGCTTGCAGACTGGCGAACCTTACGAGATCGAATACCGGCTCCGTCACCATAGCGGCGAATATCGCTGGACGCTGGGGCGCGCGCTTCCGCTACGCGGCGACGATGGCGAGATCGTGCGGTGGGTTGGGACCTGTACCGACATCCACGAGCAGAAGCGCTTTGCCCAGCAGAATCAGATCCTCAGCCGCGAACTCAGTCACCGCATCAAGAACATCTTTGCGGTGGTGAACGGGCTTATCGGCCTGTCCGGTCGCCAAGCGCCGGAGATTTCCGGTTTCGCGCGTCAGTTGCAGGACAGGATCGCGGCCCTTGGGCGGGCGCACGATTATGTCCGGCCGCATAGCGAGGAAAGCGCCCGGCACGATGGCCCTGCGACGCTGAAGACGCTGCTCCTCGAACTCCTCAGCCCGTATCCCGCTCTTGACGAGGGCCGAATTGCCGTGACCGGCGATGACCTTCGCGTCGACGATCGTGGGGCAACGCCGATCGGCCTCGTGTTCCACGAGCTGGCAACAAACTCGACCAAATATGGCGCGCTATCGAGTCCGACCGGTCACATTGACATTGCGCTGGCGGTGACAGGCGGCAATGCTTCGCTCGCTTGGCGCGAAACGGGCGGCCCGGCGATCATGCGACCTCCCGGACTCAGCGGTTTCGGGACTCGTCTGACCGATCTCAGCGTTGTTCAGCAGCTGGGCGGGACGATTGATCGCGACTGGACGCGTGAGGGCCTTCAGGTAGCAATTTCCGTCCCGGTTAAGGCGCTCAGCCGAATTAATTGAAGCAACGGAGCGCAGGAGGCGCTTCGGCCGGTTCCCCCTTGATACGTCGAAGCGCGAAAGCCACTGCCGAGGTCAGCGTCGGCTCGTCCGTCGGCTTGGTAAGTACGCCGATGGTTCCGGCGATCCCCTTGCCGAGCAAGCGCGGGTTGGCGGTCACAAAGAGGACGCCGGCGCGATGATCGTTCGCAAGACGTTTGCCGATTTCCGGCCCGCTTAATCCGTCGCGAAGATTGAGATCCACCAGGGCCAGGTCGATTTGCTCACCCGCACGGGCAAGCGCCGAGTCGAGGTCAACGGCGATCCCCGCGACGCGATAGCCATGGTCCTCCAGAACATTCTGCATCTCGAGCGCGACGAGCATCTCGTCCTCGACGATCAGGATATTGGCAGGCATGGGTCGGATAACCGACATTCGGCACTGGGGTTCCGGCTGTCTGACCGGAACCCGCTCCATTCATCCAGCCTGATCCGAAACCGCATTCCGCTCGCGCCGTTTCCGGGACCAGATGTTCAAGGCTTCGACGGAGGCCGAGAAGGCCATCGCCGTGTAGATGTAGCCCTTGGGCACGTGCACGCCGAACCCGTCAGCGACCAGGACGGCGCCGATCATCAGCAGAAATCCGAGCGCGAGCATCACCACCGTCGGGTTGCGGTTGATGAAGTTCGCGAGTGGTTCGGCCGCAAGCAGCATGACCAGGACCGCCGTCACCACCGCGATCACCATCACGGGCAGATGCTCGGTCATGCCCACGGCGGTCAGGATCGAATCCACCGAAAAAACGAGGTCTAGCAGCAGAATCTGGCCAATGACCGCGCCGAACCCCAAGCTCGCCTTCGCCGTGTCGAACAGGTCGGCGTTGGGCCGCGGATCGACATTGTGATGGATTTCCTTGGTCGCCTTCCACAGGAGGAACAGGCCGCCGGCAATCAGGATCAGGTCCCGCCACGAAAACTGTGTTTCGAAGGTCGGTTCGCCATGCGCGCCGACGCTGCCCTGGATGCCGAGATCGAAGACCGGCGCGGTCAGGCCGACCAGCCATGCGATCGTCGACAGCAGGCCAAGCCGGAGCACGAGCGCGAGCGAGATCCCCAGCCGCCGGGCCTTGCGCCGCTGCGCTTCAGGCAGCTTGTTCGACAGGATCGAAATGAAGATGAGGTTGTCGATGCCCAGCACGACCTCCATCACCATCAGGGTCAGCAGCGCGGCCCACACGGCGGGCTCGCTGAACAGGCCGGTCAAATATTCCACTGCACGTCCCTTCCACAAAGGCGATTGCCGCCGTTGGCCGATCGGGAGCGCATGCAGGACGACGCCGGGTCAGGAACTGCATCGAGCGAGCCCGATGCGGTCCGACATCACGATCGTCAGAGGAGACGGCCGCCAGAGGGGCCCGGTCCGCGAAACCGGTGTAAGGTTTCACTTTCACCCATTCAAGGGACGCAGGGCGCCAGGTGGCGAGGGTCACGCATTTCGTGGTTTGGCATCTGCGGACGCCATGCCGTAACGCCCGCGCAGGGAATTCAGGAAGGAGACCGCAGTGGATTACAAGAACGAGAATTTCGAAGGAGTGACGGTCGACCTTGACGGCAACAGCTTCAAGGACTGCACCTTCCGCGACGTCACTTTCAAATATGCGGGGGGTGACCTGACCATGGAAAATTGCGGCATGGACCGATTCCGCTTCCAGTTCGACGGCGCGCTCGCGAACGGCCTGTTTGCGCTTTACCAACTTTTCGGAACCGAAGCCCTGATCCAGATCATCCGCGGTTTCACGGACCCCGCAGATTCGCAGGAAGACGTGGTTCTGGCCGAAAAGAGCTGACGGCGTCGGTGGCGGCCGCTTGCTGCAACGCCCAATTCATCGTTTTTCATAATTCAGGGAAAGATTTCCCGCCATTTCTGCGCCAGCGTGATGCCGATTTAAGCGCCGGGCCAGGCGAGTCCCCGTACTCGTCTTCCCGGCGCAATCGCTTCGACGCGAGGAAGGGGCAATCCTAGCGCGGCGCGAGGAAGGGGCATCCGGCGGGTGCCCCTTTTTCATTTCGCCGGTCAAGGTCTTCCCGCGGCCGCATTCCAACCATTGCCGCCGGCCATGTCCCGCGTCAGCTTGCGCGCATGAAGGGCAGGAACTTTGCCAGCCTTGGCGTCTGGACGATCGGCTACCTGCTGGTCGCGGTCACATTGTTCCTGCTCTCTGCCGATTCCCAATGCCCGCGCGGTCCGGAAGGTGCGGCTTGTGGGCAGCTGAGCGGCCAGATCCAGCTAGGCATCGCGATCGTCCTGACCACCGCCTATGTTTTGATAAGCTGGGCCTTGTTCTTTCGCCGCCGTTAACTCGCGCGTGCCATCCTGACCGATGAAGAAGGACGAGCGCATTGGACGAGAAGTTACGCAAGGAGCTGTCAGAGGCGCGGGAACGGATCATCGCGCAACTCGATGACATCCGGTACGTGTCATCCAACCTGGGCTTCACCCATTTCGGCGGCGGTTCTCCCAACTACAAGCGTCTCTATGGCGAGCTGCAGGACGAGCTGCGCGAGATCAACAAATTGCTTGGCGGTCCCGGGCCGGAAAACGACCACCTTTAGTGTCCGCTTTCGACCCGGTGCGGACATTGAATGACTGCGTCAGCATCGTTAGATGAAGAGCAACGTGAATGCCCGAAGCTGGATGCTGGCTGCTGCAATGCTCACCGGCTGCCACGGAGCCGAGACAGCAACTGCGAAGCAGGGTGACCGGGTTGTCTTCTCAGACGCAAATGGTCGCGCGCTTTTCAATCAATGTTCGCGCGGTGTGCCGCCACCCGGTCAGGCGCAGTGGACGCCAACTCGGGCCGATATCGACGCGTTTGAGGCGGCACTGCCTGAGGCTCTGTCGAAGCAGCCCGAGGCAAAAGATGTGAACTTCGCAAATCTGTTGATTGGGTGGCGGCGACAGTACGTGGGCACCGTGCGGGGCGGGAGGCGCTTCATTTACGGCAACTTCTTTCCTGCGGACTTCGAGAGTGTCGGAAGGTGGCAATCAGCGCCCACTTTGGTGTGCGATGGCGGGCCGTCGTTCTTTGGTGCCGAGTTCGACGTTGCATCGCGTCAAGTCAGTCATCTCGATTTCAATGGCGTCGCCTAACGTCCGCTTTCCACCCATTGCGGACATTAAGAGCCATTGCCACGATGCAGCCGATGGAGACGGCGCAATGATACTCTTTGCAGTTGTCGGCTTACTGGCTGCTGCCTTCTGCATTTGCCGCAGCATCGCGGATTTTCGCGCCAAGCGTTACGTCTGGGCAGCTGCTGGCATGCTCAACGGCGCGGCTCTTTTGGTTACCCCAATGCAGACCCACGCTGTGGAGTTCGAGAAGTCCATACTGACCCAGCCAAAGTAAGCGCTGCCAAATGTCCGCTTACCACCCATTGCAGACATTCTGACTGGACGTCATTCTGCCTCTGTGGCGTCCCGCTGGTTCAACTTGGTATTGGTCGAGGCAGCGTGGGCAGCCATTGCCTATTTCACAGCAACCGACTGGTTTGCTCGCATCATCCTATTTCTGTTTCTCAACACACTGTTGCTCTGGGGATGGAGGAGATTGAGGTCCGCACGTTAGTGTCCGCTTTCCACCCAAATCAGACACTTGCGATAATCGCTGTCCTACAACCGCGCTGTGGTGATTTAAGCTGTTGGATGCAGCGACACGCGGTTCCAAACCTCGCCGCCACGGCTGGACCCCAGAGCGCCAGTTGTGCTTTCTCGATACTCTTGCGTGAACGCGCAATGTCGCCCGTGTCGCCGCTGCGGCGGGGCTGAGCCCGAAGAGCGCCTATCGCCTGCGCCCGCGCTGACGGGGTATTGTTCGCGGCCTTGTGCGATCGCGTGGTGCGTGCATCCAACGAAGCGCCGAAGGTCACGAAGTGGCCCCCCCTGTTTCGACACGTTAAGGGCGATGGTGCGTGACCGTGGCGAGGGTGAAGCGAGGCGGTGTCATCGGTGACACTTGATGGGGCTGCGGAAGGCGCCAAATTCCATCCATGATCGACATCCGCCCCTTCGCTTCGCTGGGCCACGCCGACCACGGCTGGCTCGATGCCCGTCACCATTTTTCGTTCGCGAATTACTACGACCCGTCCCGCATGGGCTGGGGCCGCATTCGTGTGTGGAACGACGACAAGATTGCGGCGCAGACCGGCTTCCCGCCGCACCCCCACCGCGACATGGAAATTGTCACTTACGTCCGCACGGGCGCAATTACCCACCAGGATTCGATGGGCAACAAGGGCCGCACCGGCGCCGGCGACGTCCAGGTGATGAGCGCTGGCACCGGCGTCACGCACGCTGAGTATAATCTCGAGGACGAGCAGACGACGTTGTTCCAGATCTGGATTGAAACGGACCGCCCGTCCGCGCCGCCGAGCTGGGGCGCGATGCCGTTCCCGAAGGAATCGCGGAACGGCGTCTTCCAGTTGCTGGCCAGCGGCGATGCCGATGACGGCGCCCTGACCATCAACGCCGATGCCCGCATTCTCGGCGCGACCGTGAAGGCCGGAGAATCGATCGCGATCGACGCCGATCCCGCGCGTCATCTCTATCTGGTGCCGAGTGCCGGCGTCCGTGTGAACGGCGTTGCCGCCGCGGCGCGCGACGGCGTTGCCATCACGGGCGAGCAACGCATCGAGATTGCCGCCGACGAAGATGCCGAGCTGGTTTTGGTCGACGCCCGATAACGTCGTAACCGCTTGAGTCTGGAGCGGTTCATCGAAGCTGTGCTTGTATCACGGACGCGACGCGGGCATGGGCGCTCGCGCCGCGATACGTGACGGCAACCCAGGCAGAGCGGGATTGATGAGGGCGGGTTTGCGCTTGAAGAGACTATTTGCGGCAGGGGCGTTGCTCCTGCCCGCGGCGGCGCTTGCCCAGAACACGGCGCAACCGGCGCCCGCCACCACCAACACGACGACGCCGGCCACCGACGCGGTCGGCCCGCGCGAGCTGCAGAATTTCAGCCTGCCCGGGACGAAGACCCGCCCGGCCGATGAGGCACCCTCGACAACCACGGTGCCGTCGACGCAGCGTCCTCAGGCCGAGACGGCGGAGACGACAGCGAGGTCTGCGCCGGCCCCGGCACGGACGCAGCGAACGGAAACCGATCGAACGGCAACTTCTGCCGTTCGAACGACCGCGGCACCAGCCGTGACAGCACCGTCCGTTGCAGTGCCGGTTGCGTCCCCGCCGACGCAGAACCTGACCACCGGATCGGCAAGCGATCCCTTCGCCGCCACACCGCAGCCGTCGACCGGCGCGCCGCCACCCCCGGCGCCTCCCGCAACGACGACGACGGATAGTTCGAAGCTGTGGCTGCTCCCTTGGCTTGCCGCCGCCGGTGCACTGATTGCGGGTATTGCACTGCTCGCCTGGCAGCGTTCTCGGTCGCGAATGTCCTATGCCGGCGCTCCGCAGTTTGATGCGTTCGTCGCGCCCGAGCCAGCGCCGCTTCGTCCCGCACCCCGTGCGGCGGCACCGGTTCCACCTCTGCCGCGGCCTGAGCCAGCACCCACGCCCGAACCGCCGCGGTCCGAACCGTCAGCATTCACGTGGCGACCCGCCCCGCCGCCTGTTGCGACTACCCCAGCGGGCATCGTGGCCTCCCGGCTTCGGCCCAACATCGACCTCATGATGCGTCCGCTTCGCTGCACGATCGACGACGCGCAGGTCACCATCGACTTCGAGATCGAGCTGCACAACGGCGGCACCGCGCCAGCCCGTGCCGTCCTTGCCGAAGCCAAGCTGATTAACGCAGGGGCGACGCAGGATCAGGAACTCGATGCGTTCTTCGCCCGGCCGACGGTCACGGGGCAGGGGGTCGACGCCATTCCTCCGATGCGCAGCATGACCTTCACCAGCCAGGTCGTGGCCCCGCGGGGCGCGTTGCAGGAATATGAGCTGGCGGGCCGCAAGACCTTCGTTCCGATCATCGCCTTCAATGCCATCTATGAATGGGGCGGTTCGAAGGGTCAGACCTCGGCCGCCTTCCTCGTCGGCCGCGACACGGGTGGCGAGAAGCTCGGGCCGCTGCGTGCCGACGACGGGCCAAAGGAAGTGACGCGGCTCGGGACTCTTGCCTTACCGAACCGGCTGGCGGCTTAGAGCACCGCGCTATTGTAGCTGTGCCAGGCAAGCACTGCCGCGGCACCGCGATAGGGGCGCCACGCCTCGGCAAGCTCGCGAAGCTGCTTCTCGGTGGGTTTATCCGGAAGGCCGAGTAGCCTCCCAATCTCGACGAGGACAGCAAGGTCGCCCGCCGGGAACACGTCTGCCCGACCTTCGGCGAAGAGTAGGTAGATTTCCGCCGACCAGCGGCCGATCCCCTTGATCTTGGTGAGCAGCGCAATGGCTTCTTCGTCGTCGGCCGGCAGATTGGCGAGGTCGAGTTTACCCGACAGCACCAGCTCGGCGAGGCTGCGAATATAGCCGGATTTCTGCCGCGACATTCCCGCAGCGCGCAGTTCCTCGTCGCTGGCCGCGAGGAGCTTGGCGAGGTCCGGCGGCGAGCCAAATGCGCCTTCGAGCTTGGCCCACATCGAGCGGGCCGCGGCGACGCTGACCTGCTGTCCGACGATGGTGCGAAGCAGGGTTTCCGCCCCGGGTTTGCTATTGCGCGGCTCGGGCATCCCGAGTTGGGCGATGACCTTGGCGAAGGCAGGCTCGCGGTCGGCGAGGGACGTTAGATGGGCCTCGATGCTCTCGGTCGTGCGAACCATCAGGCAGTCGCCGCAGCGTACATCGCAACGGCGGCGGCGTTGGACACATTGAGACTCTCAATGGCGTCGCTGATCGGAAGCTTGGCGAGCGCATCGCAATGCTGCCGGGTGTTGTGGCGCATGCCCTCGCCCTCGGCGCCCAGCACCAAAGCGACGCGCTGTGGTCCGAGCGCGTCCTTGAGTTCCGTCTCGGCGTCGCCTGCCAGTCCAATTCGCCAAAACCCGGCCTCGGCAATCTCCTCAAGCGCCCGCGCCAGGTTGACAACCCGCACCCACGGTACCCGCTCCAAGGCCCCCGACGCCGCTTTGGCGACTACCCCGCTCTCCGGGGGAGCATGGCGGTCCTGAGTGACGATTCCGAGGGCACCGAATGCTGCTGCCGAGCGAAGGATGGCACCGACGTTGTGCGGATCCGTCACCTGGTCGAGCACCAGCAACAAGGATCGATCCGGCGGCTCGGCCAGCAATCCGTCGAGCCACACATCCTCGAGCGGCTCGACTTCAATAACGACGCCCTGATGCGGCGCATCGTTCGGGACCAACCGGCCGAGATCCGGAGCCTCCGCCATCGTGACTGGCACGTCTTTCGGGAACTGCATGAACGCCGCGGCTTCGCGCGTTGTCCAAGCCTTCAAAATCCGGCGATTGGGATTGTCGAGCGCCGCCGCAACGGCATGCTTTCCCCACAGTCGCGGACGGTTCGGCGTACCATGACTTTGATGAGATTTCTTGCGCCGGGACATGCCGAGCGGCTTAGCTTTGTCGCCGCGGCTGTCCAGCCCACTAGGCGTATTCGCGCTGCAATCGCCGGTGCGACCGCCAAGTGCCGATCGCAAGGATGATGACGATCGGGTAGCCCCAGAACATCAGCGCTGCCCCATAGGCCCGTGGAAAAAGTCCGGCATCGACTGCCCGGACGAGGTGACCGAGGATCGTCGTCAGCTGCAGCCCCGCGATCCACAACGGCCAGAAGCGATCCGACTGCAGGGCGACCCACAGAAAGCCGAGAAAGACGATCACGTCGACGGCGGCGACAGCGCCCTCCAGACCCTCAAACCGTTCGTGCACGGGGGATAATGCGAGTGTCGTGGCAATAACACCGGCGACGAGAATGACCCCAACCCTTCGCTCGTCGCGACGCCCTCGCCAGAACGCGAAAAGGGCGACGAGCAGCAACAGGATTCTAAAAAGGTTTGGAGCCATTTCTCACCCGTCAATCATGACGATGCCCGGGGTCAACGGGAATCAGGCGACGATGCGAAGGTTGGCCGACCCCTGCGCCGGCGGACATTCGTTGTCGCCGATGGCAAGGGTACGAAGGCCGGGAATCGTCTTTCGCGTTTCCACCAACGCAGCGTGGCAGTTGGCGATGCTTCCGCGGGCATTGACGATCCCGGCGGTCGCGGCGGCCAGCAGTTCGAATGGCGCATGACTGTTCACAAATCCCACACCGGTGGCGGCCCTGGCGCGAACCATCCGCGCCTGAAGCTCAGCGAGTTCTGCAAGCGTGGCTTCAATGCTGTCTTCAACGGCACGGACCTGCGTGGCCAGTTCGTGAGCGGCGTGTTCCATCATCTGTTTGCGCATGGCTGTTCCTTTCCGACGGGTTCCGCGTCGGAGGGGCGTCGACCGATACTGAGTAATGGCCCGCCCTGCGGCTAGCCTTTGAGAAGCCGCGCCAGGCTTTCGAGTCCGGCGAGATACATGCCCGCCGAAAAGGCCGATCCTATTGCGATGGTCGCGACCCAAAACAGCCGCTGGCCAGCGCTCATCTCATTCCGGGGATTGCTCCTCGTCGCGAACGGCGGTTGCAGGGAAGACCGGAATGAAGCGGGCCTCTGCTCGGTTAGGAAACCAGCGTCTCCGACCTCCCCTGCACGGTCAGCGTGCCGAATCTGAATACTGACCGTGGCTTCTGGTTGATCGGTTTCGATCTGGTCGGGAATGTGCGGCGATTGATGTATCAATCGCTGATATTCCCCCTCGGGAGCCGGAACATGCTGAGCGACGAGGCGGGCTGCCTGCGTGCGCCGCTCCACGCCAAGCGTTGCAAGGGCCTGGCGAATCCGTTGGTCCACGGTGTGCGGGGAAATGCCGAGCTCGGCGGCGATTTCCTTCGAGCTCCAATGGCGGTCGACAAGGCGAAGGCAAGCAAGCTGACCCGCGTTCAACTTGCGAACCCGAGCGGTCACGTCGTCGTCGAATGGAACCAGGCCGATCGGCCCTGCGCGCCTACCGCGCGTCCCGTCCGGATCGTCCAAGGAAAATCTCACTCCGCTCAACATGCGGCACTCCCGAGCTGGGTCGCCACACCCTAAATTGCTATCCTTAGTAAGGCCAGCTTCGCCCTGAATTCCAGCCATTTCAATCACATTAATCAGTCAAATGAATGGCAGATTGCGGGGAATAAATCGTTCGAAACGAACCAATCGCATCCCATAGCGCCAAGCAGCGTCGATCAGTTCTCGGCGATGGCCGCGCTAAACAGGCGCTCGAGCCGGGCGCGGAATCGATCTTTCTCCTGCACCGCAAGGCTGTCGGCAGCCATGATCGCGTCGACCACCTTCACGCCCAAAAGTACGGCTAGGAGCGCTCGGGCACGGCCCTTGGCGTCCGGCGCACCGATGATCTTCGCGATCGGGCCGACGAGATCGCGCTCGATCCTCTCCCTCACGATCGGACAGGCGATCGGCGACGAGGCTGAGCGGAGGGATATCAGCAGCTTTTCCGGATGATCCTGACCCTTCTCGGGCGTGTCGCTGACGATCAGCGAGGCGAGGTAAGCGGGCAGTTCTTCGCGGGACACGTTGAATTCGGGCGGATTGGGCGGCTGCGACTGAAGGACTTCTCGGAACAAGCCTTCCTTGTTTCCAAAGTAGCGGCCGATCAACGCCACATCGACGCCGACGTCGCGGGCGATTTCACGCAAGCCCACGTTCTCATACGATTCACGCGCGAAGTGCCGGCGTGCCGCAGCGAGAATCTCGCTTCGGGTCGTCGTGGCGCATTTGCGCCGCCGGAAATCGCAACGGCCCGCCATCATCATGCGAAGCGTCCTACCATCTGCTCGCGTTTGTGCAATTAACGCGCTCCGATATGTCCACAGTCGTTGACTTGTGATGAACAGCAATTAGATGGGCGCCGGACTCGTAAAGCAAAACGCGAGCGAAAAGGGGTAACAGAGCTTGTCTCGCACGCTGGCCGCGGTCGCGGCTCTTCTCATTCTCGCCGCCTGCGGAAAAAAGGAGCAGCCGGCACCGCCGCCGCCGACCGTGACAGTAGCCACGCCGGTCCAGCAGAATATCGTCGATTGGGACGAATATGTCGGGCGCTTCGAAGCCATCAAGGACGTCGAGGTGAAGCCGCGCGTCTCCGGCTATCTGACATCCGCCAACTTCCGCGATGGTGATTATGTGCGCGCGGGGCAGTTGCTGTTCACCATCGATGCTCGCCCGGCGCGAGCGCAGGTCGACCAAGCGCGAGCTCAGCTGGCACGGGCGCAAGCAGTCGTCGTCAATGCGCGCACTGAGCTGGCGCGGTCGCAGACACTTGCGGCGCAGCGGGCTGCGAGCACCGAAGAGGTCGAGCAACGCCGTGCGGCTTTGCGAGCTGGCGAAGCCGATGTCGCGGCCGCCCGCGCGACGTTGCGGGCGCAAGGGCTCAACCTGGGCTTCACCCGTGTCACTGCGCCGATCAGCGGACGCGTCTCGCAGCGCCGGGTCGATCCGGGCAATGCCGTCACCGCCGACCAGACCGTGCTGACGACGATCGTTTCGACCGACCCCATTCACTTTGCCTTCGACAGTTCCGAGGCGTTGTTGCTTCGCTACCAACGGCAGGCCGGGAGCAGTCTCGGCCGCGAAGTCCGCATCCGCCTCGCCGACGAGAGCGACTTCGTCCGTCGCGGCCGGCTCGACTTCGTCGACAATGCGATCAACCCGCAGGCGGGGACGATCCAGGCCCGGGCAATCGTGCCGAATACCGACGGCTTCATCCGACCAGGCATGACGGCGCATATCCGGCTTGCCGGATCCACGCCTTACACTGCGCTGCTGGTGCCTGACACGGCGATCGCCACGGACGGCGTTCGCCGTCTGGTTCACGTCGCGGACGCCAAGGGCAACGTGAAGGATCGGCCCGTCGAGCTTGGTCCGCTGATTGGCGGCCTTCGCGTCATCCGTCGCGGCCTTGCTCCGAACGATCTCGTCGTCATCGACGGCCTGCAGCGGATCATGCCCGGCCAGAAGGTCACCCCAAAACGCGGCAAGATCGCGCCGCCGGCTGCTGTGGAGACGCCGGAAACGCCGGTCCAGGCGCCGCCTGCCTCAAGCGCCACCGCTGCCGGGATCTGATCCTTGAACATTTCGCGCTTCTTCATCGATCGGCCGATCTTCTCGGCGGTGATCGCGCTGTTCATCATGCTGGCCGGCGCCTTCTCCTACTTCGCGCTGCCGCTCGCCCAGTATCCCGAGATCGCACCGCCCTCGGTCGCGGTGATCGCGGTATTCCCGGGGGCGACAGCGGAGACGATGGCGGAAACCATCGCTGCGCCGATTGAGCAGGAGGTGAACGGCATCCAAGGGCTGCGTTATCTGCGCTCGACCTCAACCCAGAACCAGACGCAGATCACCGCGACCTTCGACCCGGGCACGAATATCGATACGGCCCAAATCCTGGTGCAGAACCGCGTGGCGCTTGCCGAGCCGCGACTGCCCGATCAGGTCCGGCAGATCGGCGTCACGGTGACCAAGCAGCAGCCGGACTTCCTGCTGATTGCCGCGCTGGTTTCGACCGATCCGGCAATCGATACGGACTATGTCGGCAATTACGCCAATTCCAAGCTGCGCGACCGGCTGTTGCGGATCCAGGGCGTCGGCAACGTCCAAGTGTTCGGCGGTGGCAATTACTCTATGCGGATCTGGATCGATCCGGACCGCGCGGCTGCGCGCAACCTGACCGCGGACGAAATCATCACTGCCTTGCGGGGGCAGAACGTGCAGGTCGCCGGCGGCTCGATCGGCCAGGCGCCGTTCGGCAAGAACCGTCCGTCGTTTGAGCTTCCCGTCCAGGTGCAGGGTCGCCTGACCGACCCCAACCAATTCTCCGACGTCGTGTTGAAGACGGATACGCAGACCGGGGCGATCACCCGGCTGCGCGACGTTGCGCGCGTGGAGATTGGCAGCCAGGACTACGGTATTCGTGGCAAGTTCAGCGGCAAGAGCGGCGTCGCCATCGCGATCCAGCAGCTGCCCGGATCGAACGCGCTGAGCACGGCCGATGCGGTGCTCAAGGACCTGAAGGAAGCGTCCAGGGAATTCCCCGCCGGAATGGCTTACTCCATTCCGTACAACCCCACCGAATATGTGCAGGCGTCGGTCGACGAGGTGCAACGGACCCTGGTCGAGGCCATCGTCCTCGTCGTCCTCGTAATCGTCGTGTTCCTGCAAACATGGCGAGCGGCAATCATCCCGATCATTGCCATCCCGGTGTCGCTGGTCGGGTCGTTCGCCGTGTTGCTCGCGCTTGGCTTCACCATCAACACGCTGTCGATGTTCGCGCTTATCCTCGCGGTCGGCATCGTCGTCGATGACACGATCGTCGTGGTCGAAGCTGTCGAGAACCATATCAGAGAGGGCAAGACGCCGAAGGAAGCGGCGCACCTCACCATGCGGGAAATCAGCGGAGCGCTGATCGCCATTGGCCTCGTGCTCGTCGGGGTGTTCATCCCGACCGCCCTCATCTCCGGCATCCCCGGCATCTTCTATCGCCAGTTCGCCGTCACGATCGCCGCTGCCGGCGCCATCTCGACCCTGATGTCGCTGACCTTGTCGCCTGCACTCGCGGCGCTGTTGCTCAAGCCGCACCGCAAGGAAGGCGAGGAGAATGGCAGCCGCTGGATGCGACCGCTTCGCCGTGGCGCCGCGAAGTTCAACCGCGGCTTCGCGATCACGTCGGAAAAATATGGCTGGCTGACGACAAAAACTGTGCACCGGGCGTCGCTGATGCTGCTCATTTACGGCGGCTTGCTTGGACTGACGGCTTGGCGGCTCACCGCGACGCCAACGGGGTTCATCCCCGACCAGGACCAGGGCTTCCTGATCGGCGTCGTCCAGTTGCCGCCCGGCGCATCGCTCGACCGCACCAGCGACCTGGTCGACAAGGTCCGGAACATCGCGACGGCCAACCACGCAATCGTCGATTCCGCGCAGTTCGCCGGTCTCGACGGGTCGACATTCAGCGCGGCGTCCAACAGCGCCGTCATGTTCTTCCGACTGGCACCGCACGAGGACCGCAAGGCTGCGGACCAGAGCGCGGCGGCGCTGGCGGGCGCATTGACCGGTGCAGTGGCTGGCCAGATTCAAGGTGCGCAGGTCTTCTTCCTGTCGCCGCCGCCGGTTCCCGGTCTGGGTAACGGCAGCGGCTTCTCGATGATGATCGAGGATCGGTCCAACGCTGGTTATCAGGCGCTACAGGGCGCCACTTTCGCGATGATGGGCGCGGCTTCGCAAAATCAGGACGTCGCGCAGGTTTTCTCGCTGTTCAATACGGGCAGTCCGCGCATCGATGCCGATATCGACCGCGATCGCGCGCAATTGCTCGGCGTGCAGCCGCCACAGATCTATTCGGCGCTGGGCACCTATCTTGGGTCGACCTACGTCAACGATTTCAACTTGCTCGGCCGCACCTTCCGCGTGACCGCCCAGGCGGAGCAGCAGGCGCGCGACGACATCGCCGACGTCGGCCGGCTGCAGGTTCGTTCATCGTCGGGCGCGATGGTTCCGCTGTCGTCGGTCGCGTCGTTCCACTACGGCGCCGGCCCGGTCCAGGTGACCCGCTACAACAATTATCCGGCCGCCGAACTGCAGGGCCAGACGCCGCCGGGTAAAGCCTCCGGCAATGCGCTGAGCGCAATGGAAGGCATGGCGGCAAAAGTCCTTCCACCCGGGTTTTCTTACGAGTGGACGGGTCTCGCATACGAGCAGCGCTCCTCCGGCAACAGCGCGCCGCTGATCTTCGCGATCGCCGTCTTCTGCGTATTCCTTGTGCTCGCCGCGCAATATGAATCGCTGACCCTGCCCCTGGCGGTCATCCTGATCGTGCCAATGTGCATCCTTGCCGCAATCACCGGCATCAACATCCGCGGCATGGACAATAATATCCTGACGCAAATCGGCCTGATCGTGCTCGTTGCGCTGGCGGCGAAAAACGCGATCCTGATCGTCGAGTTCGCACGGCAGGGCGAGGAAGATCACGGCATGAATCCCTATGAAGCGGCGATCCACGCCGCGCGCTCGCGCTTGCGTCCAATCCTGATGACCAGCTTTGCTTTCATCTTCGGCGTAATCCCGCTGGTGATTGCCGTCGGGCCGGGCGCGGAGATGCGACAGGCCATGGGCACGGCGGTCGCTTTCGGCATGCTGGGCGTGACCATCTTCGGCCTGATTTTCACCCCAGTATTCTACGTCATCTGCCGGCACCTGGCGGACTTCGTGAGCAAGCGTGTTGCGCATCGCCACCATGCGCCGCCGCCGGAAGCGGAAGCAGGGACATCGGCATGAGGTTTCTTACGCTTGGCGCGGTCGCGCTTCTGCTGGCTGGTTGTGTCGTCGGACCCAACCACGTCGATCCGCGCCCGACGGCTCCTGCACAAACGCAGTTTTACTCCGCGCAATCGCCAAACTTCGTTCCGGCTGAGCCGCCCGGCAATTGGTGGAGCCTGTTCCGCAACCCGCAGATCGACTTGCTTGTCCGGCAGGCGCTAGCGGCGAACACCGATTTACGGGTTGCCGCGGCCAATCTGCGGCGGGCTCGCGCCGCGCTTCGCGAAACGCGTACGCAACGCCTGCCGAGCACGGATATTTCGGGCAGCGCGAGCTACGCGAAGCAGCCGGGCACGGACACAACCGAATATTATGATGCGGGCATCGACGTCGGGTATCAGCTCGACCTGTTCGGCCGGATCGCCCGCGCCATTCAGGCCAGCCGTGCCGATGCTGAAGCAACGCAGGCCGCGTACGACCTGGCCCGTATCACCGTCGCCGCCGAGACCACGCGCGCCTATGCTGATGTCTGTAGCTACGGCGATCAGCTGCAGGTCGCGCGTCAGACACTCAACGTGCAGGAACAAACGTTCGCCTTGACCCGGCGGCTGTTCGAGGGCGGCCGGAGCACTGCGTTGGAGACCAGTCGCGCCGGCGCGCTACTGGAGCAGACGCGCGCAGCCATCCCCACCTTGGAAGCGCAGCGCCAGACGGCGTTGTTCCGCCTGTCGGTGTTGACCGGCAAGCCGCCGGCGGAGTTCCCCCGCTTCGTCGAAGCTTGCGTTACCCCGCCAACACTGGCGCAGGCGATCCCAGTCGGCAGCGGCGCCACCCTTATCGCGCGACGGCCAGACATTCGTGCGGCTGAGCGGCGACTTGCCGCCGCGACTGCGCGGATCGGTGTTGCGACCGCCGATCTTTATCCAAGCGTTAGCCTAGGCGGTTCGCTCGGCTCGTCCGCGGCCGGCTCAGTCGGCGATCTATTTTCGGACAAGGGCTTCCGGTTCAGCCTTGGCGGCCTGATCAGCTGGAGCTTCCCGAATGTTGCTGCTGCGCGAGCACGCATCGCACAGGCTCAGGCGTCCAGCGACGCGGCGCTCGCCGATTTCGACGGCACCTGGCTGCGCGCGCTCGAAGAGACTGAAGGCGGCCTGACCCGCTACGCCAAGGAGCTCGATCGCCTGCAGGCCCTCAAGCGCGCCCGCGCCAACAGCAACGAAGCCGCCCGCATTGCGCGCCTTCGCTATCGCGCTGGCCGCGAGAGCTTTCAGGTCGTCCTCGATGCCGAGCGCGACGTGGCGCAGACCGATGCCGCCGTCGCTCAGTCCGAGGCGCAACTGTCGGACAATCTGATCGCGCTCTTCCTGGCACTCGGCGGCGGCTGGCAAACACCAGCCGCTTAGGCGGACCTTTAAAGGGAAATGGTGGAGAGGGCTGGATTCGAACCAGCGTACGCTTGCGCGGGCAGATTTACAGTCTGCTGCCTTTAACCACTCGGCCACCTCTCCACGAGGCTTGCCACGCGCAGACCATCTGGGAGATGGGCGAGCATGACGAGGCAGGCGCGCCATGTGGCGGCGCAGGGGCGGCGTGTCAACGCGCGAACGGACTTGCCCTACTTGCCGTCGCCTAAACGCTCCAGCCATCGGCCAGTCCCTGGGACTGGCTTGGCTGGAGCGGGTGAAGGGAATCGAACCCTCGTCGTAAGCTTGGAAGGCTTCTGCTCTACCATTGAGCTACACCCGCGAACCATGGCGAACGCTCGCGTCGCTGCCGATTTTCGCCAGCAGCGGGTCCGGGCGCCGATTGCCACAAGGGTCTTGTCGCGGTCAACATTGCCCGGGTGGCTTCTCGCCGATCATGATCGCGTGTGAACGAAAGGTCATTGGTAAGCAATTTAGGGATCACTTACCCTTGAGCCGTGGCCGAGCGACAGATTTTCCATGACCCGACGGGCCGGCGGCGAAAGCGCTTTGCGATCGCCGTTGGCCTGTTCGTCCTGCTGAATTTGCTCGCCGTTACGGCGTTATTTGCAACCATCGAAGTAGTGCCCGCACAGGCGCCGCTTCCTGTTGCCCTCGAACATGGCATCGCCCGGACGCGCCCTCAGCCGACCCTGCTCTCCCGCACAGCGAGGGAAATAAATCTGGCAATTCAGCGGATGCTCGGGACGCGGCCGCCCAGCCACGAACGCGTTGGAGCCCGCCGGGCGACGGCAATTGCGACGGCAATGAACAAACGCCTGAGCGTCGGCTTCTACGTCCCTTGGGACCCCAGTTCGACGGCTTCGCTCCAACAGCATCTCCAGGACATCGATTGGCTCGCGCCGCTGTGGGTTACGGTGACGGGACCAACGCACGCCTTCAACGTGCTCCCTGACCGTGCCGGTCGTGCCATCCTCAACGGTGCGCGGCACCGCCCGCTGATCCTTCCGGTGGTTCAGAATTTCGCCAACGGCGAGGTCGATCAAGCGGGCGTCCAATCGATGCTCGCCAACCCTCGCGAACGCGCCCGATTCTTGGGCCAGCTTGAGCCGTTCCTGGCCGCAAATGGTGCATCGGGCGCCGTGTTCGACTTCGAGCAACTGGATAGGACAGGCCAGCAAAATTACCTTCGGCTTCTAGTCGAGGCGCGCCAGCGCTTTGCCAAGCACCGCTGGCTAATCACGGTCGCCGTGCCGGTCGGCGAGGGCTGGGACCTCAAGCGGTTTAGCGCCCTTTCCGACAAGCTCTTCATCATGGCTTATGACGAGCATTCGAATGACGGACCGCCTGGTCCGATCGCGTCCGAACAATGGTGGGCCCGGTCCGTCGCCGCCGCCGTCCGCGAAATCCCGCGCGACAAGGCTATCGTGACGATCGGCAATTATGCCTACGATTGGCATGACGGCACCGGCGATCCGGAAAATGTCGAGGAAGCGTGGGTGGACGCCGGTGACAGCCAGGCGCCGCCGGTGTTCGACCGGGCCAGCGCCAACAGCACGTTCGCGTACCAGGATGAGCAGGGTCACGCGCATACGGTGTGGCTTCTCGATGCTGCGAGCGCCTTCAATGAATTGACGATCCTCCGGCGCGCCGGCCTGCGCGAAGTGGGCCTGTGGCGTCTGGGCGCGGAAGACCCGGGTTTGTGGTCGATCTTCGGACGGTCCGCTCCGGACCTGCCGGGCACTCAAGGTCTGCGCCATCTCACCCAGGGATCGAACGTTGACATCGAGGGCCCGGGGGAGATCCTGCGGATCACCGCTTTGCCCACGCCGGGTGAGCGCAAGGTGAAGCTGGGCCCGAACGGTCTGATCGCCGATGTCGACTTCGTGCGGGTCCCCAGGCCGTTCACGATCACCAGGACCGGCGATCGGCCCGGCGAAGTCGCGCTCACCTTCGACGATGGTCCCGATCCCACCTGGACGCCGAAGATCCTGGACATCCTGCGCGACAAGCACGTCCCGGCAACCTTTTTCATCGTTGGCGAGAACGCCCTGACCGAGCGCGGATTGCTGGAGCGGCAAATCCGCGAAGGTCATGAGATCGGGAGCCATACCTACACGCACCCTAATCTCGCCAACACCGACAAAGGTCGCACCGTATTTGAGCTCAACGCAACGCAGCGGCTGTTCGAAGCCTTCACCGGGCGGACGTTGAAGCTGTTCAGGGCACCGTTTTTCGGCGACGCGGAGCCGACGACCGCCGACGAAATCGTGCCTGCGTGGGAAGCACAGAACAGGGGCTATTTATCCGTCGGCCTCCACGTGGACAGCGAAGACTGGCAGCGGCCCGGCGTCCCGACGATCGTCAACAACGTCGTCAGCGGCGTGCTGAAGAACGATCGTTGCGACAGCTCATCGGAGACGCAATGCAGCCACAACGTCGTGCTGTTGCACGATTCGGGGGGTGACCGGAGTCAGACCGTCGCCGCGCTTCCGATCATTATCGATACGCTGCGCGCGAAGGGCTATCGCTTCGTGCCAGTGTCATCGCTCGCCGGCCTGTCCACGGAGCAAGCAATGCCGGCGCTCACGCCCGCGGATCGCACGGCCGCGCGGATCGATCTAGCGTTGTTCGAGCTGCTTGGGTTCGCCGTGCGCGCGTTGGGCTTCCTGTTTGCGGCGGCGATTACGCTGGGCATCGCACGAGCTCTACTGCTTGCGGGACTGGGACTTAGGTCGGCCATCCGCGAGCGCGAGGTGCAGCGACCAGCGATCGATCCCAACCTGTTCGTCACGGTGCTGATTCCCGCGTACAATGAAGAGCGCGTGATCGAACGATCGATTGCGACCGTGCTTGATAGCGAGGATGTCGCGCTGGAAGTGATCGTGATCGACGACGGTTCGGCGGATCGCACCTCTGAACTTGTCGAACGCGCTTATGGAAATGATCCCCGGGTCCGCCTGCTGAAGCTCGAGAATGGCGGTAAAGCTCGCGCTCTTAACCAAGGACTCGCGCTAGCTCGCAGTGACATCGTCATCGCGCTCGACGCCGATACCCAGTTCGAGCGTTCAACCATCGCACGGCTTTCGCGATGGTTTGCGAGCGATGAGCGTCTGGGCGCCGTGGCTGGCAACGCCAAAGTCGGGAACCGCGTCAATCTGGTCACCAAGTGGCAGGCCATCGAATACATCACCGCCCAGAATCTCGAGCGGCGTGCGCTGGCCAGCCTTGGGGCGATGACGGTGGTGCCCGGCGCCGTCGGTGCGTGGCGCAAGCAGGCAATTATCGAGGTCGGCGGATACCCGCCCGACACGCTGGCCGAGGATCAGGACCTGACCATTGCGGTTCAGCGGGCGGGATGGACGGTCGCGCACGATCAGAGCGCGATCGCCTGGACCGAAGCGCCGCTGACCGTGCGGCAGCTTGCACGGCAGCGCTTCCGCTGGGCCTTCGGGACGATCCAGTGCCTGTGGAAGCATGGGGCGGTGCTCAAGACGGGACGCCCGCGCGGGCTCGCCATGATCGGCATTCCGCAGGCCGTGTTGTTCCAGCTGCTTTTCGCGCTTGTTTCGCCGGTCATCGACCTGGCGCTGTTAGTCAGCATCGCGACCACCGCGACCTCGATCTACCAGCACGGCTATACGGCGATGCAGGGCGACCTCCATCGCATCGCGCTGTTCTGGATACTGTTTGCCGCGATCGACGTGACGGCCGGCCTGATCGCCGTCGCGCTGGAGAAGCGTGAGAACTGGTGGCTTATGGCTTGGCTGATCCCTCAGCGCTTCGGCTACCGGCAGATCATGTACTATGTCGTCATCAAGGCGATCGTGCAGGCAGTGCGCGGACCGCGGGTGGGCTGGACGTCAATTGCGCGGTCGGGCTCGGTTCGGGTCGGTTGACGGGCCTTAGGCCCGGTTGACGATCGACAAGCCGCTGCCCTACCACGCGATTCGCATGACGCACCAGATCGCCATCGCTGCAACCCTGAACGCTCGCCGTTGGTGGCGCAGCGCGACCCTTGCGGCGCGATGGCGCGACTGATCGACTAGCCAAACCGATCATCGACTGCCCGCCCGCCAACCGGCGGGCTTTTTTGTTTCAGGTGTTCATCATGAATCAGATCGTTGCCTTCCCCCGACCCACCACCGATGTTTCTACCCCCGTCCCCAACCCGCTGCCCAAGCTGCTCACCGGCGAAGACCTGCCGCGCGAAGATGCCGAACATCTGTTCGAGCGTCTGGTGGTCGGGAAACTCGAGCCCGCCGAGATCGCCGGGATGCTGATCGCCCTCCGCATGAAAGGCGAAACGGCAGAGGAAATGATCGGCGCCGCGCAAGCGCTAAGTGCGGCTGCGCAGCCCTTCGAGCGGCCCGATTATCTCTACGCGGACTGCTGCGGGACGGGCGGAGATGGGTCCGGGCTGATCAACGTATCGACGGCGACGGCGTTCGTTGCGGCAGCCTGCGGCCTGCCGATCGCCAAGCACGGCAACCGGAGCGTCAGCTCCAAATGCGGCTCAGCCGATGTGCTCGAAGCGGTGGGCGCCAAGATCGACATTGCGCCGCAGAAGGCGCGCCGGCTGCTGGACGACACCGGCTTCTGCTTCCTGTTCGCACCGGCGTACCACCCTGGAATGAAGCATGCGGCACTGGTGCGCCGGCAGCTCGAGGTGCGGACGATCATGAATCTGCTCGGCCCGTGCATCAATCCAGCGCGGCCGCCAGTGCAACTGCTCGGCGTCGCCGATCCCAAGATGCTGCGGCGAATTGCGCAGACCTTGGCGGCGATGGGCGTCCGGGAAGCGCTGGTCGTGCATGGGTCGGGGCTCGACGAGGTGGCGCTGCACGGTGAGACGCGAGCGATCCGGCTGTCTGAGGGCGAACTCGAAGAACTGGAGATCGCACCGGAGGATGCTGGGCTTGAGCGAGCGCCACTTAAAGTCGTGACCGGTGGCGATGTTTGCGAGAATGCTGCGCGGCTTCGTGCACTTCTGGCGGGCAAAGCCGCGCGAGCAGAAGAGGACATCGTCATTCTGAATACCGCAGCGCTCCTGCACACGGCCGGTAAGGCGACCGACTTGCGCGAAGGTGCGGGCCAGGCGCGCGAGGCGCTGCGAACCGGCAAGGCCCGCGATGTTCTGGATCGCTTCGTGGAGGCGAGCCGTGACTGAGCCAGTCGGTGTGCTCGGTCGGATTGCCAAAGCCAAGCGGGCGGAGCTTGATGCCCGATTCGCTGGCACGAGCCTGGATCAAATTCGCCGTCAGGCACATCCGACCGACCGCAGCCTTGCGGCGGTTATTGGCAAAAGCGGCGCGCGGTTCATCCTCGAGATAAAGAAGGCGTCACCATCCGCCGGTACGATCCGGGCCACCGCTGATCCTGCCGCGCTCGCGCGGGGCTTTGCCGGCGTGGCCGATGCCTTGAGCGTTCTTTGCGACGCGGAATTTTTCGGTGGTTCGCTCGCCGACCTGAGCGCCGCGCGTGCCGACTTCGAAGGACCGGTCCTGGCCAAGGATTTCTTCATCGATCTTCGCCAGGTCGCCGAGGCGCGGATCGCGGGCGCGGATGCCATTCTCGTGATGCTCTCGCTGCTCGATGACGATGCGGCACGCGCGATGATCGCCGAAGCGCGCCGCTTCAACATGGACGCGCTGGTCGAGGTTCACGACGAAGCGGAGATCCGACGCGCCTTCGCGCTCGACGCCCCGCTCATCGGCATCAACAATCGTGACCTTCGCGATCTCAGCATCGACCTGTCGACGACCGAGAAGCTGGCGCCGTTGGCGACGGAACGCATTATCGTCAGCGAGTCCGGCATTGCCACGCGCGGCGACGTCGACCGGCTCTCGCCGCTGGTCGACGGCTTCCTGATCGGATCGTCGCTGATGCAAGCCGACGATCCCGCGCAGGCCGCGCGTGAACTGGTGTTCGGGCGCACGAAAATATGCGGTTTGACTAGCGGTGCGGACCTGCGCGCCGCCCGGCCAGCGGCGTTCGCCGGCTTCGTCTTTGTACCCGGCAGCCCCCGCCGGGTGACGGAGCAGGAGGCGATGCCGCTGGCCGAAGAGGCGCGTCGTGCAGGCATGCGCACGGTCGGCGTCTTCCGTGATGCGCTGCCCCGCGATGTCGTGCGTATCGCTCGGCACCTGCAACTCGACGCAATCCAGCTGCATGGTGGCGAGGATGCGGACACTGTTCGCACTTTGCGACGAAATCTGCCCGAGGATTGCGAAATCTGGACGGCCGCCAGCGTTGGCCGCGACCCGCTGGATAGCCGACGTGGCGACCGAATCCTTTTCGACAATGCCGACGGCGGCAGCGGCCAGGTTTTTGACTGGGCTCGGATTGCGGGACATGCCGAACTTCCGAGAGCTTTGATTGCGGGCGGAATCGGACCACGCAACGCCCGCGCGGCGCGAGCGCTGGGCGCCTTCGCTATCGATGTCGGATCATCCGTGGATGAGTGGCCGGGCCGCAAGTCGGCGGATAAGATAGCCGCACTCTTTGATGTTTTGCGCCCAGTCGCGCGTGACCGGGATAACGCATGCGCCTGAACGGACGGTTCGGCCGCTTTGGCGGCTGCTATGTGCCTGAAATCCTAGTTCCGGCTCTAGAGCAGCTCGAGGCCGCGTTCCTCGACGCGCAGCAGGATCCTTCGTTCGCCGCAGAATTGAACGGGCTGCTCTCAAGCTACGCGGGTCGGCCAACGCCGCTGACCCAGTGCCGCAACCTGCCGGGCAACATTTATTTGAAGCGCGAGGACCTGCTGCACGGCGGCGCGCACAAGACCAATCAGGTGTTGGGACAGGGCTTGCTCGCCAAGCGAATGGGCAAGACACGATTGATCGCAGAGACCGGAGCGGGGCAGCACGGCGTCGCAACTGCCATCGTCGGCGCGCTGCTCGGCTTCGAGACCGTCGTTTATATGGGTGCCGAGGACGTTGTGCGGCAGCAGCTCAACGTGTTTCGCATGGAGTTGATGGGCGCAACCGTGGTGCCCGTCGAGAGCGGTGGGCGGACGCTGAAGGACGCCATCAACGAAGCGCTGCGCGACTGGTCCGCAAGTTTCGAGACGACCCACTACCTGCTGGGGACCGCCGCCGGACCGCACCCTTTTCCAACTATCGTCCGCGAGTTTCAACGGATCATCGGCCGCGAAGCGCGCGCGCAAATGATCGAACAGGTCGGGCGACTGCCCGACGCAGCAATTGCCTGCGTCGGCGGCGGCTCGAACGCGATCGGTCTGTTCGCCGACTTCATCGACGATGCGGGTGTACGTTTAATCGGGGTCGAAGCCGCCGGGCGCGGCCTGGACGGCGCGGAACACGGCGCGACATTGCTGCGTGGCACTGCCGGAATCTTGCACGGCGCCGAGACCTATGTCCTCCAAGATCCCGACGGCCAGATCGCGGATACTTGGTCGGTCTCCGCCGGCCTCGACTACCCGGCGGTCGGCCCGGAACATGCCCATCTGAAGGATAGCGGACGCGCAGAATATGTCGGCGCGACCGACGTTGATGCGCTGGCGGCCTTCGAAGCACTGGCAAAGAATGAGGGCATCATCTGCGCGTTTGAGTCTGCGCATGCGCTCGCACACGCACTGAAGCTGGCTGAGGGCGAACCGGGCAGTGCTATCCTCGTCGGCTTGTCCGGACGCGGGGACAAGGACGTCGGTCAGGCGCAGCAATTGCTTGGGCCGTCGGCATGAGCCGTTACGCGCAGCTGTTCGACCGGCTCGGCGAGGAGGGCGCGTTCGGCGCATTCCTAATGCTCGGCGACCCGGACCTGGCGACTTGCGCGCGCTTGCTCGACGACGCGGTAGACGCCGGTGCCGACATGATCGAAGTCGGGATTCCGTTTTCCGATCCTGTGGCGGACGGCCCAGTTATCCAGGCCGCAGCCCAGCGCGCGCTCGCGGCGGGCGCCAATGTCGACGCTTGTTTCAAGCTGCTTGCCGACTTCCGGGCCCGTCACCCGGATGTACCCATCGGAGTCCTGACTTACGCGAATCTCGTGATGGCGCGGGCAGGCTTCCATCGTGACGCGGCCGAAGCGGGCGTCGACAGCCTTCTCATTGCGGACCTGCCAGCGCTTGAGGCTGAGCCGTTTGCGAAGGCGATGATTCAGGCGGGAATCGAACCCGTGCTCATAGCCGCGGCCAACACGCCCGATGCTACTCTCGCACGCATCGGAGAGCTGTCGAAGGCCTACACCTACTGCGTCAGTCGCCGCGGAATTACCGGCACGCACGCGGGTGGCGAGTTCAATGTCGAACTCGTTGATCGTGTGAAAGCTGTGAGCGCTCCGCCGCCCGTCTTCGGGTTTGGCATTTCAACCCCGGAGCACGTCCGCGCCGCCGTCGCGGCTGGCGCGCGCGGCGTCATTTGCGGGTCGGCCATCGTCGAAAAAGTCGCGCTTGGCGAAGACATTACGGGCCTGATACGATCGCTGAAGGCAGCGACGACGGAACGAGTCGGGGCTGCGATGAATTGAATCGACCCGCAAAGGGAGATTTTCATGGCGGCAAGAGCGATTTGGCGTGGGCAGATCAGGCTGGCCCTGGTCTCGATTCCCGTCGAACTGTTCCCCGCGACACGCAGCGGGGCGCAGATCCAGTTCCACCAGGTGCACGAGCCATCGGGCAAGCGGATCAAATATGAGAAGGTCGTACCGGGCATCGGTCCCGTCGACCGCGACGAGATCGTCAAAGGTTATGAAGTGTCCAAGGGGCACTACATCCTGCTCGACCCCGAAGAGATCGAGAGCGTGAAGCTCGAAAGCCGAAAGACGCTCGACCTCGTCCAGTTTGTCGATGAAGGCGAGATCGAATCCACCTTCTTCGAGAAGCCTTATTACGTCGTGCCCGCGGACGACCTCGCCGAAGAGGCCTATGTCGTTCTCCGCGACGCGCTGAAGGCCGCGAAGAAAGTGGGCATCGGGCAACTCGCGATGCGCGGTCAGGAATATATGGTTTCGCTCAAGCCGTCCGGCCGCGGGTTGCTGCTCGAGACGCTTCGCTACGCCGACGAAGTACATAAGGCGTCCGGCTTCTTCCGCGACATCGGCGATACCAAGCCCGATGCCGACCTGCTCGACATGGCCTCGATGCTGATCGAGCGCAAAGCCGGCGAGTTCAATCCGTCCGAATTCCACAATCGCTACGTCGATGCGCTTCACCGCCTGATCGAGGAGAAGCAGAAGAAGAAGGGCGAGAAGATCATCGAGGATCCGGACGCCGATGCGCCGCTGCCTAAGGGATCGAATGTCATCGACCTGATGGCCGCGCTGAAGAAGAGCCTCGGCGACGACAAGAAGGACGGCGGAGCCAAGGCCAAGTCCACGGCGAAGAAGCCCGCTGCCAAAAAGTCCGCCGCCAAGAAGGAACCTGCCAAGGCGCCCGCACGTAAACGGGCCTGACACTGGCGAGGGTAGTTATGGCCAAGCGCGTTCCGCTCGACATCGAGACGTACAACCGGAAGCGCGATTTCACGAAGACCGGCGAGCCTAAGGGCCGCAAGCTCAAGGGCAAGGGCGACAGCTTCGTCGTCCAGAAGCACGACGCGTCGCGCCTGCACTGGGACTTTCGGCTTGAGTTGGACGGCGTCCTGAAGAGCTGGGCCGTACCGAAGGGCCCGAGCCTCGACCCCGGCGAAAACCGGCTGGCGATGCGAACCGAAGACCACCCCCTAGATTACGGCACGTTCGAAGGCACGATCCCCAAGGGAGAATATGGCGGCGGGACCGTAATGCTGTGGGACCAGGGCAAGTGGACGCCCGATCCGCGCAAGGACCCGAGCAAGACCATCGAGGAAGGGCACCTGCACTTCACGCTCGAAGGCGAGCGGATGCGCGGCGAATGGGTGATGTTCCGCCTCAAGGCCAAGCCCGGGGAAAAGGCCGAGCCGTGGATGCTCAAGAAGGTGACCGATGACTTCGCCGAGCCCGACGATGGCGACGCCCTCGTCGATAATTGCGTGACCAGCGTCACCACCGGCCGGACGATGGCGGAGATCGCTTCGGGGTCGGACGAGTGGCGCTCCAATCGTGGCGGCCAGAAGGGTGGCCGCGGCAAGAAGAAAGCGGCTTCGGCGCCACCGCCGTTCGAGCAGCCGCAGCTGGCGACGCTGGTCGACGACGTTCCACCCGGCACGTCATGGATCCACGAGATTAAATATGACGGATACCGGTTGCTGATCAGCGTCGGGGACGGGGTCGCCACGGCCTACACCCGCAATGGCCTCGACTGGAGCGACAAGTTCAAGTCGCTGGTGAAGGCGGCGGCGCGGCTACCCGCCGGGTCGCTGATCGATGGCGAAGCGGTCGCGCTCGACGACGAAGGAAAGCCGAGCTTCCAGCTGTTGCAGTCAACGCTGAAAGGCGGCGGCGCGCCGCTTGCGTTCTATGCGTTCGACCTGCTGGTCGAAGGCGGCAAGGACATCCGCAAGCTGCCCAACATCGAGCGCAAGGAGCGGCTGGCGGCACTGCTCGAAGGCGTATCGCCGCCGATCATCTACGGCGACCACATCATCGGCCGCGGCGAGGAGATGTTCGCTGCGGTCTGCAAGTCCGGCGGCGAGGGCATCATCTCAAAGAAGGCGAGCGCGACCTACAGCGGCACCCGCACGCGCAACTGGCTCAAGATCAAGTGCATCCAGCGCCAGGAGTTCGTCATCGTCGGTTGGTCGGAAAGCGACAAAAGGCGCGGTTTCCGCTCGCTCCTGCTCGCCGCCAAGAAGGGCCGCACGCTGACCTATGCGGGCAAGGTTGGGACCGGATTCAACGCCGCGCTGATCGAAGAGATGATGGAGCGCATGGCGCCGCTCGCCATCGACAAGGCGGCAGTCGAAGTGCCGCGCGCCGACCGCAAGGGCGCGCACTGGATCGAGCCCAAGCTGGTCGCCGAAATCAACTTCACCGAGTTTACCGACGAAGGCATCCTCCGCCACCCCAGCTTCGTTGGACTGCGCGAGGACAAGCCGGCCAAGGACGTGGTGCGCGAAGTGCCCAAGCATTTGACCAAGACCGAGCAGAGGCCCGCGCGGCGCACAAAGAAGTCAGCGACGGCGGAGGATTTCGGGATCGACATCAGCAGCCCCGACCGCGTCATTTTCCCCGAGCTCGGCGTCACCAAGAAAGACCTCGCCGACTATTATGCGACGGTCGAGCCGCTGATCATGGTCGACAGCGCAAATCGCCCGATGACCATCATCCGCTACCCGAGTGGCCGGACCGGTGAGGGCTTTTTCCAGAAGCACGACAAAGGCACCTTCGGTCCGCACGTCAAACAAATCCCGATCGAGGAGAAGGACGGGCACTTCGAGGACTACCTCTACTTCGACGACATCCAGGGCCTGCTCGCCTGCGTGCAGATGGGCACGATTGAATTCCACGGCTGGGGCAGCAAGGTCGACAAGGTCGAATATCCCGACCGGCTGGTATTCGACCTCGACCCGGACGTCGGTTTGGATTTCGCGATGGTGAAGGAAGCGGCGGTGCGGCTGAAGGCGCTGCTCGGAGATCTCGGTCTTAAAACCTTTCCGCTGCTGTCAGGCGGGAAGGGGCTCCACGTTGTCGCGCCGCTCGACCAGACGCGCGACTGGCCGACCGTGAAGAGCTTCGCGGAGCGTTTCACCCGCGCGATCGCCGAAGCGGAGCCCAAGATGTTCACCGCCAACATTCGCAAGGTCGAACGCAAGGAGCGGATCTTCCTCGACTGGCTGCGCAATCAGCGCGGGGCGACGGCGGTGATGCCCTTCTCCGTGCGCGCCCGCGAAGGTGCGCCGGTGGCGGCGCCCATCGCGTGGGAAGAACTCGACAAATACCAGGGCGGCAACCACTTCACGATCCGCGACGCGGACGAATTGTTGAAGCGCGCAGCATCGAAACTGCTTGCTGGCTGGGGCAAGGCCAAGCAAGCATTGCCGGATGCGTAAGACCACCGCCGCCGCGCTGCTGCCGCTCGCTTATTCCCTCATCGCCGCAACTTTGCCGATTCCCGCGCACGGCATGCGCGAATGGAAGGAGCAGGCAGCGCGTGTCACGATCACGCGTGACGACTGGGGCATCGCCCACGTTCGCGGCAAGACCGACGCCGACGCAGTGTTTGGCATGATCTACGCTCAAGCCGAGGACGACTTTCCGCGCATTGAGGCCAATTACCTGACGAACCTGGGCCGCACCGCGGAGGCGGAAGGCGAGAAGGCGATCTGGCAGGATCTGCGCGCGCGACTTTACGTCAGCGAAAGTGAGCTCAAGGCCGATTACTGGCGCAGCCCGCAGTCGATGCGGCGGTTGATGGACGCCTGGGCGGACGGGTTGAATTACTTCCTGGCGACGCATTCGACGGTGAAACCGCGCGTGCTGACGCGGTTCGAGCCATGGATGGCGCTAAGTTTCACCGAAGGCAGCATCGGCGGCGATATCGAGCGCATCGACCTCAAGGGGCTCGCCGCCTTCTACGGAGGGAAGCGGCTGGCGCTGGCTGCCCCGGATACCGAGCCGCGCGGGTCGAACGGCATCGCGATTTCGCCCAAGCTGACGGACGGCGGCGCGCTGTTGCTGATCAACCCGCACACCAGCTTTTACTTCCGGTCCGAGTTGCAGATGACGAGCGACGAAGGGCTCAACGCCTACGGGGCGGCAACCTGGGGCCAGTTCTTCATCTATCAGGGCTTCAACGCCCAGGCGGGCTGGATGCACACGTCGAGCGGCGTCGACAATGTTGACGAGTTCGCAGAACGGGTCGAGCGACGCGGCGCTGCGCGCTGCTACCGTTACGGGACCGAATGTCGGTCACTTGGCGTCCGGCCGATCACATTGCGCTATCGCACCGCAAGCGGTCGCGTGGCGACGCGCAGCTTCATTACCTATCGCACGCACCATGGACCGATTGTTCGCGACGACGGCGGCCGGTGGATCGCTTTTGCGATGATGAACAAGCCGGTCGAAGCGCTGCAGCAGAGCTTCCTCCGCACCAAGACCACCGATCTGCCGAGCTTCATGAAGGTCGCCGAGTTCAAGGCCAATAGTTCGAACAACACCGTCTTTGCCGACACGCGGGGCGATATCGCCTTGCTGGCGCCGCAGTTCATGCCGCGCCGCGACAATCGCTTCGACTACACCAAGCCGGTCGATGGCAGCGACCCGCGAACCGACTGGCGCGGGCTGCACGCGGTATCCGAATTACCCAATACTATTCGCCCGCGAACGGGCTGGCTCTTCAACAGCAATGACTGGCTCTATTCGGCCGCGGGTGCGGAATCGCCGCGCCCGGGCAACTATCCGGCCTATCTCGACATGGCTGGGGCGAACTACCGCACGGTTCACGCGACGCGGCTGCTTTCACAACCGGGCCGCTGGTCGATGGATCGCTTGCAGGCCGCTGCCTACGACAGCGCACAGCCTGCATTCGAAGCGCTGGTGCCGATGCTCGTGCAAGGCTGGCGCGGACTCGCGCAGACCGATCCGCGCCGCGCGCGCCTTGCCGAACCGATCGCCGCACTCGCGGCCTGGGATGGCCGCTGGTCGGTCACCTCGGCGCCCAACACGCTTGCCAATTTCTGGGGCGAGGAGCTCGCCAAGCTGGTTAGCTCGCGCAAATGGAACGATCAGGACAACATGTTCCGGCACATGGAGCGGCTCTCCGCGAACGAGAAACTGGACGCCATGGTTCGCGCCGTCGATCGCCTGCAACGCAACTTCGGCGGCTGGCGCGTGCCGTGGGGCGAGGTCAACCGCTTCCAGCGTATCTCGCCGCTGATCGATTCACCCTTCGACGACAAGGCGCCGAGCATCCCCGTCGGCTTCACGTCGAACCGCTGGGGTTCGCTAGCGTCCTTCGGCGCGTCTCAGAAGCCGGGTACCCTGCGCTGGTACGGCACTAACGGCAACAGCTTTGTCGCCGTCGTCCAATTCAATCAGGACCACGTCCGCGCCCGCGCGGTCACGGCCGGCGGCGAAAGCGGCAATCCCGCCTCGCCGCACTTCAACGACGAAGCGCAGCGCTACGCCTCAGGCGATTTGCGGGAAGTCTATTATTACCCCGACCAGCTGAAGGGGCACATTGAGCGGACGTACCGCCCGGGCGACTAAAGTCCAGCGAACTTGTCCGTCGCGCGGATCAGGCCGTCGAGCACGCCCGGCTCGCTGAACAGGTGCCCGCCGTCGGGGATGATGTTCAACTCCACCTCGGGCCACGCCTGCTTGAGCTTCCACGCCGCGGCCGGGGGGGTGCAAGTGTCGTGACGGCCCTGGACGATGACGCCCGGGATGCCTTTCAGCTTCGCCGCGTCGCGGAGTAGCTGACCTTCCTCGAACCAGCCGTTGTTCGCCATGTAATGGTTCTCGATGCGGGCGACCGCGACGGCGACATCGGGGCTAGTGAAATGCTCGATTGTCGAGGGGCTGGGTAGCAGGGTGACGATGTCGCCTTCCCATTTGCTCCACGCCTTCGCGGCTTCCAGCTGGGCCTTGTCGTCGCCGGTCAGGCGTCGCGCGTAGGCCGCGACGAGGTCGCCGTGCTCGGACTCGGGGATCGGCGCGAGGAACTCGGCGAACTTGTCGGGATAGACCTGCGACGCGCCGCCTTCCTTGTACATCCAGTCGATCTCGTACTGGTCGAACAGGAAGATGCCGCGAAGGATGATCTCGGTCGCGCGCTCCGGATATTTCTCGGCGTAAGCCAGGGAGAGGGTGGATCCCCAACTGCCGCCGAACACCTGCCACTTGTCGACTTTCGCGACCTGCGTGCGGAGCTTCTCGATATCCTCAACCAGGTCCCAGGTCGTGTTGTTCTCCAGGCTGGCATAAGGCGTCGATTTGCCGCAGCCGCGCTGGTCGAACACCAGGATCTTGTACTTTTCGGGGTTCCATTGGCGCCGGTGATCAGGGCTCGATCCGCCGCCGGGACCGCCGTGGAGCATCACCGCCGGCTTGCCGTCAGGATTTCCGCTAAGTTCCCAATAAAGCCGATGCCCGTCGCCGACGTCGAGCATGCCGGTCTCATAGGGCTCGATGGCTGGGTAGAGCGTCCGGCGCTGCGGCGTGATCGCGTCCATCAGAAGCTGAACTCCTCGTAGATGTGGGAAACGTCGCCGCCCCATTCGTCCTGAAATTTCTGCAGCAGGCGGTCGGCCGGCGTCGCGCCCGTGCTGACGACCTCGCGCAGCGGATCCAGGAAGCCGCCCTCATTGTCGCCGGCGCTATTAAGTCGGGCGCGGTTCGTGAGCCCGCTGGCGGAGATGTCGAGCACGCGGCCCGCGAACTCGCGCATGCTCTCGCCGTCCGGCGTTACTGCGTCGAGCGCAAGGCGAGGAACGTCGTGGCGCAGCTTCTCACGGCCGTCGATGTGCCAGTGCTTCACCAGGTCCCAGGCTGCGTCCAGCGCCTGATCGTCGTAGAGCAGGCCAACCCAGAGCGCCGGGAGACCACAGATCCGGCCCCAGCGTCCGCCGTCGGCGCCGCGCATCTCGAGGAAGCTCTTGAGCCGGACCTCGGGGAATGCCGTGGAAAGATGATCGACCCAGTCCGTCAGCGTCGGCTTCTCGCCGGGTAGTTGCGGCAGCTTGCCGGCGAGGAAGGCACGGAAGCTCTCACCCGCGACATCGATGTACTGGCCGTCGCGGTAGACGAAGTACATCGGCACATCGAGCATATAGTCGCAGTAGCGCTCGTACCCGAAGCCATCCTCGAACACGAACGGCAGCATGCCGGTTCGGTCGGGGTCGGTGTCTTCCCAGATGTGGCTGCGGAAGCTCTTGTAGCCGTTGGGCTTGCTTTCGGTGAGCGGCGAGTTGGCGAAAAGCGCGGTGGCGACCGGCTGGAGCGCGAGGCCGACCCGAAACTTCTTCACCATGTCGGCCTCGGATGCGTAATCCAGATTAACCTGAATGGTACAGGTGCGCAGCATCATGTCGAGGCCGAGGTTGCCGACCTTCGGCATGTAGTTGAGCATGACCTTGTAGCGGCCCTTGGGCATGATCGGCAGCTCGGCACGCGTCTTGTCCGGCCACATGCCGAGCCCGAGGAAGCCGAGCCCGAGCTTCTCGCCAACCGTTTTACACTGCTCCAGGTGCCGGGCCGCTTCGGCGCACGTCTCATGCAGATTTTCGAGCGGTGCGCCCGACAGCTCGAATTGCCCCGCGGGCTCCAGGCTGATCGTGCCGTCCTTGCCGGACAGCGCGATAGTATTGCCGCCCTCGATCACCGGCTCCCAGCCATATTCGGTCAGGCCGTTCAACAGATCGCGGATGCCGCCGGCCTCGTCATAAGACGGCGCGCGATGATCGGCGATTCTGTATACGAACTTCTCGTGCTCGGTGCCGATCCGCCAGCGCTCCGCCGGTTTCTCGCCGCCGGAAAACACCGACAGCAGATCGTCGCGGCTCTCGATCAGCGGACTTTCACCGGTGTCAGTTCGTTGCGTCATGGTCGGCGGCGCTTAGCCCCGCCCGCGACCACGCGCCAGCAAATAGGTTTTATGGGCGAACCGGTTTTGCTTATCGCCAGTCGCCGACAGCCGACATCCAGGCGGCAAGTGCCGCCAGCGCCGCAGTCTCGGCACGAAGGATGCGCGGGCCGAGCGAAATCGCACTTACGTTGGCCGCCGATCGGATCATCTCACCTTCATTTTCGGTGAACCCGCCCTCGGGACCCACTAATATGAGTGCCGAACCGGGCCTGAAAGCCTCCTGCGCGCGACAGCCACCAGTCTCGTCAGCGAAGTAAAGCGCGCGGTCTGGATCTCGATCGTCGAGCAGCTTCTTGAGCGTCGCGGGGTCCTCGATGCGCGGCAAGATTGTGCGGCCGCATTGCTCCGCGGCTTCGATCGCGATCGATCGCAACCGATCCAGCTTTACCCGCTCGGCAACGGTCCGCCGGGTAATGACGGGCAGGAGCCGCGCAGCGCCAAGTTCAGTCGCCTTCTCCACCAGCCAATCCGTTTGCGCGCGCTTTACCGGCGCAAATGCGAGCCAAACGTCAGGGATCGTCTCGGCGACCCGCGTCTGGCGTTCGACTGCAAGCGTCATCCGCTTCCTGCCGACGTCCGCCACGCGTGCCAGCCACTCGCCGGACGAACCGTCAAAAACGAGCACTTCTGCGCCGATGCCCAGGCGCATGACGTTGCCGAGGTAATTCGCTTGCCCGGGGTCCAGGGTCACGTCTCCGGCAGGTGCCAGCGGCTCCCGCACGAATAAGCGCGGCAAACTCTTTGGCGGCCAGGCTGGCGTCGCGGGCATGTGCTCGAATTAAGCCCTTTGCCCGCGGGCGCAATTATCGGTTTGCTAACATTAATCGCTTACATGCCCGTGCCGCTGGTTTGGGCAACGGCAGGTTCGCGTGAAGACACTGACAGCCATCACTGCATCGGGCCTGGCTGTCGGCGGCCTTTACGCGGGCGGCGCCTTTGATCGCGGGCAGGTTTATGACCTTTCGCTCCCCGACGCGCGCATGCGGCTCGAGGCGATCGACCTCAGCGCGGATACCTCGGCCGCCACGGGGGGCTCGGTGAGCAGTCCCACCGAAGTCGGCAACACGCTCACCTGGAACGCCTTGGCCGGCAACCGTCTTGCCGGCAGCTTTACAGCAACGCTTCGATCCGAAGGCCCGAACCGTACGCGCGTCTTCCTGTCCTATCGCAACGGCAGCATCGACGGCGGCTTCGGCGATCGTCTGATGTCGACCAAATTCATGCGCAGCTATGCCGAGACCAGCTTCTACGAGCGCGTCGATGCCGCGCTGGATGGCCGTACCGCCGATCCAGGTCGCGCGCTCCAGGCCTTCGCAGCCAATGCGCGGGCGCATCCCGAGCAGGTGCAGGAAATCGGCCAGGTGACGCAGCAGATGTTTCAGGGCGTCGCCGAGCAACTGAAGAGTTCCGGCGTCGGCAACGGAGACTTTGGCGGTTCCGCCCGCCTTCCGACTTCGGCTGGCGACAGCATGGCTGCGGCAACGCGGCCCAATGATGCGGTCACGCGACCGATGACCAACCTTCGACGTGATTAACAGGGGAACAGGGGAACACCATGCGTAAGACATTCATCGGCATTGCTGCGTTGCTGCTCAGCGCATGCGGCGGCACGACCTACGAAGTGGCGCCGGTGCAGGCGTTCGAGGCTCTCAGCTCGATCGGCACGGCACCTGGCATGGACTCGCTGCCTGGCGGGCTCAATCCGGTTCACGCCAGCTTCGAATCCATTCCCGGCGACAACGCGGTCGTCTGGCAATTCACGCACGAAGGCGAGGACATCGGCCGGATCATCGCCAAGATCGATCCGAAGGGCGACAACGCGAGCGTCGTGAACGTCTACTATGTCGACGGCACAGCGCCGGGCGATCATTGGCGCAACGACGACGCGCGGCGGCTGATCAAGAACCAGATCCAGCGGCTTGCCGCCGAAGCCGTCGATGCAAAGCTAACCGGCCGACCGTTCGATGAAGCGTTGAAGAAGGACGTGCAAACGCAGGTCACCATGTCCAGCGCTGGAGCGATGATGAACGACGCTAACGCGCGCATGGATGAGGCTGCCGCGAGCTTTCACCAAGCTGATGAAGAGGCGCGAATCTCCCGGCAATCGAGCGAATCGTACAGCGTCGGCAAGCCAGCGACCGATCTCAGCGGCGGCAGCAACCGCTAAGCTGCATTGACGGTGCCGCGCCCGGCGCTAACCCGCCGGGCGTGACCGCCACCACCGACATCGTTCCCGACAGCGAGCGGCGCGGCCTGATCGGCGCGCTGCCTCCGCGGTTGCGGCCCTATGCCTCGCTGATGCGGCTCGACCGGCCAATCGGCACGTGGCTACTCTATTGGCCCTGCGCATGGAGCGTCGCACTGGCGGTTGTCGATGGGCGCTGGAGCCTTCTGGTCTGGTTCGCGCTGGGCGCGTTCGCGATGCGCAGTGCGGGCTGTGTTTACAACGATTTCGTTGATCGCGACCTCGATCGGCAGGTGGAACGAACACGCTTGCGTCCCCTGGCGAGTGGACGTGTGTCCGCGGGAGCGGCCGCGATGCTCATCGCTCTCCTGTGCGGTATCGGTCTCGTCGTGCTGCTGCAGCTCAACTGGCTTGCAGCGGCCGTTGCGCTCGGCAGCGTTGCGCCGGTGGCCGCTTATCCGTTCATGAAGCGCATCACCTGGTGGCCGCAGGCCTGGCTGGGACTCGTTTTTTCGTGGGGGGCGCTGGTCGGCTGGCCCGCCGTGCGCGGAACGTTCGACCTGCCCGCCCTCCTCTTGTGGTTCGGCAGCATCGCTTGGGTGGTGGGCTACGACACGCTCTATGCGATCCAGGACAAAGAGGATGACGCTCTGGTCGGCGTAAAGTCCTCGGCGCGAAGGCTGGGGGCTCGCGCTGCGGTTGGCGTCGGCATTTTCTACGCGCTGGCCATCGCGTTGTGGGGTGCGGCCTTGTGGAGCGTTCGGCCGGATTGGCTCGCGCTGGCGGCCTTGGTGCCCGCAGCCTTGCACCTCGCCAGCCAAGCGTTGCGGGCTGATCCTGCCGACGGCGAACTCGCGCTGCGACTTTTCCGTTCGAATCGTTGGTGCGGCCTGCTCGTATTTCTGGCCATGCTGGTCGTCGGCGTTTCCGCGCGCTAGGCGCCGGCCATGCTGAATCCTCAAGACGCCTGCCGCATCGCCGAGCAACTGGTCGAACGCGGCATTGCTGCGGGCGCCAGCGCCGCGGACGCGCTCTACGCCGCTGACCGATCGTCCGGCGTTCAGGTCCGCCTGGGCGAGATCGACAGCGTCAGCCGGTCGGAAGGCGCGCAGATCGGCCTGCGGCTGTTCGACGGGCAGCGCTCCGCGACGGTGGCCAGCTCGGATCTATCGGATGATGCACTGTCGACCTTGGTCGAGCGCTGCCTCGCGATGGCCCGCGAAGCGCCGGAGGACCCCTTTGCCGGGCTCGCGCCGGCCGAGCTGCTGCAAGGTCCGGACATCCCCGTTCTAGAAAGCGGCGACGGCATCGACCCCGACCCGCAACAGCTCCGGGCCCGCGCACTTGCGGCGGAGAACGCAGCCCTCGCAGTTGAAGGCGTCAATAATTCCAGCGGCGCCGGCGCGAGTGCCTCCGCATCCGTCATCGCCTTGGCAACCTCAGGCGGCTTCTCTGGCGCTTATGAGGCAAGCGGGCATGGCTGCTCCGTCGGCGTCATCGCCGGCGAAGGGTCGTCCATGCAGCGCGATCACGCTTGGCACAGCGTTCGGTACCTCGACCAACTCGACGATTCGGAGGAACTAGGTAGGCGGGCGGGGAAGCGCGCTGTCTCGCGGCTCGACCCGCAGCGCCCACGCCCGGGCAAATATCCGATATTCTTCGACCCGCGCGTGTCGAGCAGCCTGCTTGGTCATTTTTCGGCAGCGATCAGTGGCGCATCGGTCGCGCGCAAGACGAGCTTTCTGCAGGACAAGCTCGGCGCAGCCGTCTTCGGATCTGGTGTTGAGATCGTCGACGATCCGCTTCGCGCCCGTGGGTTGCGGTCTCGTCCATTCGACGGAGAAGGGTTGCGCGTGTCCCGTCAGGCGCTGGTTGAAAACGGCGTGCTGGCGAGCTGGATTGCGGAAACCGCATCGGCCCGGCAATTGGGCATCAAGCCGACGGGCCATGCGGCGCGTGGCGCCGGCGGAGCGCCGGGCGCCAGTCCCAGCAATCTCTATATGGCTGCGGGATCACGGAGACGGGACCAGATGTTCGCTTCCGTTCCCGAGGCTGTCCTGATCATCGAACTGATCGGTCAGGGGGTGAACGGCGTGACCGGCGATTATAGCCGCGGTGCAGTCGGATTCATGATTCGCGGTGGCGAAATTGCGGAGCCGGTTGCTGAAATCACCATTGCGTCGAACCTCATCGACATGTTCGCGACCCTGGAGCCGGCAAGCGATCTCGAATTTCGGCGCGGCATCGATGCCCCGACGATCTTGGTGCCCGAAATGACAGTGGCAGCCGCTTAGGCCTCTGCGCCTACACGCGGCAGACCAAGCCGCGCGATCTCGATCTTTGGGCAATGGTCCATGACCACCTTCAGCCCAGCCGCCTCTGCCTTTGCCGCCGCGTCCTCGTTGATGACGCCCAGTTGCATCCAGACGGCCTTGGCGCCGACGAAAATGGCCTGATCGACCGCCTCAGCAGCGGCTTCCGGGCGCCGGAAGATGTCGACGATATCGATCGGCACGCCGATCTGCGCCAGCTCCCGCCAGACGAACTCGCCGTGCACATGCTCCCCCGTGATCTGCGGATTGACCGGCAGGACGCGATAGCCGTGGTCCTGCAGGAATTTCATAACGCCGTACGAGGCGCGATCCGGGCGATCGGAGGCGCCGACCATGGCAATCGTCCGGGCTTTCGTGAGCAATTGAGCGATGTCTTCGTCGCGCGTCAGCGGCATTGCTGTCCTCCTGTTGCGGGCCTCAATGCGCCACTGCGGCCAACAGTTGCGCGGCGAGTGCGGCGAAGGCTTCAGCCTCGGGACCGTCGCCGAGCGCTGGCGGAACGCCCGCATCGGATGCTTCCCGGACCTTCAGAGACAGGGGCAAGCGGCCGAGGAACGGAATCCCCATATCCGACGCGGCCTGCTCAGCGCCGCCTGTGCCGAACGGATGTGAAGCCTCGCCGCAGTGCGGGCAGGTGTAGACCGCCATATTCTCTATGACGCCGAGCACAGGCACGCTGGTTTTGTTGAACAGGTCGACTGCGCGGCGCGCGTCGATCAGTGACAGGTCCTGCGGGGTCGACACAATCACCGCGCCTGCCGGACGCGATTTCTGGATCAGGGACAGCTGCACGTCCCCGGTGCCGGGTGGCATGTCGACGAGCAGCAGCTCGGCGTCGCCCCAGTCCGCCTCGATGAGATTGGTCAATGCGCCAGTTGCCATCGGCCCGCGCCATGCGAGGGCATGGCCCGGCGACACTAGCTGCCCGAGGGAAAGGAATCGAATTCCGTGCGCCTCGACGGGGATAAGCTTCTCATTCTCCGCGATCGGCTTGGCGCTGTTGCCGAGCAACGTTGGCTGGGAAGGGCCATAGACGTCGGCGTCGATCAAGCCGACTTTCTTGCCCGCCCGCGCGAGCGCGATGGCTAGGTTGGTCGATACCGTAGACTTGCCGACGCCGCCCTTGCCGCTGCCGATGGCGATCATGGTCCTGGAAATTTGGGCCGCTGTCATCGCGATGCGCGCCTCGCGAATTCCCGGACCCGTCAGCGCCGCGGCACGCACCTCATCCTCGACAGCTTTTGCCTCGTTATCCTTGAGGCCGGTCGCATCGATGATGATGGTCGCTATGCCATCAGCGACACGGCTTGATCGGATGCGTGTCGCATGGGGTAGTCGTGCGATATCGTTCATCACGGCCACATAAGAAGGCCCGTAGCGCTTGCCACTGTTTTTCGCGCCGAGGGCCTCTATATTCGCCGCGATGGACATTCTTACGGGGTGGGGCAGCCGCGTTCGCGGCCTGTTCGCGGATACCAAGGGCCCTTGGGGCTCGAGCGGCAGCGACGGCGGAGAGGATCCGACGCCTGACAGTGATAGCGGCAAGGCGAGCAATCCGTGGGGCGACGCTCCGAAGAGCGGTCGGCGCGCCGGTATCCGAAGCGCCAACGTCACCTCGCTGGACGAATTGTTGCGTCGCGGCCGCGCGCGGCTTGGCGGTGATGGTGGCGGGCATATTCCAGGCCGACCGCCGGGTACGCTCATCGTCTGGGGCGTCATTGCCCTGGTCCTCCTTTGGCTGCTGTTCACGAGCTTTCATGCGATTTCCCCTGGCCAGCGCGGTGTCGTGACCCAGTTCGGCCGCTACAGCCGTACACTCGGGCCTGGCGTCAGCTTCACGCTGCCATCGCCGATCGAGCGCGTTGCCAAGATCGACGTCGAGAACATTCGCTCTATCGACATGGGCACTGAAGGTTCGGACGACCTCATGCTGACGGGCGACCAGAACCTGCTCGACCTGGCCTATTCGGTGCGTTGGAATATCCGCAATCCGGAGCGCTATTTGTTCCAGATGGACCAGCCGGATGAGACGATCCGGGAAGTCGCCGAGAGCGCCATGCGGGCGGTGATCAGCCAGGTCAGCCTTAATGACGCGATGGGTGACCGACGGGCCGAAATCGAGACTCAGGTCGCGGAGAACATGCAGCGAATCCTCGATTCCTATCGATCGGGCATCCAGGTGCAGGGTATCGCCATCAAGCAGGCTGACCCGCCCGACGCCGTGAACGACGCTTTCAAGCAGGTCACCGCGGCCCAGCAGGACGCGCAGACCTACATCAACAATGCGAACGCTTATGCGCTTCAGCTCGGCCAGAAGGCGCAAGGTGAGGCGACGGCGTTCGACAAGGTGTATGAGCAGTACAGGCTAGCGCCGGAGGTCACCCGTAAGCGTATGTACTACGAAACGATGGAGCAGGTGCTCTCCAAGGTCGATAAGACCGTGATCGAGGCGCCCGGCGTCAACTCCTACCTGCCGCTGCCGCAACTCAAGAACGGTCAGCAGCCGCCGGCACCGGAGCGCGCGCAATGACCGATACGATCCGTCGTCACCCGATGATGGCTGCGGTCATCGCGCTATTGGCGCTGTTCGTGCTGCTCGGTAGCTTTCCGATCATCCCGGAAACCAAGCAGGCCGTGGTGGTCCGCTTCGGCAAGCCGGTGCGCATCCTTGGCAAGTATGAGGCTGGACGCCCGATCGGCGGTGCCGGGGCCGGCATCAGCTGGCGCATTCCGTTCGTCGAGCAGCTGGTGTGGATCGATAAGCGCGTCCAGAATGTCGACATGCAGCGCCAGCAGGTGCTGTCGACCGACCAGCGCCGTCTGCAGGTCGACGCCTTCGCCCGCTATCGCATCGTCGACCCGCTGCTGATGTACATTCGCGCCGGCAACGAGCAGCAACTGACCGAGCAGCTCCGTCCGATTCTTGGCTCGGAAGTCCGCAACGAGCTCGGCCGCATTGAATTCGCGCAGCTCCTGACGCCGGAACGGCAGGGCATCATGAACGACGTGCGGACGTCGCTAAACCGGATCGCGCGGCAATATGGCGTCGAAGTCCTCGACGTTCGCATTAAGCGCACCGACCTGCCCGATGGCGCGCCGCTGTCCTCCGCATTTGACCGCATGCGCACCGCGCGGGAGCAGGAAGCGCGATCGATCCGCGCGGAGGGCGCCAAGCGGGCGCAGATCATCCGCGCCGAGGCGGACGCGAACGCGGCCAAGACCTACGCCGCCAGCTTCGGCAAGGATCCGGATTTCTATGATTTCTACCGGGCGATGCAGAGCTACCAGACAACGTTCGTTGGCGATGGCCAGGAAAAGGCGTCGCCCACGACCATCATTTTGTCGCCGCAGAACGACTATCTGAAGGAATTCTCTGGAAGAGCGCGTTAGGCGAGGGAACCGTGGCCGCGTTCAATTGTCGTTAAGGCGACTGGCGGCCTTTAGCGCCCCTTGCGTCCACCCCCGAATGATGGAGTATCGATGAGGTCGAAGGAGTCCGGAAAAGTGCGCTACGCCTATGGGGTCGCTACGGCCCTGTTGCTCGGGGGATCGGTATTCTCTCTCGCCACCGGTGAAGCCGGTGCCCAGGTCGCGCAAAATGGGCCGGGCACAACGGCGCTGGCGCCGCGGCCGGGCGCACCGATGTCCTTCGCCGACCTCGTGGCGCGCTTGCAGCCCGCGGTGGTCAACATCTCGACCAAGCAGCGCGTGCCGGTGAAGGCGCAGCAGTCCGATCCATTCGAAGAATTCTTCCGGCGCTTCGACCCCAACGGCCAGGGCAGCAACGACAATAGCAGCGGCGGCGGCAGCCAGCCGCGCACCCGTGAAGCGGGTTCGCTGGGCTCCGGGTTCATCATTTCGCCCGACGGCTACGTCGTTACCAACAACCACCTGATCCAGGGCGTAACCGGCACTGGGACGGTCGATACCGTCACCATCACGACGACCGACCGCCGCGAATATCCGGCGAAGATCGTCGGCCGCGACGAGACGTCGGATCTCGCCCTGCTCAAGATCGACGGCCGCAACCTGCCCTATGTGAATTGGGGTGACAGCACCAAGGCGCGCGTGGGCGACTGGGTTATCGCGATCGGCGATCCCTATGGGGTCGGCAGTACCGTCACCGCCGGCATCATTTCCGCTCTGCATCGTGGAATCACCGGCGTCGGCGCCTACGACCGCTACATCCAGACCGATGCGGCTATCAACATGGGTAACAGCGGCGGCCCCATGTTCGATTTGAACGGCAACGTCATCGGGATCAATTCGGCGTTGATCTCACCGACCGGTGCCTCGGTCGGCATTGGACTTGCGATTCCGACCGAACTCGCACGGCCGGTGATCGAAGCTCTACGCAAGGGTCAGCGCCCTTCGCGCGGCTATCTCGGTGTCAGCCTGCAGCCGGTCGACGAGGACCTCGCGCCCGCGCTGGGCATCGCCAAGGACACAGGTGAACTCGTTCGCGCGGTTGTGCCTGGCACGCCGGGCGCGCGTGCTGGGCTGCAACAGGGCGATGTCATCGTGCGTGTGAATGGCCAGGCCGTGACTCCCGACCAGACCGTATCCTACCTTGTCGCCAACACGCAGGTTGGCTCGCGCATTCCCGTGGAGATCATCCGTGGCGGCAAGCGCGCGACGGTGACCGTGCAGGTGACCGAGCGGCCGACCGAGGAAGCCCTCGCCAAGATGTCCGGTGGTGGCACCGGCGATACCGCGACCGGTCCCGGCGGGGCGACGACCCCGCAGCGGGCGCTCGGCCTGTCCCTGACGCCGCTCACGCCGCAAGCAGCGAGGGCCGCCAATCTGCCGCCGACCGCGCAGGGCGTGCTGATTACGCGCGTCGACGGCAATTCGCCGGCGGCGGACAAGGGCTTGCAGCAAGGCGACTTGATCGTGTCGATCAATAACCAGCCCGTGAGTTCTCCGGCTCAGGTCGTTGCCGCGGTTGACGCGGCCCGCAAGGCTGGACGGTCGAGCGTGCTGCTGCTGGTCAAGCGCGGGACCGCCCCTGAGGCGTTCGTCGGCGTCGACATCACCAATCGTTAGGCGCTTCCACTCCCGTTCGGGATTGCGCTACAGCCGTTGCTAGCGAAGTCCCGAACCGGAGGTAAGGCGTGAGCGATAGTGGCATCTTCATCGGCGCCGAGAGCGGCGGCGCCAATGCGCAGAACCTCGAGCTGAAACGCGCCAACCGGCACGGCTTGGCCGCCGGTGCCACGGGCACGGGGAAGACGGTAACCCTTCAGGGCATTGTCGAAGGCATGTCGACAGCCGGCATTCCCACCTTCGTCGCGGACGTCAAAGGTGACCTTTCCGGTCTCGCGATGGCGGGATCGCCGACGTCGAAGATGCATGAGGTGTTTGCCCAGCGCGCGGCGGACGTCGGGATGACCGACTGGTCCTACCATGACACGCCGGTGCAATTCTGGGATCTGTTCGGTGAACAAGGGCATCCGATCCGCACGACCGTTAGCGAGATGGGTCCGCTGCTGCTGTCGCGCCTGATGAATCTCAATGACGTGCAGGAAGGCGTGCTCAACATCGCCTTCAACGTTGCCGACAAGGAAGGGCTGCTGCTGCTCGACCTTGACGATCTACAGTCGATGCTCGTCCACTGCGGCGAGGAAGCCGACCAGCTGACCCTGCAGTACGGCAACGTTTCCAAGCAATCGATCGGCTCGATCCAGCGCTCGCTGCTTCAGCTTCGTAGCCAGGGCGGCGACCATTTCTTTGGTGAGCCCGCGGTCGACCTGCACGACTTCATCGGACTCGACGATAGCGGGCGCGGGATCGTCAATATCCTCGCCGCCGACAAGCTGATGGCCAGCCCCCGGCTTTATGCGACGTTTCTTTTATGGCTCCTCAGCGAGCTATTCGAAGTGCTTCCGGAGATCGGCGACCCCGACAAGCCGATCCTCTGTTTCTTCTTCGATGAAGCTCATCTCCTGTTCGACGATGCGCCCCCGGGCCTCCTCGAAAAAGTTGAGCAGGTCGTTCGCCTGATCCGATCGAAGGGCGTTGGCGTCTATTTCATCACGCAGAACCCGATCGACATCCCCGACAAGGTCGCGGCACAGCTCAACAACCGCATCCAGCATAAGCTCAACGCCTTCACCCCCCGCGATCAACAGGCGGTGAAGGCGGCGGCGGACACGTTCCGGGTCAATCCCGCGATCGACGTTGCCAGCGCGATTACCGAACTAAAGATCGGGGAAGCTCTGGTTTCGCTGCTTCAGCCGGACGGTGCGCCGGAACCGGTGCAGCGCGTGCTGATCAAGCCGCCGTCGACGAGAGTCGGGCCTCTAACTGCGCAGGAGCGTCAAGTCATAGTCACGACCGACGCCATCGGCAGCAAATATGACGCGCTTGTCGATCGGGATTCGGCAGAGGAAATGCTGCAGGCCAAGGCCAGTGAGGCTGCCGCAGCGGCCGCCGCAGCGCAGGCGAAGACCGAATCCGATCGGCAAGCGGCAGAACAAGCGAAAGCCGATGCCGCTGCGCAACGCGAGCAATTGAAGCTTCAGCGTGAGCAGGAGCGGCTGCAGGCCCAGCGTGATCGACTCCAAGCCCAAGCCGATGCACGCGCCGCCCGTGAGGCCGCCCGCCCGTCGATGGCCGACAAGGTGATCCAGTCGGCCACACGCGCGGCGGCCAGCTCGGTCGGGCGTTCACTGGGGAACCAGCTCCTTCGCGGCATTCTCGGCGGGCTGATGCGCGGCCGCTGATGCTGGCCGCCGGGGTCCTGCTCCTCGCGCCAGTCGCGGCGCTCGCCGGCCTGTATCAGGCGCAACAAATGGAAGTCGGCGCCGCGCTCGAGCTGAACGCCAACGGCACATTCCGCTACCAGCTCGATTACGGCGCGGTATCGGAGCATGCTGAAGGCCGCTGGACGTCCGAAGGCGGCGCCGTGCGCCTCACCACTGAGCCGCGTCCTAAAAGTCCAAGGTTCGAACTAGTCCGCGACGACCCTGCGCCGCCCGGCGAAATCTTTCTTCAGCTTGAATCGCCCGGTCTGGGCAACGGCTTCCGGATGCAGGCCCTTGCGACGGACTTCATGTCCAAAGAACAAAGGCTCGTTGAGACCGACACCGATGGGCGCGTGGAGGCGGACGGGAGATCGATCACCGCTCTTGAACTGCTGGTACCTGTTTACGGCACGCCTGCTGGGCGGTTCGTCCTCGACCCGAGGCACGGGCACCGCCTGCGCCTTCGCTTTCACGCTAACGATCTAACCACTGCGGACTTCGAGCGTGAGCCGCTTGAGACTGGACGTAATGGCCTAGTCCTGAAACGCTACGATACAGAGATTCGCTTTATGCGTGTCGGGCCTTAAGAAGGGCGTGGGAGTGAGAGACTAGTGGCGGACCAGAATTGTGCAGTGATCGAAGGGCTTGAGCGCGACTGGTGCAAGGCGCTGTGCGTTCGGGACCTCGATCGACTGCAATCTTTGGTCCACAAAGACTTCGTCCTGATCGGGACACGTTCGACTGGACCATTCCTGATGACCCGGGACGATTGGTTTGAAGCTATCCAGCGGCGCGAGGTCGACGCGATCGACGTCGACGTGCGCGATGCGACGATCGTCAAGGACGTTATGATCGGCACCGTCCATGCACGCTGGCGGCTGAAATATCTGGGGCGAACGATCGAGGATTGCGTCGTCCTGTCCGATGTTTGGGTCAATGAAGACGGTCGCTGGCAGGTCATTCGTCGCCATTCGACACCGGCGCCCCCGGGCGCGTGTCCGGATCTCAAGGGGAACTAAGCAATGGCAAGTGCGGCTGACCCGCGTGGCAGCGTCAAGGAACTGACGCTTCGCGGTATCATCCTCGGCGCAATCCTGACCGTCGTCCTGACGGCGGCGAACGTCTACGCAGGCCTCAAAATCGGTCTGACCGTTGCGACCTCTATTCCGGCTGCAGTCATCTCGATGGCCGTCCTGCGGAGCTTCCGCGACTCCACCATCCAGGAAAATAACATCGTCCAGACGATCGCCTCGGCCGCCGGTACGTTGTCCGCGATCGTGTTCGTACTGCCCGGCCTCATCATGGTGGGCTGGTGGACCGGGTTTCCCTACTGGCTGTCCGTCGCGGTGATTGGCGTCGGCGGAATCCTCGGCGTGATGTATTCGGTGCCGCTTCGACGCGCGTTGGTAACCGGCACTGATTTGCCGTTTCCCGAAGGTGTCGCGGCTGCCGAGGTGCTGAAAGTCGGTACCGGTGCCGGAGGCGCGGAGGAGAACCGTCGCGGCCTCCTCATGATCGTCTGGAGTTCGATCGCTTCCGCAGGGTTCGCCGCGCTGGCACAGACGCGGCTGCTCGTCGCGGACGCCGCCAAAGCGTTCAAGGTCGGTTCCGGGGGATCGGCCGTGTCGGGCAGCATGTCCATGCTGCTCATCGGTGTCGGGCACCTCGTCGGGCTCACTGTCGGGATCGCGATGTTCGTCGGCCTGCTTATCAGCTGGGTCTATCTGGTGCCGCATTATACGGCCCTGGCCGGACAACCTGCGGGCACAGATGTCGGCGCGTGGGTCAACGACGTGTTCCGCAACAAGGTACGGTTCATCGGCGCGGGGACGATCGGCGTCGCGTCGATCTGGACGCTGCTCAAAATCATCGGTCCAATCATCAAGGGCGTGACCGATGCATTGGCCGCAAGCCGCGCCCGCAAGGCGGGTAAAGGCGATGAGCTGCCACTGACCGAGCGCGATATTCCCATCGGCATCGTGGGTATCTCGATCCTCGTCCTGATGATCCCCGTCGCGTTGCTGCTTTACGCCTTCGCCGGCACGGATCCGATTGCGTCGACTCCAACGGCGACGATCCTTGTCAGCATCCTGTATATCCTCATCGCGGGCGTCGTGATTGCCGCAGTGACTGGCTACATGGCCGGCCTCATCGGCGCGTCGAACAGCCCGGTCTCGGGTGTCGGCATCCTGTCGGTGCTGGGCATTGCGTTGATCCTTGCCGCGCTGTTCCCGGGTGTCACCGGCGACGCCTCAAAGTCGCTTGTCGCCTTCGCGTTGTTCGTGACGGCCGTCATCTTTGGCGTCGCGACGATTGCCAACAACAACCTGCAGGATCTGAAGACCGGTCAGCTGGTCGACGCGACGCCGTGGCGTCAGCAGGTTGCGCTCGTGCTCGGCGTCGTCTTCGGCGCGGCCGTCATCCCGCCGATCCTCGATTTGCTCAACACGGCGTTTGGCTTCCAGGGGGCGCCGGGCGCCACCGCCAATTCGCTGGCCGCACCGCAGGCGGCGTTGATCTCGGCGATCGCGCAGGGAGTCCTTGGCGGTAATCTAGATTGGGGCCTAATCGGGCTCGGCGCCGGAATCGGCGTGGCAATCGTCGTTATCGATGAGGTACTCAAGGCAACCAAGCGCGGAGCATTACCGCCTCTGGCCGTGGGTATGGGCATCTACCTCCCGATGGCCCTCACCTTGCTCATCCCCGTCGGCGCGGCCCTTGGTCACTTCTACGACAAATGGGCCGTCAAGCAGCGTAACCCGGAATTCGCGCAACGCATGGGCGTTCTGCTGGCGACCGGCCTGATCGTCGGCGAAAGCCTGTTCGGCGTTGTGTTTGCCGGCCTCGTTGCGGCGACGGGCAAGGATGCTCCGCTGGCGCTTGTCGAGGAAAATGCCTGGGCCGTTCCGGTCAGCATCGTCGCCTTTGTCGCGATCGTGCTGGGTTTTTATGCGTGGACGAAGCGCGAGGCGGCCGTCGCGGCGCTCCCGGGTGACGACGCCTTCACGCCGGAAGCGACGTACCGCTAGCTTCCGAGCACTGCGGCCCGAAGGGCGGCGGCTGATAAAGGCGGAGCTCCTGCCTCGGCCTTGCGAACCAGGTCGACGATCGCGCGGTTGACCGGGGCCGCCCGTTGCAGGCGGTCGGCAAGCTGCACGAGCTCGCCGTTGAGATAATCGATCTCGGTCTTGCGTCCTGCCGCAAGATCATCCGCCATCGACGATCGCGCCTTCGCGTCGATTTTCCAACGCTTGAGGAAGACGTTGTTGAACAGGAAATCGGGTGAATCGATCATCCGCGGCAGCGTGTCCGGATCGACCTCGCCAACCGTTGCGGGCTTGATGTCGGCGCGCTTCAGCAGGTCAAGGCCTTCGCGCATCGAAGCCGCGAAGACACGTCGATAATCTCGCTGCTTCAATTCATCGATCAGCGTCTCACCGGACAGTGCATTGACCGCGTTGTTAAGGTTGATCAGCAGCTTGCCCCACGCGACGCCGAGCATGTCGTCCGAGACCCTGATGGCCGCCGGTCCACCGCGAACGGCTTCGGCCAGCCGTCGCACGCCGGCGCGCCGTGCCGCATAAAGGTCGCCGGCGACGCCCTTATGAAACTGGCCCCTGCCAAGATAGGCGACATTGTAGGGCACCATGCCGCGCGCGATTTCGAAGCGGCCCCCAAGTCCCTGCTCCAGCACGTCGACGTTGCTAACGCCATTCTGAAAGCTGATAACCGTGGTGCCTTGGTCGGCGTGCTTGACGATCTCATCGGCGGCCGCGGCGGTATCGCCGCTTTTGACGCACAGCGCGATGACTTCAGCTTCGTCGAGCGCTTCCGGCCCGCAGCGGTAATCCACGTCACCGGGCGCGAGCCGCACGCGCCAGCCGCTGTAGTCGCTGAGCGTCAGGCCGTGCTCGTCCAGGTCCTGCGAAATTTTCGGCCGGCCGATGAAAGTGACGGGAATCCCGGCCGCCGCCCAAACGCCGCCGATGAAGCAGCCGACCGAGCCGGCTCCCAGGATAGCGACCCTTGGCCCCCCAGACATGGCTTATCCTCTCCCCCGATATGATTGCACGCCTTGGTCCGGCAACCAGAGACCCTCTGGCGGCGCGCCCGACTGCCAGAACACGTCAATCGGCATCCCGCCACGCGGATACCAATAGCCGCCGATACGCAGCCACTGCGGCTTCATCTCATCGAACAATCGCTGCCCAATGCCCACGGTGACGTCCTCGTGGAAACCGCAATGATTGCGGAAGCTGCCAAGGAACAGCTTGAGACTCTTGCTTTCGACGATCGTATCGCCGGGCGCGTAATCGATGACGAGGTGCGCGAAATCCGGTTGGCCAGTCACTGGGCACAACGAGGTAAATTCTGGAGCCGCGAAGCGAACGAGATACAGCGAGCCGCGCCTCGGATTGGGCACGTAATCGAGCGCCGCTTCTTCTGGCGACGCGGGAAGTGCGCTCGTCTGACCGAGATGGCGAGTTTCCATCCGACCAAGCTAGCAGCAGCAACGCGGCGCGCCTATCCTTGCGCGATGGACTCGCTCGTCTCAACGCAGTGGCTGGCAGAGCACCTCGGCGAGTCCGATCTGGTGGTCGTCGATTCCAGCTGGCACATGCCTGCGACCGGGCGTAGCGGCCGCTCGGAGTATCTGGCGCAGCACATTCCCGGCGCGCGATATCTCGACATCGACGAGGTCGCGGACCGAAGCAGTCCGGTGCCGCATACGTTGCCCAGCGCAGCCGATTTCGGCGCGGCAATGCAGGCGCTCGGCATCGGACGCGACGACCGCATCGTTGTCTACGACGATTCGACAACCCGGAATGCAGCGCGCGGGTGGTTCATGCTTCGGCACTTCGGCGCGGCGCGGGTCGCTATTCTCGATGGCGGTCTGCAGAAATGGCTAGCCGAGGGGCGTCCGACCGAGAGCGGCGAGCCGCCGGCGCGCAAGGCGCGGTTCGAGGCGGTCGAGCGCGACGAGCTTGTCACCAAGCAGCAGTTGCTGGCGGGCAACGGCCTGCCCTGGCTCGATGCGCGCGGGCGACCGCGCTTCGAAGGGACCGAGGACGATCCGCGGCCAGGAGTCGCCGCGGGCCACGCACCCGGCTCGCGCAACCTGCCGTTCGCTTCGCTTTATCGAGAGGATGGGCGGTTCAAGTCGCTCGATGAGATCCAGCAGTTGTTCGACGAGGCGGGAGTCGATCCGACGCAGCCGTTCATTGCAAGCTGCGGGTCGGGAGTAACGGCGAACAGCCTGATCTTCGCCGCGCATCTGCTCGGGAATGATCGCGCGAAATTGTACGACGGCAGCTGGAGCGAGTGGGGCGCCGACCCGGCGACCCCGAAGGTGAAGGGACCGGCTTAAGCCAGGACGATGCCGGCGACGTCGCGGAGCTCGCGGCGGATCTCGTCGACCATGGTCTTGCAGGCCAGGACATGCGGCTCGCGGCCCTCGGCGCGCTGGCTGAGCAGGGCTTCGATGCCCGCCGCGGCGGTGCCAACCAGTTGCCCCGAACGCTGGTCGAACCAGCGCTGCTTTGCGTCGCCGGCGCTGTCCCAGGCGTCGGCGATTTCGTCGTCGCGGTCGCCTTCGGGGCCGGCGGAGAAACCGCCGTCGACCAGGCGCAGCGCGTGGCGGACGCTCGCCAGACGAGTCAGCGCTTCGGCATAGACCTGCGAAGAATCACTTTGGCGGACGAGATTGAGCACGACTCCGGACTAGGCCGGATTCGGTCAACAGAATCTTAAGCGCCGCTCTTTTCGTCGATGTCGCGGAGGATCCAGCCGCGCTGCGGGATGGTCTCGATGAACTCGGCCCCGCCGCTCGCATTGCGCAGCTTCTTGCGCAGCTTGGAGATGAAGACGTCGATGATCTTCGGCTGCGGCTGATCGTCCGACCGGCGATAGAGATGCTTCAAGAGCATCTGCCGGGTGACCACGTTGTTGCGCGCGAAGGCGAGCAGTTCGAGCACCCGATATTCCATCTCGGTGATGCCGATCGGATGACCGTCGATGCGGATCAGGCGCTGCACCTGGTCGACCGACAGGCGGCCACCGCAGAGCGTTTCCGGCATTTCGCTGCCGGTGGACTTGAGGCTTGCGAGCAGCTTGGATGCCGCCTCCTCGCTGTCCTCCGGCGAGACGCTACGCGGGCTGCCGATGATCGCCTGCTGGACTTCGCCGAGCAGCTGGTGCGCTTCCTCGACGAGCTTGGTGCCCTCTTCGAACCGCCGCCGCGAGCGGTCGAGCATCGATTCGATTTCGACCAGGCGTGCGGGAAGATTGGGAGTGGCCATGCTTGTTCTCTTATTGACCGGGCTGCGCGGACGCGACGTCGGTGCTGCTGTTCGCCGCGGTGAGGATCTGCACCGTGGTCGGCCCCTTGTCGACGAGGCGCGTATCCGGATCCCAAACCTGGCTGCGGATGCCCAGCTGCGCACTGCTTCGTCCGGCGGTGTCGAGCAAGCTCATCTCGCTGGCGCTGCGCGGCGCCGGGCCACCGAACAGAACATCGATCGCCTGCTGCTGCGCTTCGCTCGGCGACAGGCCGGCGGTCCCGGCAACCGGCGGGGCCAGGCTGAAGTCCGGCGGAATGATCAGCGGCGCATTGCGCGCGACCGCGAATTCGTCCGGGGTCGCCGCGCGGCCTTTCAAGACGGCGCAGCCGCTAGTGGCGACAGCAGCTGTCAGCGCCAGGACGGTCAGGACTTTACGCATGTTCGTGTTTCTCCTCGGGGGCACGGCCCGTTTCCTGATCCTTACGGCTGAGGAACGCGCGCAGCAACAGGATCACCACGGCAATGCTAATCGCGGCATCGCCGACGTTAAATATCAAAAATGGACGGAAAGCGCCAAAGTGCAGGTCGGCGAAGTCGACGACATAGCCGTGCCGGACGCGATCGATGATGTTGCCGAGCGCACCGCCCAGCACCAGGCCGAGCGCCATCTGGTCGATCCGGTTCTTCTCCCGGCCCATCCAGTAAGCCACGCCGATCGCAATGGCGGAGGTCAGGGCAACCAGCATCCAGCGGCCGGTTTCGGTGGTTGCGTTGAGTAGACCCAGCGAGATCCCGTTATTCTCGGTGTAGGTGAAGTTGAAGATCGGCAGCAGCACCAGCTGATCGCCGATGTGACGAATGCCGAGTGGGCCGGTGACCCACCATTTCGTCAGCTGATCGATTGCGAAAACCACCAGGGCAACGATGAAACCGTACGAACGAGCCTTCATCGCGCGGTATCCAGATGCCCGAAGTTCGCCAAGTTTGCGCCTCGACGCGCATGCGTGTGAGCACGCGCGCGCACGCGATGGAGGGTGCGGGAAGTGATCAAAGGGGTGCCGGTCATCGGACCATCAAGCACGGACTGGGGCGTGTAGGACAGCAAATCGTCAGCCATTCACGACCCCGTCGCAGCGGTTGCAGAGATCGCCGTCACTCGTCACCTCCGGAAGCAGGCGCCAGCAGCGTCCGCACTTGTTGTTGTCGGATTTTGCGACCTTCCAATCGCCCTCGTGCACTGTCGAGGTGATGAACAGCTCCTGCAGGAAATCGCGGTCGGCGCCGCTCAGCACGGTCACTTCGGCTTCGAGGCTGGAGCCGAGCACCTTCTCGCGGCGGAGCGGCTCGATCGCCTCGGTAACCTGAGCGCGCAGGGCGCGAAGTTCATTCCACTTGCCCTCGTCGGCATCGACCGGAGGTACGATGGGCCATTCCAGCAGGTGCACCGAACCGCTGTCCGGGTAGCGCGTCGCCCACACCTCTTCGGTGGTGAACACAAGCACCGGCGCAAGCCAGCGGACAAGCGCCTGGAACAGGGTGTCGAGCACTGTCCGATAGGCGCGGCGCTTCAGCGACGACGGCGCGTCGCAATAGAGGCTGTCCTTGCGGATATCGAAGTAAAAGGCGCTGAGGTCTTCGTTGCAGAAGTCGGTGAGCGCGCGAACGTAGGTGTTAAAGTCGAAGTCATCGACCGCGTTGCGCAGCTTCTGGTCGAGCGCCGCGGTAAGGTGGAGCATGTAGCGCTCCAGCTCGGGATATTGCGCGACATCGTCGAGCCGCTCCGCGTCGGTGAACCCGTCGAGCGCGCCGAGCAGGTAGCGAAAAGTGTTACGGAGCTTGCGGTACTGGTCGGCGACCCCGGCGAGGATCTCCTTGCCGATCCGGTGGTCCTCGGTGAAGTCCACCGACAGCGCCCACAGCCGCAGGATGTCCGCGCCATAGTCGCGCATTAGGTCGAGCGGGTTGATCGTGTTGCCCAAGCTCTTGGACATTTTCATGCCCTTGGAATCCATGGTGAAGCCGTGGGTCAGCACCGCATTGTAGGGCGCACGGCCCCGGGTGCCGCAGCTCTCGAGCAGCGACGACTGGAACCAGCCGCGGTGCTGGTCGGATCCTTCGAGGTAGAGGTCGGCGGGCCAGCGCTCTTCCGGCCAGTGGCCGCTTTCCAGCGTGAAGACGTGGGTGCATCCGCTGTCGAACCAGACGTCGAGGATGTCGGTGATCATCTCGAAATCGTCGGGGTTGCGGTTGCCGAGGAAGGTCGCAGCGTTCTCGGCTGACCACGCGTCGACGCCTTCCTTTTTGAAGGCCTCGACGATGCGGGCGTTGACTTCGCGGTCGACCAGCAGCTCACCGGTCTTGCGGTCGACGAACACCGCGATCGGCACGCCCCAGGCGCGCTGGCGGCTGAGCACCCAGTCGGGGCGCCCCTCGACCATCGAGGCGAGGCGGTTGCGGCCTTTTTCGGGGACGAAGCGGGTGTTCGCGATGGCGTTCATCGCCAGCTTGCGGAGGGTGGGATTGGCCCCTCCACCATGCTCCGCATGGTCCCCCTCCCCCAGACGAGCTGGGGGAGGATTTATCGGTAGCTCACTCCTCCCCGAGCTTGCCTCGGGGAGGGGGACCGCCGCAGGCGGTGGAGGGGCAGGATTGGCACCCCCCTCGTCGTCCCAACGCTGTTCCGCCCGCGTTTCGCCCGACAGATGCGGCAGCGGCTTGTCCATCGATACAAACCATTGCGGCGTGCAGCGGTAGATGACCTTGGCCTTCGACCGCCACGAATGCGGGTAGCTATGCTGGAAGTCGGCGCTCGCCGCGAGCAGGGCGCCGGCTTCGCGGAGGTCCGAGCAGATTGGGCCGTCAGGCGCGTTGAACTTGGCGTTGATGACGCTGCCCTGGCCGCCCAGCCACGCCCAGTCGGCGCGGTACATGCCGCCCGCATCGACCGCGAACACCGGGTCGATGCCGTTGGCGCGGCACAGTTCGAAATCGTCCTCGCCATGGTCGGGCGCCATGTGGACGAGACCGGTGCCCTGGTCCGTGGTGACGAAGTCGCCGGGCAGGAACGGACGCGGCTTGGCGAAGAATCCGCCAAGCTTGTGCATCGGGTGACGGGCGATGGTGCCGGCGAGGTCGGAGCCCTTGCCCTTCCAGTAGATCTCGCGAGCATCCTGGCTGAGGAACCGGCCATAAAGTGCAGCGGATGCGACCATTGGCTCAGCCACAAGATACTTTGGGCCGCGGTGTTCGCCGACCAATAGATACTCGACGTCCGGCCCGTATGCGATCGCCTGGTTGACCGGTATCGTCCACGGCGTGGTCGTCCAGATTACCGCATGCGCGCCGACCAATCCCGGGATCGGGCTTTCGACGATTTCAAACGCGACATCGATCTGGGTCGAGACGATGTCCTCATATTCGATCTCGGCCTCGGCCAGCGCGGTCTTTTCGACCGGGGACCACATCACCGGCTTGGCGCCGCGGTAGAGCTGGCCGGTCTCGGCGAACTTGAACAGTTCGGAGACGATGGTCGCCTCGGCACCCTTGGCCATGGTCAGGTACGGCTTGTCCCAATCGGCGCTGATGCCGAGCCGCTTGAGCTGCGCGCGCTGGGTGTCGACCCAATGCTGGGCGTAGGCGCGGCACTCGGCGCGGAACTCGCGGACCGGGACCTCGTCCTTGTTGAGCTTCTTCTTGCGGTACTGCTCCTCGACCTTCCATTCGATCGGCAGGCCGTGGCAGTCCCAGCCGGGCACGTAGGGCGCGTCCTTGCCGAGCAGGGTCTGGGTGCGGACGACCATGTCCTTCAGCGTATGGTTGAGCGCATGGCCGATGTGGATGTCGCCGTTGGCGTAAGGCGGGCCGTCGTGGAAGATGAACTTCTCGCGGCCGGCGCGGGCCTGGCGGATCTGCTGGTAGAGGTTCTCGGACTCCCAGCGCTCGGCGATGCCCGGCTCCTTCTGCGGCAGGCCGGCCTTCATCGGAAAGTCGGTGCGCGGCAGGAAGACGGTGGAGCGCCAGTCTTGTTTGGAGTTTTCGGGTTTGTCGGGAGCGTCGGCCATTACGCGCGCGGCATTAGCGGTGGCGGCGCGCGATACGCAACCGCCATTCCTCCCCGAGCTAGTCTCGGGGAGGGGGACCGCCCGCAGGGTGGTGGAGGGGCAGGCGGGAGGTTGCTTCGCTGACGATGTAGCGGAGGACGGCATCAAGGTCGGACAGAACGTCGGCGGCTCGGACGCGGAGTGTGTCGATGCCTGCTTCGCGCAACCACGCATCGCGGTGGTCGTCGCGCTTCGGACGGTCTCCCCGCGAGTGCGCTTCGCCGTCGACCTCGACTGCGAGCCGTGCGTCGCCGCAGAAGAAATCTAGTACATAAGGTCCGGTCGGGTGCTGCCGGCGGAATTTCAGGCCGCTCGGATTTCGGCGAAGAGCCTGCCAGAGGAATACCTCCGGGAGCGTCATCTTGCGGCGGAGGGCGCGGGCGTTGCGCGTGGCGGACCGTCGCGCTTTTGGTGCGATATCCTTCAGCATGCCCCTCCACCACGCTTCGCATGGTCCCCCTCCCCGAGACAAGCTCGGGGAGGAATTTAGGCGAGCAGTTTCCGCGCCGCTGCCTCATCGCGCCGCATCTCATCGATGAGCGCATCGAGGCTGTCGAACTTCAGCTCTTCGCGGATGAAGCCGTGCAACGCGACGTCGATCCGCCGGCCGTAGAGGCCGCCGTCGAAGTCGAACAAATGGGCTTCGAGCAGTTCCTGCGGCGGGTCGAAAGTGGGGCGGATGCCGAGGCTGGCGACGCCCGGGTGCTCACTGCCGTCGTCGAGCGTCACGCGGACCGCGTAGATGCCGTATTTCGGGCGCTGGTAATCGCCCATCGTCAGGTTGGCGGTCGGATAGCCGAGCTCGCGGCCGCGCTGGTCCCCGCGCTGGACGGTGCCGGCGATGGTATAGTCGCGGCTGAGGAGGTGGGTGGCGGTGGCGAGGTCGCCGGCGGCGAGCGCCTCGCGGATGCGGCCGGACGAGATGCGGGTGCCGTCGAGCAGGACGGGGGCGACGGTTTCGGCGGCTATCCCGTGCTCGGCGCCGAGAGTCCGCAGAAGCTCGACATTGCCGCCGCGCTGCTTGCCGAAGGTGAAGTCGTCGCCGGTGACGACGCCCGCGGCACCGATCCGCTTGCCGAGCAATTCAACGACAAAATCCTCCGCGCTGGTGGAGCGGAGCATCTCGTCGAACTCGAACACCAGCATGGCGTCCGCGCCGGCGTGGGCGAACAATTCCTCGCGCTGGTCGAGGGTGGTGAGGCGGAAGGGGGGCAGGTCGGGCTTGAAGTAGCGCACCGGGTGCGGGTCGAAGGTGGCGACGATCACCGGGCGGCGTTCGTGGAAGCCGCGCTGGATGGCGCGGCCCGCTACCGCCTGGTGGCCGAGGTGGAAGCCGTCGAAATTGCCGAGGGCGACGATGCTCCCCCGGAGGTCGTCGGGGATGCCGCCGGCGAGGGAGAGGCGCTGCATTGCGCTCCGCTTAGTGGGTCGGGCGGTGATGACGCAACAAGCGGTATTCGTGGACCGCGAGATAGATGACGAACAGGTCGAAGATGCTGAGCAGGATCAGCGCGATCTCGTGCGTGAAGGTGAAGCGGTAGAGCTGATAGGCGATGAACAGGCCGAAGACCGCGAAGCTGGCGGGATAGGCCCAGAGTTTCTCGCGGAGCAGGCCGTAGACGAGCACGGCTTTGATGACCCCGTGGCTCAGCAGGTAAAAGGCGTAGAAATCGTGATCCGCGACCGAGAAGCCGCGGGCGAAATCGAGCATGTGGCTGGCGATCCAGTCGTGGCGGTTTTCCGCCAATTCGTCGTAGCTCCAGCCGGCGACCGCGTGGACAATGGTCTGCGTGCTGATCAGCGCGAGGGTTAGACCGCCGACGATCTCGATCAGGGCGTGCAGCCCCTTGAAAATGACGCTGCCGACGAAGATTTGGTGGATCCGTTGTTCTCGCATGCGCGCGTGAACGCGGCACCGCTTGACTCGGCTCCGGCGCATTCCTATCTGCGCTCTATCCCGATCCACCGGTTTCCGGCGGCGCATTTCGTGCGCGCGTCGGTTTTTCGTTTCGGGGGTTCCCATCAAAGTAGTACTTTGATGGGGCCTGTGGGGCGGGCGTTTCTAGCGACGAGATGGGGCGGTTGGCGCCTCGTGGAGCTTGAAGAAGGGTAAAGAATGGCTCGTATTGCCGGGGTCAACATCCCCACCAACAAGCGCGTCGAAATCGCGCTGACCTACATTCACGGAATTGGCCGCACGAAGGCCAAGAAGATCGCCGAAGAATTGGGCATCACGCCTGAGCGCCGGGTCCAGGACCTGACCGACCAGGAAGTGCTGCACATCCGTGAGGCGATCGACAAGGATCACACGGTCGAGGGCGACCTTCGCCGCGAGACCGCGATGAACATCAAGCGGCTGATGGACCTCGCCTGCTACCGCGGGCTTCGCCATCGCAAGGGCCTTCCGGTCCGCGGCCAGCGCACGCACACCAATGCGCGCACCCGCAAGGGCAAGGCCAAGCCGATCGCGGGCAAGAAGAAGTAAGCTTCTTCGCACCCGTCCGACCGTCAGCAAGCTTAGATTGTAGGAATTAACATGGCCCAGGCACCGCAGCGCCTCCGCAGGAGAGAGCGCAAGAATATCACGGCCGGCGTCGCTCACGTGAACGCTAGCTTCAACAACACCATGATCACCATCACCGACGCGCAGGGCAACGCGATTGCCTGGTCCAGCGCCGGAATGATGGGCTTCAAAGGCAGCCGCAAGTCGACGCCGTACGCGGCGCAGGTCGCTGCCGAAGACGCGGGCAAGAAGGCCGCCGAGCACGGCGTCCGCACGCTCGAAGTCGAGGTCAAGGGACCGGGTTCGGGCCGCGAGAGCGCGCTTCGTGCGCTCCAGGCGGTCGGCTTCACGATCACCTCGATCCGCGACGTGACGCCGATCCCGCACAACGGCGTCCGTCCGTCCAAGCGTCGCCGGGTCTAACGAGACCTGGCTTCGCTGCCGCGGCTCTCCCCGCGGCGAACCAAATTTACAAAGGCGAGGGACGCCTCGCCACAGGGCAGGAAGACACATGGCCGTCAACGCAAAGAACTGGCAGGAACTCAAGAAGCCCAACGCGCTCGAAAAGAAGCAGTCCGGTAGCGACAGCCGCCGCCGCGCCGCTTTCGTCGCCGAGCCGCTGGAGCGCGGCTTCGGCATGACGCTGGGCAACTCGCTGCGCCGCGTGCTGCTGAGCTCGCTGCAGGGTGCCGCCGTCACCTCGATCAAGATGGACGGCGTTCTCCACGAATTCTCGTCGCTCGCCGGCGTCCGCGAGGACGTCACCGACATCGTGCTCAACGTGAAGCAGATTGCGCTGCGGATGGAAGGCGAAGGTCCGAAGCGCCTTCACCTTAGCGCGACTGGCCCGGCGGAAGTGACCGCGGGCATGATCGCCACCAGCGGCGACATCGAGGTCACCAACCCCGACCTCGTCATCTGCCACCTCGACGATGGCGCGACGCTTAACATGGAACTGACCGCGGACATCGGTAAGGGCTACCAGCCCGCCGCCGCCAACCGTCCGGCGGATGCGCCGATCGGCCTGATCCCGGTCGACGCGCTGTACAGCCCGGTCCGCCAGGTTGCTTATAAGGTGGAGAACACCCGCGTCGGCCAGGAGCTCGACTACGATAAGCTGACGCTGACGATCGAAACCGACGGCACGGTCACGCCGGAAGACGCGCTGGGTTATGCCGCGCGGATCCTGCAGGACCAGCTGCAGCTGTTCGTCCACTTCGACGACAGCCAGGTTCGCATGCCGTCGTCGCCGATGATCGGCCAGGCCGTTCCGATGGCCGCGACCGAGGCGACGCCGACCGACACCAACCAGCTCAACCGTTACCTGCTCAAGAAGGTCGACGAGCTGGAACTGTCTGTGCGCAGCGCGAACTGCCTGAAGAACGACAACATCATCTACATCGGCGACCTGGTGCAGAAGACGGAGGCGGAAATGCTCCGCACGCCGAACTTCGGCCGCAAGAGCCTGAACGAGATCAAGGAAGTGCTCGCGAGCATGGGCCTTCGTCTCGGCATGGACATCCCGGGCTGGCCGCCGGAGAACATCGAAGAGATGGCGAAGAAGCTGGAGCAGGAACTGCTCGGCTAACCGCCAGACTTCGAACGGAACAAGCAAGGGTCGCCCCGCAACGGGCGGCCCTTTTTGTTAGGCTGTGCTACGCCGCCCGTGAAAGGACACGGAAGATGGCGAGTGGAGAGCGGTTCGAGCGTCACAAGCAGCCATGGCGGCCGGACGAATTGGACAAGCTGCGGACGTTGGCGGGGAAGGGCATGGCGCTAAAGGCCATCGCCAAGGCGCTAACCCGGAGTGAGGAGTCGGTGAAGCAGCGCGCCAAGGAAGACGGGCTCAAAATCGCCAAATTGCGGTAGCGCGATAGTCCCTGCGGGGGACGGAAAATTCGTGATGCTTACCAAAAGGTTGCCGAATCGCCCGAATTGCGTACCTTTCTCTGGTTGAGAACCGCCGGCTGCTCTGGCCGGGGTCAACAGGGGGCAAACCTATGCGCAATTTGAATCCCGGCGAGTTCGCCGCGAATCATGGCATCCACGCTCGTGGCCTCGATCTTCGACCGGTTCTGCCGCAGTCGACGGATCAAATTCTCGGCATCGACTTAACGCACACCATTCACACCGATGAAGTGGCGGCCGCGCGGGGCGGTCCAGGCGGCGGCGGTGGCGGTGGCGGCGGTGGAACGACAACCTTCGGAACTTACACCAGCGGGGCGGCCGGCGCGTATAACATCACGATCGAGTTCAAGGGAACGAGCTGGACGACCGAATATTACAACCTGTTTGTTGCAGCCGCCGACCGTTTGAGCAGCATCATCGTCGGGGACGTCGAGGACGCGAAGGTCATCGTCGGCAAAGGCGGCCCTAAAGTGGTCGACGATATCTTGATCACTGCCGAGCTCGGCCAGATCGACGGCCTCTACAACATTCTTGGCCAGGCGGGTCCGACATCGGTCCGTACCGTTGGATCACTGCCGGCAACAGCGACGATGAAGTTCGACATCGTGGACGTCGAAGCGCTCGGCCTGACCGTGTTCAGCCAGGTTGTCCTCCACGAAATGGCGCACAGCCTTGGCTTCGGATCGATCTGGGATCGGCTCGGGCTGGTCACCGATGGCGTGTTTACCGGCTCAAATGCCGTTCAACAGTATCACAATCTGGGCGGCACCGCGGCCGGGATTGCGGTCGAGCAAGACGGGGGGACGGGCACGGCTGGCTCCCACTGGGACGAGGACACGTTCCATAACGAGCTGATGACCGGCTACATCGACAGCGGCGAAAATCCCTTCTCCGCGATGAGCGCGGCATCGTTCGCCGACCTTGGCTATGTCCTCAGCAGAACATACGCGAGCCATACCGACGCTTACGCCGTCATCTAGTCCTTCTGTGGGGTTGGGTCGCGGCGTCTTCCGCGTATAAGGCGCGCGTGAACCTCCCCACCGGCATCTTGTTGTTTCTAGGGACAATCCTGGCGATGGAGGGCGTGGCCTATGCCGCCCATCGCTGGATCATGCATGGACCCGGCTGGTTCCTGCACGCCAGCCATCACCGCGAGCGGCCTGGGTTGTTCGAGGCGAACGACTGGTACGCGGCGATCTTCGCGGTGCCGTCGATCGTGCTGCTATGGGGCGGGGTGCAGTCCGACTGGGGTCAGTGGGCCCCGTGGGTCGGCGCGGGCATCGCCGCTTACGGCGCGATCTATTTCGGCTTTCACGACGTGATCGTCCACCGGCGGATCGCGACGCGCTATCTGCCCAAGTCCGACTACATGCGCCGGATCATCCAGGCGCACCGATTGCACCATGCCGTGGAGACACGGCGCGGGACGGTGAGCTTCGGGTTTTTGTGGGCGCCGGAGCCGCGGGTGCTGAAGCGGCAGCTGCGCGAGAACGCGGGCCTCCGCTCGCCGCGGAGCTAGCGGTGCTGACGTTGATCCTCGTTTCGATCGTTGCGATGTCGGTGATCGTCGCCGTGCGTTACGCGGCGGTCAGCGGCGGCTTTGCTTGGCTAACTAAGCGACGGTTTCCCGGACTTTACGCGGGCCGCGATCCACAGATCCGGCACGAGATCGGCTGGTCATTAGCGAGCGCCTTTATCTACGGCGCGCCTGCCGGACTGCTGGCGTGGGGGTGGCAGGAACATGGCTGGACGCGAGTGTATACCGACGTTTCCGCTTATCCGTTGTGGTGGCTGCCGGTCTCGGTGCTGCTCTACCTCTTTCTGCACGACACGTGGTTTTACTGGACCCACCGCTGGATGCACCGGCCAGCGGTCTACAAGCGGATGCACGCCGTGCATCACGCCAGCCGCCAGCCGACCGCCTGGACGGCCATGAGCTTTCACCCTTGGGAGTCGATCACCGGTGCCGTTGTCATTCCGGCGCTTGTGCTGCTGATCCCGATACACGTCGCCGCGCTGGGGGTGGTGCTGACGGTGATGACGGTAATGGGCGTCACCAATCACATGGGGTGGGAGCTGTTCCCGCGCTGGGTGGTGCACGGGCCGCTCGGCCGCTGGCTGATCACCGCCAGCCATCACCAGCGCCACCACGATAAATTCCTGACGAACTTCGGGCTCTATTTCCGGTTCTGGGATCGATTGTGCGGGACCGACGCGGGGATCGGCGGCTTCGCTACCGTGCGCCCGCGGCCTTTGCGCCAACCGTAGCCTCGGCAAAGCTCGGGATCAGCAGGGCGAGCTTGCGCGCCTTGCCGACGCTGACGCGCTCGTCCCAGGCATGGCTGCCGAGCGCCTGCACGCGGCGGCCGATCGCGCCGTAGATGCGCAGCGCGGTGAGAACGGCCAGCCGCGAGCGGAACGGGAGTTGCTCGGCGCCCTTGTGCGCGCTGACCTCGCGGGCGCGGACTTCGGTGATGAGGCGGTCTACCATCGCCAGCAGCGCGGGTTCGTGCTCGGGCTGGAACAGCTGGTCGGGTGTGACGCCGAACTCGGCCAGCCAGTCGGTCGGCAGGTAACAGCGGCCGTTTTCCAGATCCTCGCGCAGGTCGCGGGCAATGTTCGACAGCTGGAAGGCAATGCCGAGGTCGGCTGCCCGCCCCAGGGTTTCCTCGTCGTCCGCGGGGACGCCCATGATGACCGCCATCATGCAACCCACCGCACCGGCGACGTGGTAGCAATATTTGGTGAGGTCCTCGGTGGTGGTCGGCCGCCACCCGATCTCGTCGAGCGCGAAACCTTCGAGATGATCTTCCAGATAACGCGTCGGGATCGGCCGCTCGGTCAACAACAGCGCCAGCGCTTGATAGGCGATGGCGTCGCCGGGCTGCCCTGCGACAGCGCGGCGAGTCTCGTCGCGCAGCGTCGACACCTTGCCCGGGGCGACGTGTCCGAACCCGAACACCTGCCCGTCCGCCACGTCGTCGCAATGGCGGCACCAGCAGTAGAGCAGCCAGGCGCGCTCGCGGGTTACGTGGTCGAACAGACGGCTGGCCGCGCGGAAGGATTTCGAGCCTTGCTGGATGGCATCGCGCGCGCCGGCAACAATTTCGTCGCGCGTCACCGGGCGAGGTCCTCGATGATCAGCCCGGCAGTGGCCTTCGCGCTGCCGACCACGCCGGGAATGCCGGCGCCCGGGTGGGTGCCTGCGCCGACGAAGTACAGGTTCGGGATTTTACTGTCGCGGTTGTGCACGCGGAAATAGGCGCTCTGCGTCAGCACCGGTTCGAGGCTGAATGCGGAGCCGAGGTGGGAGTTGAGTTCGCTTTCAAAGTCCGCCGGTCCGAAGTGAAAGACCGTGCCCAGACGTTCCCGCAGGCCGGGCAGCATTCTTTCCTCGAGAACCTCAAGAATACGCTCCGCATATTTCGGACCCTCGACCGCCCAGTCGAATTCGGTCTGTCCAAGATGCGGCACCGGCGCCAGCGCATAAAAGGTCGAGCGGTCAGGCGGCGCCATCGAGGGGTCGGTGATCGTCGGGTGGTGCAGGTAGAGCGAAGGGTCGTGCGGGAGGCCGTCGCCCTTGTAGATCTCGTCGAGCAGCTCGGCATATTTCGGGCCGAACAGAATGCTGTGATGGGCGACGTCCGGCCAGGTCCCGCTGGTCGAGAAATGCAGCACGAACAGTGAGGGGGAATAGCGTTTGCGCTTCAGCCTGGCGGCGGATCGCTTGGCCGACCGGTGCTGCAGCATTTCGTAGGTGCGCAGAACGTCGGCGTTTGATGCGACGGCATCGAAACTTTCTTCGAAGCCAGACTGCGTTCGGACGCGCGTTATGCGGGTTCCGTCGGTCGCGATCTCAGCCACCGGATCGCCCAAGCGGATTTTGCCGCCGAGCCGTTCGAAATGGCGCACCATGCCGGCGATCAGCCGGTTGGTGCCACCACGCGCGAACCAGACGCCACCGTCGCGCTCCAGCTTGTGAATCAGTGCGTAGATCGAACTGGTCGTCATCGGATTGCCGCCAACCAGCAGTGTGTGGAAGGACAGCGCCTGACGCAGCTTCTCATTGCGAACGAAGCCCGACACGATCGAATAGACCGACCGCCAGGCCTGATACCGCGCCAGCGACGGGGCGGCCTTCAGCATCGAGCGGAAGTCGAGGAACGGCACGGCGCCGAGCTTTACGTAACCTTCCTCGTGGACACCGGCGGAATAGTTGAGAAACTTGCGGTAGCCCTCCACGTCCGCCGGCTCGAGCGCGCGGATCTGATCGAACAATTCAGCGTCGTCGTTCGTGTAATCGAACGTCGTCCCGTCCGGCCACGACAATCGATAGAACGGGGTCACGGGGACGAGGTCGACGTCCTCGGCCAGATCGTGGCCGGACAGTTCCCATAGCTCGCGCAGGCAGGCGGGGTCGGTGATCACCGTTGGGCCGGCATCAAAGACGTGCCCGTCCTTTTCCCAATAATAAGCGCGGCCACCGGGCTTGTCGCGGGCTTCCAGGATGGTCGTGTCGATCCCCGCCGATTGCAGGCGGATGGCGAGCGCCAGACCTCCAAAACCAGAGCCGATGATGGCGACGCGCTTACTCATGCCGCTTTCCCGGTCAGCGTGCGCAGGGCGCGACCGAGCGGCACCGGTGGCCGGCCGCTGAGAATGCGGAGCTTGTCGAAGGTCGTGAGTTGCCCCGCATAGAAACGCGCGATGATGTCGGCGGGCAGCCGATAGAAATGTTCGAGCACTCGATATTCCTGCTGGGGTTCCGCCGCGCCAAACAGCATGCGGTTGAGAAGTTGAAAAAAGGAACGGTCCTTCCAGCTTTTGGCTGCGCGCGCGCGCAGTACCTCCGCGAGGACGCGTGAGGTTAGTTCCCGCTGCTCCGCGATAAAGGTGGCAGTCGTCACTGCATCGAGCAGCGAATAGCTCGTCGTGGGGTGAAAAAAGCTGCCGCGAAGACCGACCCGCGGCAGGCCGTCGTCGCGGGGCCACCAAGCGTCGAAATCACCGCGGATCAGGATCGGCAGAACGCCACTTTCCTCCGCTATCATGGTCGCGCCGTCACCAAGACTTGCCGCGCGCCGATCGACGTCGGCGGCGAGCCGATCCCGATCAAGCGACGCGTCGGGTGAATAATATGTGTCCTCGATCAGCAGGCGGTGCGGATCGAAGGGCAACAGATAGTGGAATCGGTAGCCGTCGCGCTGTTCCACCGTGGCATCCATAATCACCGGCCGCTTGACGCCGTGCGGCACCGGATAGCGATATGTCCTACCCAGGAACTTCTGCCACCCCAGGTCCTGCCCGGGCATCGGGCCGGGCCCTCGCGCATCGACGACCGCATCCGCCTCGATCCGTTCGCCGGTCGCGAGCACGACGTGGTTCGGTCCGACCTCAGCCAGCGCGACGCGCAATCGATATTCGGCAGGCTGCAACGTTCGCTTCATTGCCGCGTCGAGCGCCTCCGACGCGATGCTGTTGTAACCGATGGGGATCGTCCGCTGCCGTTTAGGGAAACGGACTTCGGTGTCGGGCCAGTGCGCGGCCTCGATCCGATCCAGCACCCAACGATCGCCTGCGGCGATGTCCGTGTCGAAGAATGACCAGGTGTGGTTGCCCCCGAATGTCTCGCCCTGATCGACAATCAGCAGTTGGACGTCAGGGCGCCGCGCCTTGAGCGCGAGTGCAAGGAGACCGCCGCTCAGACCCCCGCCGGCGATGACAACTTTGCTCATGACTGTGGCCTGGGGGCGATAGCGGGCATGCGAAACGGCTGATAGGCTCCCCCATCATGCGCGTATATGCCCTTGCTCCACTCGCCTTGCTGACCGTCGCGGCCGCCACGCCGGACAACGTGCTCGAGGTCGATGTGTCGGGATTGCGCAATGCCAAGGGCCAGATCCATGTCTGCATCACCCAGGACCCTGGCCATTTCCCCGACTGCCGGGGCGATCCCCATGCGCTGACGCGGACGGCTGCGGCGACGGTCGGAAGCCTGAAGTTCGAAGGCCTGACCCCCGGCCGCTACGCGATCACTCTGTTTCACGATGAAAACGGCAATCAGCGGCTCGATACGATGCTGGGCATCCCGCGCGAAGGGTTTGGGTTTTCCAACAAGGTCGTCATTCGATTCGGCGCGCCGCGCTTCAATGCCGTTGCCATTCAGGTGCCGGCGGGCTTCACGCGCGAACGCATCCGCCTACAATACCTGCTTTAGGGCAGTTCACGGCTCCCAAGCGGGAAACTAGCGTTCGGTCGGCGGGTGATGAGCCCGGGCACCGATGACGGAAAACCTCACAACCACACCCCCAAGCAATCGCGTTAAATCGGCCCGCGCGGGGCTGACGGTCCTGCTCGCCAGTCCGCGGGGCTTTTGCGCGGGCGTCGTGCGCGCCATCGACGCGGTGCGCGACGCGTTGCGGGTTTACGGGCCGCCCGTCCACGTGCGGCGCCCGATTGTCCATAACCTCGAAGTCGTCCGCATGCTCGAAGCGGAAGGCGCAATTTTCGTCGAAGAACTGGATGACGTGCCGAACGGTGCCGTGGTCTTGTTCTCAGCGCACGGGGTCGCCCCCGCGGTTGCGGCGGAGGCACGCCGGCGCGGGCTTATCGCCTACGACGCCGTCTGCCCCCTCGTTGCCAAGGTGCATCGCGAAGTCGAACGGCACTACCGCAATGGTCGCCGTGTCGTGCTGGTGGGGCATGAAGGACATCCCGAGATCGCGGGCACGCTGGGCCATTTGCCGCGGGCCGGTGCATTTGTGATCAACGACCCGTCGCAGATCCCAGCTTTGCCGCTTCGCCGGGAAGAACCTGTCGCCTACGCCGTCCAGACCACCTACTCAGTTGATGATGCGGCGCTGATCGTGACGGCGCTGGCGGCTCATTTTTCCGACCTGGTCGGACCGTCGAGCAGCGACATCTGCTACGCGACGAGCAATCGTCAGGCAGCGGTGCGCAGCATGGCGGCCCAAGCGGACACGGTAATCATCGTCGGGGAGAGCTTCTCGTCCAATGCTCGGAGACTGGCCGAAGTGGCAGCCGAATATTGTCCGCAGATGCAATTGGCTGCGAGTTCTGACGACATAAACTGGCGACTGATCCCGCCGGATGGGACACTCGGCATTTCGTCAGCCGCCTCGACGCCCGAGCGTTCGGTCGAGGATGTCATCGATGCGCTTCGGCAACGGTATGACCTCGACATCCAAGACCTTGCGGGGCCCGTTGAAGACACGGTCTTTAAACGAATGCCCGTGATCTGATTTTACATTGGCTTGCTGCGTTGAACGGAGCATCGTCGCCTCTTTGATCGCGAGGTGTTGATGGTCGGTATGCGTGGCGGGTGGATGGCGCTTCTCCTTGCGCTCATGAGCGGCGATGCTTTTGCCGCACCGACCAGCCGTCGCCACGAGGCGACCGGGGAGGTCATCCGGCTTTGGCCGGGTCAGGCGCCCGGAAGCGAGGACTGGCAGGGGCCGGAGGAGGTCGCCGACGTGACGCTCCCGGCAGTCGGCAAGCTTCATGTGATTACCAATGTCACTGTGCCAACTCTGACCGTTTTTCGACCGTCCGCGGCCGACGCCAACGGAACCGCGATGATCGTGCTGCCGGGCGGCTCATTCCGCGCGCTCGCCTGGGACGTCGATGGCGTGGAAACAGCGCAGTGGCTGGCGAAGAATGGCGTGACCGCGTTCGTGCTCAAGTACCGGGTGCGTCCGCCGCAGAAGGGCGAGTCCTTTGGCGAGACGCTGGCGGACTTCGCGCGGGCGACGAGAAGCCGACGGGTACTCGCCGTGGCCGATGCGCGGCAGGCCGTCCGCTATGTTCGAACGCACGCCCAAACCTACCGCTTACGCCGGGGCAAGATCGGTATCATCGGCTTCTCGGCTGGTGCGATGGCGACCGCCGAAGTCGCGGCTGGCGAAGAGCCTTCGGCCCGGCCCGACTTCGCGATCGTAATGTACGGTGCGGCCCTCGACGCGGCGCCCCCTCCCGCCGGCGCGCCGCCGATCTTCATCGGTGCTGCGCAAGACGATCCGCAACTGCCCGCGAGCAACAGTATCGATCTGTACGAGCGCTGGACCAAAGCGGGCTTGCCGGCGGAGTTGCACATCTACGAAAATGGCGGCCACGGGTTTGGCTTTCGTCACCACGGCACAACTAGCGACAGCTGGCCTTCGGCGTTGCGAGCCTGGCTCGCGGGTCGTGGCTTGATCGCCGAATAATCCCCCGTCGCCCGAGAGGGCGAGTGATAACGGTGAAGGGTGGTGCGCGACGCAGTCATGCGCTCATCCGTCTCCGGCGCAGGTTTCCTGTCAAGCAGGAGATTTACAGGATAATCTCGCATATCTTCGCCTAATCTGACTACCTTACCGCGTCCAAGTGTCTGCTACACGGACGAAACACGGTCGTTTTCTTGCGAGAAGGATCAGGAGAGTAATTTCGCCGAACAGGAGAGATTGCTGCATGTCAAAGAGCGCCGTTCCGTTCGACGCTGAACCAAGGATCAGCGAGCTTGCGGAGCGCGCCGTCGCCGCTTTGCGCCTTGCGAATGATGAGCCCAAAGCTGCATTAAAGGCCAATCTTGCCCGCCTTGCGAAAGACTTTTGGGGCAACCGCCTCCTCCAAAGTGTATCTGGTCAGCCAGGAGAGCAGAGGCTTCTCCTCCAGCAGCTGGCCGCCACGTTGAGAAAGGCAGAAACCTTGATGCTGCAAATCGCGCCGGAATACGCTGTCGCCATCAGCGTCGATGGCGACGCAAGGTCGATGTCGTTGCATGACCTTGGTGCAGAGTTGCGTCGCCGGGCCAACCGAATTGAGCATTTCGATCGAGCCTTCAGGCCTTCTCATGGTTCAGCAGACTTTGCGCTGGATGACGCAGTTCGGGCCCTAATGGCCACGTTTGAGGCGGCCGGGCTCGAGAAACCGAAGGTTCGCCAAGGCCGCCAGGACGTCGAGCCGTCCTTTCTTTCGAACGAGTCCGTTGCAATGGGTATCGTGCTCCAAGGCATTGACCCACAATTGTCGACACGAACTCTGGTCAACAAGATCAGCGAGATCGCGAAAGGGCAGAAGCCCGTTGCGTCGCACTTAGATGCCATCGTGTCTGTTTGCAGTGACGATCTGCAGGAATGCCTCCTCCCGTCGAGAAATAAGACGAGAAAATAAAACTTCTTCTCGTTCGCGAGACGAACGAACGAGTCTCATTGGAGAGCTCCCCTTCTGCCGAGGAGCTTTAAATGTCGCTGATTCTTAACCACCCAAAGCTCGAGATGCATCCGCTCTCAGAGCTGCACACGAACCCGAAACGCCTGCGCAAGCCGTCCAAAAAGCAGATTGAGCAGCTAATATCATCCTTACGCCGCTTCGGCTTTCGAGGTGCCCTGCTCGTCGACGCTAATGGAATGATCGTCGCCGGCAACAGCATGTTCGAAGCCGCGAGGGCCGCCGGCTACACAGAGGTCCCCGTCATCAGGATGGCGTTCCTCAACGATACTGAACGCCGCGCATTCATTATCGCCCACAACCGTCTGGCGGAGCTCAGCGAATGGGACAACGAGGCACTGGCGTCCGAGCTTCAGTTTCTCTTCGACCACGATCTACACCTCGACGGTACCGGCTTCGATCTGTCGGCGTTGGACTTCAGCATCAGCGAGGAACCTCCACCCGACGACGAGCTCGTGGAAATGCCACTCGACGACGTTGTTGCTGTTACCCGCCCGGGTGATTTGTGGATGATCGGCGAAGATCTCCGGCTCTACTGCGGAGACTCCCGAGACAGCTCCAGCTACGAAGCGCTGCTCGCGGGTGAGCGGGCGAAGCTGATCTTCGCGGACCCTCCTTATAACGTGAAGCTGGATGGCCACGTCGGCGGAAATGGCAAGGTCAAGCCGCGCCAGTGGGCCATGGCGACTGGCGAAATGTCAGTGGCGGAATTCACCGCCTTTCTGCGGATGGTGTTCCGCAATTGCGTCCGCTTCTCCACTGACGGCTCGCTGCATTTGCACTGTATGGACTGGCGGCATCTGCGGGAGATCCTGGACGCCGGGGACGGCGTCTACAGCGAGTTCAAGCAACTGGTTGTATGGGCCAAGCCCTCGGGAGGCCAAGGGGCGTTCCTGAAATCACGTCACGAACTAATCCTGATCTTCAAGTCAGGGCGCGCGAAGCACGTCAACAACGTGCTCGGTTCCGGCCGCTATCGCACCAATGTCGTAGAATATACCGGAGCGAGCGGCTTCTACAAAGGTCGGGAGCGGGACCTAAAGGACCATTGTACCATAAAGCCGACTGCTCTTGTGGCCGATTTCCTGCTGGATTTCAGCAATCCCAATGATCTCGTCCTCGATCCATTTAGCGGGTCCGGGACAACCCTGCAGGCATGTCACAGGACGCGACGTCGGGGCGCTGCAATCGAATATGACCCCGTGTTCGTCGATACGGCGCTTCGACGCCTCCGTGACGCGACAGGTTTGGTCCCGACGCATGCCGACGGGCGTACCTTCGATGAGGTCGCTGCCGATCGTCAGGAGGGCCAAGGCCATGACTGAGGACGGACGGGGCAAATCGGAAGGCTCACGACGAACCCAGTTTCCTCCTGGCGTGTCCGGTAACAAAGGCGGGCGCCCCACGGGAGCGAAGGGACTGCGATCTGAGCTGCGGCAGGAGCTCAACGAACTCGTGGAAGTTACCGAAGGCGGCAGGGTCAGGAAGCTGCCCAAGCGCCGCCTCGTCCTAAAATCCCTCATCGCGAAAGCAGCCAAAGGCGATGTTCGCGCGGCAGAAAAGATCGTTGGCCTGATCATTCAGTTCGAGGGCTTCGAAGATCAGCGTCCCAAGCAGACTACCCTGTCGTCGCATGATCAAAGCATTCTGGAGCACTTCCTGGGCAGATCAGCGCAACAGAGCGATGGCGCAAGGGCTGACGGTGAGAACGGTCCCCGCTCTTCCGACGGCCGCAACGCATCGGGAGACGACCAGTGAACCGCGCGCAGATGCTGGCGTCTGTCCAAGACCCTGAAGCGTTCATGGACGAGCTCTGCCGCCGCGACTTCGTGTCATTCGTGCTTCGTGCCTACCCGCTGATCCGCGGAGGTACTCTCAAGCCCAACTGGCACTTCGACGCCGTTGCTCACGTCCTCGATCAGATCAGCGCGGGCGAGATCCGCGGCCTGGTCGTCACCCTTCCGCCGCGGCATCTCAAGTCTTTGCTGATCTCTGTGCTGTGGGTCGCCTGGCAGCTGGGCCACAATCCGTCGTTGCGCTTCGTCTGTGTCAGCTACTCGAATGAACTCTCGTCTGCGCTCGCCCGCGACTGTCGGACGCTGATGCAAACGACATTCTATCAGCGGCTCTTTCCGCGAACTAGGATCAGGGCCAGCCGGTCCGCTGTCCACGACTTCGAAACGACGGCCGCGGGTGGTCGCCTTTCAACCTCCATCACTGGTACGCTCACAGGGCGAGGCGGTGACTACATCATCGTCGACGATGCTCATAAGCCCGACGAGGTTACGTCAGATGTTGTGCGGGAGGCTGTCGTCGAGTGGTTCTTCTCAACGCTGAGCTCCCGCCTAGATCAGCCCACGGAGGGCGCGATCATTGTCGTTATGCAACGGCTCCACCAATACGACCTGGCTGGGATGCTGGCCGAGCGAGGTTGGCCTCAACTCTCTCTTCCCGCAATTGCCACTTCGCGTGAGCTCGTTCCTCTGACCCGCGGCCGTATTCACATTCGCGAGGAAGGTCAGGCTTTGGCGCCTAGCTTTTGCCCGCTGAGCGAGTTGCGCGAACGCGAGAAATCGATTGGCTCACGACTGTTCGCTGCGCAGTACCAACAGGACCCGGTCCCCGCGAAGGGCCACATCGTCAAGGCGGATTGGCTGCTGGAGTATGATCGAGCGCCGAGCAGAGGTGACGGCGGGCTCATTGTTCAGAGCTGGGACACAGCTTCCAAGGATGACGAGCGGAATGACTTCTCCGTCGGCATTACGGCGCTGGTGAGAGGCCGGAAGGTGTACCTCCTCGATGTTTGGCGGCGGAAGGTTCAGTTTAGCGAACTCTGGAAGGCATGCATCGACCTGGCACGTCTTCATGAGTGCCAGTCGCTTCTCGTCGAAGACACGGTGAACGGGACAGCACTGATTCAGCGCCTCCGCAACGAGTCGCCGAGCGGCGTTCCTTCGCCAATTGCTCGCCGGCCGAAGATCGACAAAATCACCAGGCTTGAGGCTGCGAGCATCATGATCGAAGCGGGAGACCTAATCCTGCCCAAAGAGGCTCCATGGCTGGCCACATTCAAGGCAGAGTTGCTCGGCTTTCCGTCGACGCGGCATGATGATCAGGTCGATGCCTTGTCACAACTGATGAACTGGGTTGATGAACGTGAGGCCAGGCCGCCCATAATCAACGCTGGGCCTGAGCTGATAGACGAATACTCCGACTTCGAAAGCGCGGAACGTTACTGGCCAGCTGAATTGGATCCGTGGGGGGCGTACTAAATGCGCGCGTGGACTGGCTGCCTTTTCGTCAGACTGCCTAAACTGCGCGTTATAGCCGTGGTGTACTGCGCGCCGGTCGTTTCTGCACCGCTCAACGTGAAGGCAGGCCAGCTATTTGTCCCCGAACAGGCTCACTGGGCCGCCAATGTCTTTGCTGAACCATTAAGCTTTCCGAGGGCCGCATTTGATCATCAGGTCGATGCGATCACTTAGCTGCTTATGTGGCTTGAGGAAAATGGCCAGTACCGACCCCCAAACCGCTTGCTAGTGATCCATGGGCTTCCTGAAAGCCTGCGCCACTAATGTCCGTTTTCGACCCAGTGTAGACATTAGTGGCTCGTCGGAAAGCCTGACTCAGACGAGTTTCGCTCAGCTCGGCGCTAGCCACCAAGATCAGCTTGCGGCGCGATCCTTTCAGCAACGGTCTGACGCAAGCTTTGCGTTCGGTGCGACTTCCCTCATAATGAGGCCCTGGAAGAAAGGATCGCCAGGTGAACGGTCAGCACTAATCAGCCCTACCGTTCCGTCCAACCTAGGTGATCCGTGTCCTCCCTTCTTACGCTAGATTCCGTCTCCGCCTCCGCGCCTGACGGCCGGCTGCTCTTCTCGGGCCTCAGCTTCTCAGTCACAACAAACCAGCGCGTCGGCCTGGTCGGAAGAAACGGCAGCGGTAAATCCACACTGCTGGCGATCATCGACGGTAAAGCAAAGCCGTCCGGTGGCCACGTCGCGGCCACGGCACGCATCGGAACGCTCGCACAGGATCTTCCCGCGGAACGGACCGTAGCCGATGCAATCGGCATCTTGCCTATCCGCGAAGCGGTCGCGCGCATCGAGGCGGGTGAGGGCACCGAGGGCGATTTTGCTCTGGCGGACTGGACGCTCGATGCTCGCGTCGCGGGCGCACTGGCGTCGTCCGGCTTGACCGGTATCGACCTCGAGCGCCGTGTCGGGAGTTTTTCCGGTGGTGAGCGGACGCGTATCGGTATTGCCAAGCTGCTGATCGAAGCCTCCGACCTGATCCTGCTGGACGAACCGACGAACAACCTCGACGCAGCGGGTCGAGCAGCGGTGGACGAGTTACTCACCAGATGGGCGGGAGCGGCGATCATCGCCAGCCATGACCGCAAACTGCTGGAGGGCATGGATCGGATCATCGAGCTTAACCCGATCGCAGTTCGCCAATTCGGCGGGGGGTGGTCGGACTTTGCCGCTGCAAGGGAAGCCGAGCGGGAGCGCGCCCGGGCGACATTGGCAGCAGCAGATCAGGACCTGAAGGAAGTGAAACGCATCGCGCAGGCCCGCCACGAAAACAAAGCGCGCCGCGACCGCGCCGGGAAGACCTACGCCGCGAGCGGAAGCGCGCCCAAAATCCTGATGGGGCGGCAAGCCGAGCGAGCGGAGAACAGCACCGGGCGAGACGGAAAGCGCGCCGAGCGTCAGTTGAACCAGGCTGCCCAGAAGTTCTCAGAGGCGAACGCCCTCGTCGAACTCACCGTCCCTCTGACGTTCGACCTGCCCAGCAGTCGCCTTTCTTCGTCGAAGGAGCTGTTGTCCATTGAGGATGCAACCGTCGCGGTCGGCCCAGATCGCGTCCTCGGCCCCTGGTCACTCGACATCCGTGGCCCGGAAAGGGTCGCGGTCAGAGGTTCTAACGGCGCGGGAAAGTCCACCTTGCTTCGACTTGCCATGGGCGAGATCATGCCCGCTTCCGGCTCCGTCAAACGCGCTGAAGGCTGCTTGGCAATGATGGACCAGCACGTTGCTCTTCTCGATCCAACGCTGACCGTGATCGAGAATTATCAACGGCGTCACCGTGAAGCGACGCGGGAGTCATCGCACGCGGCTCTCGCGCGATTTGCCTTCCGCAACCGCGAAGCACAGCGGCCGGTCGGCACATTGTCTGGCGGCGAACGATTGCGAGCCGCCCTTGCAGTCGTCCTCGGCGGAGCTTCTCCTCCACAGCTGCTTGCCCTCGACGAACCAACCAATCACGTCGACCTGGAATCGATCGAAGCCCTGGAGCAAGCTTTGTCGCAGTATGACGGTGCCCTCTTGCTCGTCAGCCACGACCAATCGTTTATTGATCGAATTGGCGTCAGTCGCGAAATGAATCTGGATCGCTGAGGGCCGGTACTGCGAACTTTGGCTGTTATCGACGGTCCGCTTACGACCGCTTTCCACTCAAATCAGACGTTATCCTCACGCTTGCAGACCTAAAATGAGCTAAGTAGCATTCAGCTAGTTTCGATGACGGCTGGGGGACGGGAATTGCGGCTCTTAACGAGTTTAGTCGGGTTGTGCGTCTTGTGCATTACTGCAGCTGGACATGCTCAAGGACAGGATTGGCGGAGCTGTATCGTCACAATCTGTTCGCAAGGCGAATGTGATGGCCCAAACTCAAACTTAATCGTGGTGGCACCCGCAAATTTTGCAGATCCAGGTTATGGCGGCGAAGCAAAAATGATGACTCAGCTGGCAGCCTTAGCAGAGCGACTTTATCCGGCAGCAAATGGCTGGACTCCCCAGTTCCAATGCAAGTCCAAACCCGGTGAGAGCTATGCGATGGACGAGGCCAAAGCCAACATCCAGCTGGCGCAGGCGCCACCGGCAAGTCACGAGATCAAGATCGCAGACCCCTCCGAGGTCTGGAAATACGTCGCCACGAGCCAAGTCGCCGAGCCGAAGCAGTCAGCACATCCTGGCAACGATAAACTTTCCGGATCGGCTTCAGACCGATCCTCTGCTTCAGGGAAGTCACTGGAACCTGGCGAGCCCATGAATTTTATCATGTGGGTCGATTTACGCGAGCCGATCAATGGTCAAAATTCGCTCTGCTTTCATGCAACAAAGACGAAGCCTGCGCCGGAAGGATATCGGGGGGCGTGGCCCAGTCTCAAGAACGCGCTTCCGATTATCAAAAGCTACTTTCCTCTGATGTTGCAGGAGTGCAGCAAACGCGGCACGCCGGTAAGCGCGAATGTAAGTTTTGCGACTGACGATGTGTCTCCAGCTCAGAAGCGCAAGACGATGCAGGAAGACGTTGAACGCTGGCGCAAGCAGGGCTTCCCCGAAGTGTACATATCGAACTGAACCAAGCATTCGATATGCAGAGTTCGCTCGCTCCGATCGGAATTGCTCGCAACAAACTGTGGATGAGCGCGCGCACTGAAAGCTAACCGTCTGATTTCCACCCGTTGCGGACATTAACAAAGGGTGACACGATCGGCGGCCAGGGGGACTTCTAATGCCGGTCGGGGCCACTGAGCCGCTTGCGTTACCTGGCCGTTTTGCTCCGATGCCCGAGCGCAAACACAAGCGCCGCGTCCCTAAAAAGATTCATGCCTACTTCGTCGGCTTTGCAATTGTTTTTGCGATGCTGGTGCTCGCGGGGTTTGCGCGAAGCTTCTTCCTGCCGATGGCGAAAGGCACGTTGGAAAAGCCGCTCGTCGTGCATGTGCACGGTGCCCTCTTCTTCGCGTGGACTGCGCTTCTCGCCCTTCAGGCGTTTCTGGCCGCGACCAGGCGCCTGCGTTTGCACCGCAAGATCGGTTCCTTTGCTGGGTGGCTCATTATTCCGATGCTGTTGATGGGGACCATCGTCGCAGCTCGCGATACTATTCACGACTATTATGCTGGCGATGGCGATGCGGCTCTCTCCTTCTTCTATGGAGAACTTGCAGATCTAGCCATGTTCGGACTCCTGGCCGGCGCGGCGATGTTGCTGCGCGACAAGCCTGAGTTCCATAAGCGATGGGTCATCATGGGAAGCCTCGGCCTGCTCGGCGCTGCCATCGGCCGAATACATGAGATCAGCGCGTTCGGGCTCTACATCTTCGTTGGACTCATCGCCTCCGTAGTCGCATTCGACATCGCGAGCCGCCGCGGTATCCATATTGCAACGCTCGTTGGGGCAGCGGTGCTCCTCGCCATGAATCTCACGGAAGAGCCCATCGGCAATACATCGGTTTGGATAAGCGCGAGCCATCGCCTGCTTGGCGTCTAATGTCTGCTTTCCACCCATTGCGGACATTAGCTGAAACGGTTCTGGACGCCCCTAAGTAGGTCATCACCTTCTGCCGTCGCCGCGAGAAGGTAGGGTTCATCCCACTCATTCTCGAAGATGAACTCAGAGCCAGCGAAAGACACGAACGTCACAATGCCCGATGTGCGCGTCTTCAAGTCCGGATAAGTCTGTTTCAAGTAAGCGCGCACCGCTTGCAATCCGTCTCGGTCCATTTCCAGAGATTGCGGAGCGCCGACTTGCATGAGTTCAACCTTCATGCCTGGAGCTTACAGGTCGAGTGACAGCTTTCCACCCATTGTGGACACTGCACCGCCCGGAATAGCATTCCGGAATGAGCTTCTTCCGAGCATGGGCCAATTTCAGACGCGGCAGGCGACTGGAGGGGCGGCGCGAGGAAGCCGCTTATGTGGTTCAGACCATCAGGGCGTTCCTTGAGGGAACTGGCGGGGCGCACGACTGGGACGACTTCACATCTTGCTCGCTTCGAGACCCGGAACTCAACCGCATCCGAAAATTAGCTGGTGCCGTAGAATTGCCAGCGGGTCGCGAGGAGCGCGACGCCCTCGAGACACTCGCGCAGCGGGCCGAGCGACTGGCGTTGAGCTAACGACCGCTTTCCACCCGTTGCGGACGTGCCTACCCTCACGGGCATGAGCCAAGGACATCCCGTTCAATGAGCGTCGCATTCCGACGCGAGAGCGACGAGGAGCATCTCGAGCCGAGGTTCGAGCTGCCCATTCCTCCAGGCCCGAACCTCGTAACGCCACGCGGGCTCGCGTTAATCGAAGCGCGTGTCGCCGAACTTGAGGCTCGTCTCGCGGATCCGCTTCCGGAAGAGGAGCGCAATGCCGTGCTGCGAGATGCTCGATACTGGCGCGTCCGCCAAGCCAGCGCTCAGTTGGCACCGGTGCCCTCTGGCGAGACTGTCGCGATTGGTACTTTGGTGACCTACAAGCGCGAAAATCAGTCTCGGACTGTTGAGATTGTCGGCCACGACGAGAGCGACCCGGCGACCGCACGCATCGGCTTCAATGCGCCGCTAGTTCGGGCAATGCTTGGCGCTGAGCTGGGCGATGAGATTGAACTCCCCAACGGCCACACCCTCACCATCCTGGCCATCGCCTGACTTACTCCACGCGTTTCCGTCCGCCTTTGACCCATTGCGGACATTGGCTGGCGCCCGGCGTGGGACAATTTTTCAAAATTCTTCGAACCGATGTCACATCGGTCGGACCCGTCTCGTCATTTGTCTCGAGCGCCTCGATGCTCGTTACAAGGAGACCGACTATGACCCCCCGCCTCGACAACCCGTCTGCAGTGTTCCCCGCCGGCTTCAAGGCAATGGTCGCGCTCGAGCAAGCGCTGGCCCAAGCGATCGATCCGGAACTGCTGGAACTGGTGAAGTTGCGCGCGTCCCAGATCAATGGCTGCGCCTTCTGCATTTACATGCACACCAGCGACTTGCGTAAGCGTGGAGTGGACGAGATGAAGCTGTACCTGCTCAACGCTTGGCGCGACTCGTACCTCTTTTCAGAGCGCGAGCGGGCGGCGCTGGCGTGGACCGAAGCCCTGACCCGGGTCGCGGATGATGGCGCACCGGACGACGCGTACAACGCGCTCGCCGAACAATTTAGTGAGGAGGAGCGGGTGCAACTGACCTTCGCCATCGGCGCGATCAACGTCTGGAATCGACTTCAGGTCGGCTTCCAAGTCGCTCATCCGCCACGTGGCGCAGCGATGCGCGATGCAGCCTGACCAGCGCCTGGCCGTCTTCGAGGCGCAGCGACCGCGGTTGCTGCGCCTCGCTTACCGCATGCTGGGGTCGCTGAGCGAGGCGGAGGACGTCGTCCAGGACGCGTGGCCCCGTTGGGCAGTAGTCAGCGGCGGAGTCGACGTGCCGGCCGCCTATCTCACCCGGATCGTGACTCGCCTGTGCCTCGACCAGCTGAAATCGGCGCGGGCTCGGCGCGAGGAATATGTCGGCGCCTGGTTGCCGGAGCCGCTGTTGCAGCAAGCCGACGAGGAGGCAATTGCCGACGACGTCACCCTCACGCTCATGATGGCCATGGAGAGGCTCTCCACACTCGAGCGCGCCGCCTTCCTATTGCATGACATTTTCGAAACCCCACTGAACGAAGTGGCGGCCACGCTGGAACGTGAACCCGCAGCGGTTCGCCAGCTCGCATCTCGCGCCCGCCGCCACGTGCGTGAGGCGCGACCCCGCTTTACGCTATCGCCGCAAAGCGCGTCGGAACTCGTGCGCGCCTTTCATGAGGCCAGCACGAAAGGCGACATCAAAATGTTGAGCGGAATCCTTGCGGACGAGGTCGCGGTCTTTTCCGATGGTGGCGGCAAGGTGCTTGCCTTCCGTAACGTCGTCCGCGGCATGGATCGCGTAATCCGCTTGTTCGAGGGGTTGGCGCGAAAGGCTGCCTACCGACCGCGATTGCTATGTAACGTGATGATCGATGGCCTTCCCGGCTTCGTGAGCATCGATCGCGGAGAGGTGCTGCAGACTACAGCACTTGAAGTGGAGGGCGGAAAAATTACCGCACTCTATATCGTCCGTAACCCGGACAAGTTGAGCCATGTTGAAGAGATGCTGGCCGAGCAAACGGCCTGACGAAACGTAAGATAGCCGGAATGTCTGATTTCGACCCATTGCTGACGCTAGCGCGCGTGCGGCGAGCGACTAAAGTAGCAATATGATTGACTGTCCCAGTGCTTACGTCGTCGACGGAGACTCGCTGCGTTGTGGAAGCGAGCGGATCAGGTTGCTCGGCATCGATGCGCCGGAAATCTCCCACTGCCCCGCGTGGAGAGTCTGCACGGCAGGCGACGGACAGGCTTCGAAGCGCAGCCTGATGGCTGCCCTGCGAAACGGCCGGGTCCGATATCAAGCTATCACTGTCGACAGATTTGGCCGGACCGTCGCTGTTGTGTGGGCCGGAGCCATTAATTTGTCCTGCTGGCAGCTTCAGCGCGCCCAGGCAGTCTACAAGCCGAGGTGGGACAACGGACGGATCATTGCCCGGGCATGTCGTTGAGGGCGAAAGGCCAGCGGCCGGCAAATCATCCCGACTGGCGCTTAATCCTCGCAGCCACCGTTCTCGTACTGGTGCTTGCCTTGGTAATCGGCTGACGGGAGCGGACCCTGCAGGAGCGCGACGCGTAGCGACTTTCAGCTTAGCTGGAGTTTGTCCGATGCTTCACTCACCCGCCTTCCGGTTTCCTGGCCGCCCGCCGACCGGAGCCAAGCTTGCTCTCAAGCCCTTTCATGTCTGGGGCATCCGCGTCCGCCTGCAGGTCAGTAACCGATTAAGGGACTTGGCCCTGTTCGACCTCGCGCTCGACAGCAAGCTACGCGGGTGTGACCTTGTCAAACTGCGGGTCGGCGATGTCATGACCGCAAGCGGTGTCAGGTCTCGTGTCATGGTAATGCAGCAGAAGACCGGTCGCCCCGTCCAGTTCGAGATTACCGAGCAGGCACGGCGCTCCATTGCCGCGTGGATCGATCGTCGCTCGCTAAAGTCTGACGACTTTCTGTTTCCAAGCAGGGTGCGACACGGCCGCCCGATCACGACCAGACAGTATGCGCGGCTCGTTGACCAATGGGTCCAGCTCGTTGGCCTAGATCCAGCCGGATACGGCACTCATAGCTTGCGGCGGACGAAGGTGGCGCTGCTCTACAAAAAGACTGGCAATCTGCGAGCCTGCCAGCTGCTGCTCGGGCACACCAAGCTGGAGAGCACGGTGCGCTACCTTGGTGTCGAGGTGGATGATGCCCTGGAGATGTCGGAAGCGCTGGAGATTTAAGCCCGAGGCAGCAACATTCGGCTTTCCTACATGTGAACAAAAGTAGAACAAGCGCTGCGATGGAGTCGCGAGATGCTTGTGCTTGATGGTTCGTTGATGATGGGATTGGCGGCGCTGCTGACCGCCTTGTCGGCTGTGATCTGGTCAGTGCGCCGGCGGCCCTGATGTCTGCTAATAGTCGGCTCGACTGCTTGCTTGATTTGATCCGCCTCAACGCGAACGTGCACGTCCAATGCCGGTGCGGTCACGTCAGCATCCTCAGCGCTGAGCGCTTCAATCGATATTGCCTGTTGCGGGGCTGGAATACGCAGCTCGCGACCCTGCACTATCGGCTGACGTGCGCGGCCTGTGGTCTGCGACCGAACTGGGTAAAGGCCACCAACAGACTGCCCGGTGAAGATCGTTTCCCGGCCACGGAAGGTGGGTGGCGGCAGTTGTACCGTCGAATGCGTGACTGACCGCTGTCGGCCGCGACCGTGGGGAGCTAGGGTTCGTCCATGTGCAATCTCTACCGCTTGAAAAACTCCAACGAGGAAGTCGCCCAGCTGTTCGACGCTAAGGTCGGTGAAGTCGGGAACGCCGGCCGTGGAGAGGTTCACCCGGGCTACCCCGACATCGTCTTGGTCAATGGCGCCTTGCGCTCGATGGTATGGGGATTTCCTTTCAAGTCACGAGATTCAAAGCCTGGCAGCAAGCCCAAACCCGTGAACAATGCGCGGTCGGACAAGCTGGACAGCTTCATGTGGCGCTTCAGCTTCCAGGAGCGGCGCTGTCTGATCCCTGTGAGCGCTTTTGCTGAAGCCGAGGGAGAAAAGGGCGCCAAAACGAGGACTTGGTTCTCGCTGCCTGGCCAAGAAGTTTTCGCCGTGGCAGGCATTTGGCGTGACACCCCGGAATGGGGTCCTGCTTACACGATGATCATGACCGAGGCCTGCATCCACGTGGCTGACGTCCATGATCGAATGCCAGTCATCCTCAAGCGTCAGGATTGGCGTGACTGGCTCGACGGCCCACCCGATGCGGCAAACCTTTTGTGCCGCCCCTATCCAGATTTGATGGTCTGCGATCGCACGACCGACAGCTGGGTACGGCGAAGTGCTACCGCTGCGGGCTGAGACTTAGACACCAGAACACCCCCGGGGCCGATCGGGGGCTGATGTCTGCTTTGGGTGGAAAGCGGACATCAGGAAAGGCCGACTCCAGAGGGAAGCTAGGCCGTCTGCTTTTTAGTGATCTGAGGTAGGTGCGTGCTACTCGACGGCATTGTGAAGCTCTCGGGGGCGTCATCATCGCCGGGCAGCTGTAAGTCGCTCGGTTTGCACTGGCACCTCAGCCAGTTTCCGCGTGCGCTTACCCGGCATGCTTTGCCTCGCTCAACGCGCGCGTAGACTTCATTAACGCGCCGAAGATTCGTGCGGATCTCCAGTCTGGTGCGATCAGCATCCCCGGCGACCAATCGGCAGCTGCTTGGGAACATGCGAATACGAGGAGCCGACAGCTGCTGGGATCGGCCACCCAATCTGTAGCTGGATGTGGAAGCGGGCGCACAAAGTGAACGCCCGCTCCAGTTCGATCCGACACGCGAACAGGAGCGAAAGTGCGTGCTCAAATCCTACAAAGCAAGTGAGTTCATCCTCGAAGCCGCAACACGAGGGTAGTTGTGTTTGTTCCTCCCGCAGAGATTAGCCTGATCGAGCTTCAATCTTCAAAGAATTTACAGTCGAGAAGGTGATTGTCATCAATTTCCCAGCCGACGTCCACGTTACGCAGCCGACCACACCTTGTGCAGATGTCTTGCTGCATAGCCCGGCCGGCAAATGAGCCTGTCTTGCCGGTAGGCGTATAGCGATGCATCCGCAGTCGGCAGGTCCAAGGCACCCGTATAACGATGTCAGGCCGTAGCTCTTTTGGAAGCCTTACCCGTTCTTTCTCAGAGATCACTTACCCCGCCTCTCTCAACGACCCATTAAGTAACGCCTTGGTCCAAGGCTCGAACCAGCCAGCCCTCATGCTTAGGCCGGTGGTGTCGGCAAACCCATCAAAAAACCGAGGGTCGGAGGCGACGAGCACGTCCAACCCAACTCAATTCCATACGGAGAAAAGCGACTGCTTGCAGAGATCCCATAAGGCACGCCTAAGGCTGAAGGAACAGGATCGCCTAAGCGGCGAAAGGATCCCGGACGAGGATCGTATCGTCGCGCTGCGGGGAGGTGCTGACCAGCGCCACGGGGCAGCGAATCAGTTCTTCGATGCGGCGGACGTATTTGATTGCACGTGCGGGAAGTTCCGCCCAGCTTCGCGCGCCCTGCGTCGACCCGGGCCAGCCCTCAATTTCTTCGTAGACTGGCTCGACCCGCGCCTGGTCCGCGGCATGGGCTGGGAGGTAATCGATGATTTCGCCGTCAAGACGATATCCCGTGCAGATCCTGATCGTCTCGAAGCCGTCGAGCACGTCGAGCTTGGTAAGCGCAATTCCCGTCACGCCGCTGACTGCAGCCGCCTGACGCACAAGCACCGCGTCGAACCAGCCGCAGCGCCGACTGCGGCCGGTGACGGTTCCAAATTCATGACCACGTTCGCCAAGCCGCTGGCCGACTTCATTTTCCTGTTCGGTCGGGAAGGGGCCTGACCCAACGCGCGTGGTGTAAGCCTTGACGATGCCCAGCACGAAACCCGCCGCGCGAGGCCCCATGCCCGTCCCGGAGCCAGTCGTGCCGGCAACCGTGTTCGATGAAGTGACGAACGGATAAGTGCCGTGGTCCACGTCGAGCAGCACGCCTTGTGCCCCTTCAAACAGCATCTTTCTGCCTTGTTGCAGCGCCTGGTCGAGATCGCGCCAGACGGGCCGCGCATAGGGCAGCACGAAGCCGGCGATTTCGCGCAGGTCGGAGAGGAGGCGCTCACGATCGATCGGCGGTTCGTTAAAACCGGCGCGAAGCGCGTCATGGTGCGCGCACAGACGGTCGAGCAGCGGCGCAACGTCATCCAGCTTGGCCAGGTCGCATACCCGGATGGCGCGGCGGCCAACCTTGTCTTCGTAAGCCGGACCGATGCCGCGGCGCGTCGTGCCGATCTTGCCCGCACCCGAAGCATCTTCGCGAAGGGCATCGAGGTCGCGGTGGATCGGCAAGATCAGCGGGCAATTGTCGGCGATCATCAACACGCCCGGGGTAACTTCGACGCCTTGGTCGGCGATGCGCTCGATTTCAGCCTTCAGCGCCCACGGATCGAGGACCACGCCGTTGCCGATGACGGAAGGCGTGCCACGGACAATTCCGGACGGGAGCAGCGAAAGTTTATAAGTTTGATCGCCGACGACGAGTGTGTGACCGGCGTTGTGCCCGCCCTGAAACCGGACGACGACGTCGGCGCGGCTGGCCAACCAGTCGACGATCTTCCCTTTGCCTTCGTCACCCCACTGGGCGCCAATGACGGTGACGTTTCCCACATTTTATCCTTAGCGTTGAGCGCCGACTCCTAGTCGTAATACGCAACTACGATTGACAACGTGAGGTCCATGCTCATGAGCAATGCTTGCGCGAGCGCGGTAGGCATAAAGATGAAGATTATCTAGTCAGCCCGAAATAAAAGGATCCGTGTCGGAGCAATGTCCATAGAAAGCCAGAAGCTCTAAGTGCATAGTATCCCGCGAGTAGAGCAATTTGCGAAGCCATTTGTGAATAGATTCAATGCTCTCGCAATTAGTTGCCGAGACCGCCTTATCGGCTTAGTACCATGTGGTGTCCGAAGATAAATTCGCCGAAAGCGATCGGGTTTTTACAGCTAAGCTCCCCGCAGAGCTCGCATCCAAACTCGATGACGTCGCTAGCCGTCTAGATCGCAGCCGAAGCTGGATTATCCGTCAGGCGGTTGCCGAATGGCTCAGTGAAGAAGAGCGGCGTTATCAGCTTACACTCGAGGCTATGGGCTCTATGGATGCCGGGATGTCCTTGAGCGCAAAGGAAGTCGCTACGCACTTCACGAAAAAACGCTCCGCGCGCTTTGGGAGCAAGCGATGAGCCGCACGATCACGTGATAGCAGCTTTCTAATCCCACCTTCTCCCAACTCCTGCGGAGAGGGGTCGGTCGCCCCAGCCAACGATGGCGAGTGCGTTAGCTAGCAACCCTCGCGAGCGAACGCTTCCACTTGGCCAATGAGGCTCGGTGCAAAATCGCAATTGCTGTTCTGATCCAAACGCCGATGGACGCTGAGCGTTTAGGAAAACGGACCTATCGGTTCAGCTCCAATACAACCACAGAACGGCTCATTTGGCCTGGTTCCCCAAAGCACGCTCGATCCGCGCGATTGGCGTCGCTAGCACATCGAAGACTGCGAGCCCAACGATTAGAGCGAAAGCGAGCACGAGCACGCAAGCGCCCACGAATTCAAGCTTCCTGCCGAAATTTTTTGCGTCACCGGCCTCCGATCGAGCTTTGGTTCGCCGTTCAACAATCGCCCCGTCTGACGTCACCAGTTGAACGGGACCTTGGTCTCCGGCCGCCAGAATTTGATCAACCGGCAGCCTGTCATCGGTCCGAAGACCGGCTTTAAGGCCATCGCGCCAGACGATGCGGGCGAGGATCACGTGGTGGCCCCGATGCAGTTCAACAATGCTTCCCTCGGGGGCCACCCGACTGGTTTGAATCAACATCCCTTGCGAGGAGATGTTCAGGATGCAGGCATCCCCCCAGTACGCGCCCCAACGTAAGCGCGCCTTCATGACCACGCGTCGCCGCCATTCGCGGGACCGTTGATGCGTCATCTTCCGGTTGGGAACTGTCATGCCAATGCATGTAATCGGCGGATTCTGCCTTATCTTTTAAGCATTTATCCGAACTGGACCTATCAGTTCCGGCTCGCGACAGGCCGGCTGTCTAGATCGCGAGCTTAACCCCGTGCAGGCGCGTGACTACTCCCGCTTCGATGACCGGTGCTGCAATGATCCTCATCAAACGGTGTTCGCATAAGAGTTCAGGATGGATTTCGACGTCGATTGTGAATCCCCGCTGCGTCCGGATGGCTTCGCTACGGACATGCTCCAGCATCCGGCGCGACGTCTCGGAATAAAGAGACAGAGCCTTGACCCGCGTGATCTCCAGACCGCGCTTAAGGCCGAACAAGTCATAGACGCCGCCCGACCAAATCAACCTACCGCTGCCAAGGTCGCATTCCCAAAGGCCGGCGTGGTGAAGAGACAGAGAACCCGACTGCATAGGTTCAATCGTATCGGTGATCGCGCCATTTAGTACGTGGCCAAGCTCGAAATGCCGGTGCTGCTCCTCAAGGGGCCAACTCTGCCCGGCAAGCAATCGCGGCCAATACTCGGGCACAACAGCTGGACATGCCGGTTCGAGCACCTCCAGCTGTCGAACGCATCCCAACATTAGATCACCGGCGTTGGATTCAGCTTGGCGAAATATTGCCGAAGGGACTGTTCACCCTTGCGTGTCAACTCGACGTAAACCCGGCGGCCGTCCAGCGGATCGTCGCGACGCGAGCAAAGTCCTTCTTCGACCAGCGTTGTGAGCCAACGCAGCGCGGTCGTTGCCGGAACGGCGGCACCGGCGGTGAGATGCTTAACCGCCATGCGCCGATGCGACAATTCCGCGTGGAAAAGCTCGAGAAGCATATCCCACGCGGGATCGGCAAACAGGTCTCCGTTAAGGAAATAGGCACGCATGCGCCGCGCGCGGATCACGGACATGACGACTTCAGGATCGATGACCGCATCGCCATCATCCGGACCTTCGCTAACAGTCTCGGCCGAAAGTCTGGCCAGTGTCCCGGCAATCCGGCCGACTTCGTCACTCAAGCGCAGCAGATGCTCGGCTTTGGGGTCTGCGGAATAAGCGGACATCTCAAAATCCTTTACAACAACGGTTACCGAGCTCGATCAACTTGCCTCCCTTGCGGACGTTTGTCAGGCCACTTTCGTATTCATTTCGGATGTATCCCTCTAACCTCCGGAAATAACTGGGAAAGCCGAGGCCGGGGGAGCGCATTCGCCGGAACCATTCCGACGCGTACATTTTTGATCTTTCAACGGGTCAGCGTGCCGAGTTGCCATCACCGACCGGACAGTCCTTGTGCGGGCTGTTACCTGCCGCTTCCCGAAAATCGGGAGCCTTGGAAGGAGAGGTCTTGCCAGTTGAAGCGCAGCAGGCCACCAGCGCCAACGATCTGGTTAAGCTTGCGATTGAAGTCCGTGGCCGCAAGCGGGCGCTTTTCGGCAACGCTTTCGCCGTGGATCCGGGTTGGGACATCCTCCTGCAGCTTTATGCCGCGCGAGTGGCCGGCAGCCGCTTCAGCCTGGACGATCTAAGCGATCAGTATCCAAAGTCAGCGCTTGCTCGATGGGCGAGGGTCTTGGAGGAAACCGGGCTGGCCGAGTGTCAGACCGACTATGACCCCGTCCGCCCAGTGGTTTACCATAACGGAGCGCGGCGAGCTCAAGATGAGGGAAGCGTTCGAAACTGGTGATCGGCCGGTTCGACCATCTTAGGTCTCGGGCGGTCCGCGATCGCATCGGCAAGCTGGTGAACAGCAAGATCGACATGCGCCGCGATCTGGCCAGGCGCTTCGGCCTGATCGAGGAGGTCGATCGCGCGGCGCAAGTGGTCCAGCGCTGCGGTCATAAGGTCCGTTCGAGTTGCTTCGTTGCCCGTCATTACGCACACTTTCGCTAAGCGTTGTTAAACTATCGTTAAATCAATTAATGCTTCGGAATGTCGGTCGCAAGGCCGTAACCGGCACTCATCCCAGCGAACAGCATCCATAACGGTCCAAAGCTCAATACAGTCTTGAGGCTTGGGGCGGCAAGATCCTCCAAGATGAACCGGCTGCGTCCTAAGATTGCGCTCATCGGCATCGCCTGTGGCTGGTGCCAGTCGCTTCCTGCTCAGGGGCTCACAAGTCGCGCCACCGCCAGAATAACGATCCGGGTTTCTGTAGCGCCGCGCTTTCGTGTTGAAACGCAGGGGACCACCGTCAAAATCCTCGACGACCATCGTGGGAGCGCACTGCCTTTCACTGTCGCCGAAGTGCCCAGCAGCGCGCCCCAAGCCAACTTTGCGACGCGGCTTTTTCTGATCGTTCCGGAATAGCATCGCGCCTCACCCTTAGCTATTGATAAGGTTGAGGTTACGGGGCGGCTTAAGCAGCGCGTTAACAGCTAATTTACCCCGTCTAGATATCTCCATTTCGGATTAGTTTTTTGCCGATCTGAAAGTGGGGATCAAAGACATGCATATTCGCGGGAATAAGCTGGCTGCCTTGAGCGCCATCGTCGTAGCGCTTTCAGGGCCGGCGGAAGCCGCGACCCAGGGTAGCTTCGGCACGACCTCGACGGGGTCGGTCACGATCAATGCTTCGGTGCCGAACCGAATTCAGCTGACCGGACTAACTGACGTTGCATTCCTGAACCAGGATCCCACCGTCGCTGCTGCCAACGCGCAGAATGTCTGCGTATGGAGCAACTCGGCAACGCGTGGCTATTTCATTACCGCGACCGGCAGCGGAGCGGCCAGCGCCTTCACGCTGGCCAATGGCGCGGCAACCGTTCCTTACACGGTCGAATGGGCAGGAACGTCGGCCCAGACCTCGGGCACCGCGCTCACCGCGTCGACGGCGCTGCACGGCCTGACCTCGACGGCGACGAACCCGACTTGCGGGAGCGGGCCGAGCAGCTCGGCGAGCCTTATCGTCCGCATGTCGACCGCTAGCCTTCAGTCGATGCAGGCGGCAGCGACGTACACCGGAACGCTGACCCTCGTCGTCGCGCCTGAGTGAATTCTCCTGTGGCAGCGCACATGCAAGCTGCCGTTTCTCCGGAGGGTGGGCGAAGCGGGAACGGAACGAAACAGCCTGGCCGCAATCGCGGCCGGGTGTTCGTCTGGCTTTGTCTCCTCAGCGCCTGTTGGTTGGCGGCTTCGCCCGCCGCGGCCGCGAGCAACAAAGTCCGCATTACGGGGCTCAGCGACGTCGATTTCGGCAACGTCTCGAATCTTTCGGCCGATGCGGTGCAAAGCCAGAGCATGTGCCTGTTCTCGGACACGGCCACGAGCGGCTATAACGTGACCGCTTCGGGCAGCGGTCTGGGCGGCGCCTTCGAGCTCGCGTCCGGCTCGCAGCGCATGGCCTATGAAGTTCAATGGAACGGATCGGCCAACCGGACTTCGGGCAGTCAGCTGCTTCCGAACGTTCCGCTCATCGGACAGACCAGCGCGGCTACTCAACAGACATGCAATAACGGGCCGGCGACAAGTGCCAGCCTTATCATATTGCTCCGCTCGGCGGCTCTCTCGCAAGCGATGGCCGGGAGCTACAGCGGAACCCTGACCCTTCTCGTCGGACCCGAGTGAGTTCACCCCTTTGCGCCGCTCCTGCTTCCACGCGACTTTCTGCCTTGCGGCGTTAACCATAAATTGCGCGGCCAAAGCCGCTCATGCGGACGCGGCGTCGCTGGTATCCGTCGGAACGCCCGAAGGGTTCGAAGAGCTCGCGACCGACCGGCAGATCCTCGTCGATGTCTATTTCGGCGGAAGCAAAGTCGGCGAGACGCTGGCCACGGTAAAGCCGGGCTTTCTGAGTTTCATCGCGCCAGAGTCGGTTCTCGCCCTGGTGCCTGCTGCATCGTCCGACCCGGCCTTGCTCGCCACGTTCAAAGCGCCGCTGGCACTGAATGCCGGACAAGTATGCAATGCGCTTGAAAAGCGCAGTTGCGGATCGCTGTCGCCGGACGTCGCCGGGATAATCTACGACGAAGAGCAATTCCGGGTCGATCTTTTCATCAATCCCCGTTTCCTAGCTACGCTCGCGCCGGGCGCGACAGGTTATCTTCCAGTTCCAGCGGGGCCCGTCTCGCTGACGAGCGTCGTCAGCGCCGCCGCCTCCGGGACTTTCGGCGGGCGGGGCGGCTACAATCTTCAAAACCGGACGATTGCCGGTTTCCGGAACGGACGCATCCGGACCAGCAATGCGGTCGCCTCGGGGCTCGGCTGGGTGGTCGATGATTTTGTGGCCGAGATCGACCGGCGGTCAATGCGCTATTCCGTCGGCCTGCTATGGGCTCCCGGCGACGATTTCACGGGTCAACGCCGGATCCTCGGCGGCGGCTTTGGTACCCAGTTCGATACGTCGGCCGACCGCGAGCTGTTGGAAGCGACGCCGTTAGTCATTTTCCTGTCGCGACCCGCACAGGTCGAACTTGTGGTTGACGGGCGCCTGGTCGGATCAAGCTCCTATCCGGCGGGCAACAATGAGGTGGATACGTCAAGCCTTAGCGACGGATCGTATCTCGTGACCCTTCGCATTCATGAAGATGGCGCCGCCGCGGTCCGTGAGGAAAGACGGCTTTTCGTCAAGAACGCGCGCGTCGCGCCGTTGGGACGGCCGATCGTCTATGGTTATGCCGGCTTTCTGGCTAATACCCGAAACCACCGGCCTGTCGCCTTGAGTTCAGATCTCTATTACCGCGCGGGCGCGGCGGTGAGGTTCGATCGTCAGATTGCTGTCGATGTCAGTGCGGTCGGCACTGGGCATAAAGCGATCGGCGAGCTCGGGGCATGGTTTTTGACGCCCCTTGCGACGGTGCGCGTGGCCGGACTCGTCTCGACGAGCGGCGACTTGGGCTCGCTCGTCCAGATTGGTGCGCGGAATGCCGGTCCGTTCAATTTCAATCTTGATCTGCGCCGGGTATGGTCGGCCGATGGCGGGCCGCTCATTCCACTCTCGCCCCACGTGCAAAGCTTCGACAATGAAGTGCCGCCGTCATTTCAACTTGCGACGGGTTCGTTCACGCAACTGACTGGGAGTATCGGCCTGCGTCTCGGCGCAGGTTCGCTCTCGATGATCGGCACCTATCGTAAAGACCATGCAGCCAAGGCCGATTATAGCATCGGCCCTAACCTCGCTTGGCCGATCACCATGCGCAACGGTCTGCAGGTCATTTTCCAGGGCTCCGCGTTACGGAGCCGGACAACCACGGCCGTGTTCGCGACCATGAGAATTTTTTCGACCCGCGGTCGGCTTTCCGTTGCGGGTGCAATCGGGCAGGGCTTCGAGTCCGACAGCCGGCCCGATGGTGGCGATGCAAGCCGCGCGATTGGGAGCCTAGATGCGCAATATGCCTTTACGGGCGATGGATTAAACGGGCTGACGGGACAGGCGGGTTTCGACCGCGATCTTCGCTCTTCGAGCGTTCGCGGCGGCGCAACCTACGCCGGACCCTGGGGCAACGGGCGAGCCGAGATCCGGCACCAGCTCGAGGGGCCTTCAAGAACGCGTTACGACCTCAATTTCCAGTCCGGTCTGGCGATCAATCCCGATGCTTTCCGTTTCGGCGCACGCCAGAACAGCGAAAGCGCGATGATCCTCTCGCTTTCGGGCGAGAAAAGCGATTCCAGCTATCGAGTGCTGGTGGACGATACGGATCGAGGCCGTCTTCATGCAGGTGAGCGCTTGTCCTTGTTCATGCCGGCTTACCGTACGTACAGGGTTCGCCTGCTTCCCAAAGAGTTTACGGCCGCCGAAGTCGACCCGCAGCCTCGCGAAGTCACGCTGTACCCTGGTAATGTTGCAACCCTGAATTGGCGGGCCGAACGTTACGTGACCCTGTTTGCGCAAGCCGTTTCATCCGCCGGACAACCCATTGCGCTGGCGCTCGTTCAGACCGGGCGCAACGTTGCCGAGACGGACGACCAGGGTTATTTTCAGATCAATGTCAGCCGGGGCGATCTTCTTCGGTTCTCTCGGTCGGGATCATCGCTTTGTAGTGTGGCGGCTCCCGCCTTCGCGACGAATGAAGATCTCCTCTCAGCCGGGAAAGTCGTTTGCCAATGATACCTCGCAAATTGCTGGTTGCGACACTCGCCGTCTTGAGCCTGTTGGCGCCGACCGCCGCGCAGGCGGACTTGAAGCTCAGCCAGCTCATCGTCGAACTGGGCCAGGGCAGTAAGGCCGGCGACATCGAGCTGTGGAATGACTCGCCCGAGCGAACGTTCGTGGCGGTCGAACCGCGCGAGATCGTTGCGGCGGGCAGCGCCGCCCAGTCAGAACGGCGTGACCCCGATCCGCAGAAATTGGGCTTGTTGGCATCGCCGTCGCGCGTGATCCTCGAGCCGGGTCAGCGGCGGCTCCTGCGCGTCGCCGCGCTCAATCCGCCAGGGGAGCGCGAACGCGTTTACAGGGTTACGGTCAAACCCGTCGCTGGTGCCCTTCAGTCCAGTGCATCGGGTATAAAGATCATGGTCGGATACGACATTCTTGTGCTCGTCCGTCCCACCCGGGCGACAATTTCGCTCGTGAGTGCGCGGCAAAACGGGCAGGTGACTGTCCGCAACGATGGTAACAGCAGCGTCGAATTAATCGACGGACGCCAATGCGACGCGCAGCGCAAATCTTGCTCGGCCATCAGCGGTAAGCGGCTCTATGCCGGCGCGTCGTGGACGGTTCCGGTGTTGCCGGACAAGTCCGCAGAATTTACGGTGAAGACGCCCTATGGAGAAGAGCGGCGCGTGTTCTGACCGGCTCTCCACCGAAACGTGAGAAGGATTTGCGCTTGTCCCGCCCCGGTTCGCGTCGCCCACCTTATCTGCAGCTTGCCGCGCCGAACCGCGACGAGGTGTCAAAGGACCATTGGCAGGAACTCTTGCGGCTTTTGGACGAAGGCGAAATCAGCGCCGAAATCGCCAAACAGATTGAGCGCGACTTGTTCGAGTCCCGCGCTGCCGGAGAACCCCCGAAACTTCGCGATGATGCCTGGGAGCGTCATCTGGAGGGGCGGCACGCTCGCATTGAACGCGCGCTTTTTGGAGCGACCAGTCTTAGACCCAAACCCTTGTAGCGCTACTGCATCCACTTCGGAGCAATGTGAAAGACTTCCCTAGCACCTGGCGGGGTACATGCTGCTTCGGCGGTTCCACCCCACTTGGAGCCGCCATCAGTCCTTGGAGAGGCCCGTAAGGGCAAGTTCCAGCTCGCGGGCCTCTCCATAAAGGCGATCCTCGAAACCAGTATGGTCAGCTAGAGCTGGCGGCGGCCAGTTCAGCGCTGTCTGCGCGCTCCGAGATCGACGATGTTGCCGCCCGGCCGATAGGCTTCGACTATTGCTTCCGTCACGAAATTGCGAACGACGAGGCGGTGCCGATAGGCGACGGCTCTGGCCAAAAACTTCCAGCGAAAAATCCGGACCTTCTGGTCCCAGCGGTCGAGCAGCACGGCGCTAATCAAGGGCGCCGAGCGCAGGGTGACGCGCCAGTAGCGGTCGCGCGACCGAAAGCGAAAAATGTCCTTCACCCAAGCCTCATTATCCCAAAGTCCGGTGGGAATGCCAGCGGTTGGAAGGCCTGTGGCGCATCCATGACCGATCCGCGGCGCCAGCTTGCACGGTAAAGAACCTGTTTACCCTTGTCTTGTAGACGAGGGGCGGGGCCGCCTGCGGTCATCCCTACAAACGAAAGCGATTGTTGCAGCCATGAACGCGCCAGTGCGGTTCGAGGATCTCGAACTTGCCACTCGATCCAGTCGATCCTTCTACCTGAGCATTCGGGTAAAGTTTGCGATCGCGCTTGCCGTCGCCCTTAGCTGGACCGGCTTCAGCGTCTTTCTCGCGCAGGCCTGGATGCATGATCTGGCGCTGCTCACGACGCCTTTGTTCGCGCTTTGGGCGCTCACCTTCATCGCGTTCGTCCCAGGCTTCATGAACGCCTTCCTCGCCACCTCGCTGGTGATGGACAAGCGTCCGGCCCGGCGTCCCGTCGCTTTCTATCCTGGCGTCACCTTGCTGATTGCCGCCTACAATGAAGAGACGGGCATCGAAGCGACGCTAGAGAGCATTGCCGCGCTCAATTATCGCGGCGAGATCGAGGCCCTGGTTCTCAATGATGGCTCGAGCGACGGCACGGTCGCCAAGGTCAAGGACACCCAGGCCAAGCTCAAGCTTCCGGCCAACATCTCAATCTGCCTGCTCGATTTCTTCGAAAATCGCGGCAAGGCGGCGGTTCTGAACGGCGGCCTCGCCGCCGCACGTCATTCGCTCGTCTGCACCATCGACGGCGATAGCCGGCTTCGCGCCGACAGCATGACGGAAATTGTCGAGCGTTATTTGTCCGATCCTCCCGGCACTATGGCAGTCGCGGGCGCGGTCTTGGTCCGTAACTCGCGCGCTTCGCTGATCACCGCGGCCCAGGAATGGGATTATTTCCATGGCATCGCGGCCGTGAAGCGTATGCAGAGCATGTATCAAGGGACGCTCGTCGCCCAAGGTGCTTTCTCGCTCTACCGGAAAGACGCGCTGGAGGCGGTTGGCGGTTGGCCGGAGTCGGTCGGCGAAGATATCGTGATGACCTGGGCGATGCTCCAAAAGGGATATCGCGTCGGCTATGCCGAGGACGCCATCGTCTTTACGGATGCGCCGACGAGCTTTCGTCAATTTTACCAGCAGCGGAAGCGCTGGTCGCGCGGCCTGATTGAGGCGATGCAACGCCACAAGACCCTGCTGTTCAAGCGCCGGCTCTCAACGCTCTTCGTTTGGTGGAACTGCCTGTTCCTGCCGCTCGATTTCACCTTCACCTTCGTTTTCATTCCCGGCCTCGCGGCAGCACTGCTCGGCTATTATTGGATCGCGGGCCCACTGACTTTGCTGCTCCTGCCGTTGGCGCTTGTGTGGAACATCGTGATCTTCCGCATTCAGCGTCAAATGTTTCAGGCCAAGGGCCTGAAGGTCCGGCGCAACGTGTTCGGGCTGCTGTTCTACGTGCTCGTCTACGCGATCATCATGCAGCCTGTGTGCCTGTGGGGCTACATCTCCGAATTGACGGGTCAGCGAAAAAAATGGGGGACCAAATGAGGTTGCGTCGCAGCCGATTGGCAAGCCTGGCGCTCGCCTGTGCGTCATTGAGCAGCGCCGCGCTCGCGCAAGGCGGAGGCAATGCGCCTTCCGGCGGCCCGGCGCCAGGCGTGGAGCTCAACTTCAGCACCGATTCCGATCACACGGATGTCGTGAAACTGTTGGGCCGCGCCTTGTGGACCTTCCAGGACCGTGACCATTATCAGGGCGTTGCAGTCGAGCGCGCATGGTTTTCGCCATCAGGGAACAAGACGCGCCGCGAGACGCGGGTCTATATCGACTTGGCCGACAATCTCGGCGACAAATGGCAATGGCGCGCCCGCGTTGGGACCAATGGTGATACAATCCTTGGTGCGGCCTCACTGCGCAGCAAGGATTGGTCGAAGGAAGTCTTTCTCGAACGCGAGATCGTCGAGACCAAACAGGGGCTCGACCGCGGAATTTATTACACCTTTGGCGGCGCCAGCTTCGATGTACCGCTCGGCGTCCGGGACACGCTCAATGTGATGGGCGGCGTTCAGGAGTTTACGGGCAAGAACGTTCGGCTTCACTGGCGCGGTACCGCCGTTCACGTTCTCGCGCCCGAGCTCGGGCTTAGCGCCCAGCTGCGCGCGCGCTACTTTCACTCCACCCGGCCGGGCGAGTTCGATTATTATTCGCCGCGCGACTTCGTGTCGCTGGTGCCCGTCCTTCAGATGCGGCGCTTCGACAATCGGGGCTGGATGTATCTGGCGGCCGTTGGCTACGGCATTCAGAAGGCCACCGGATCGCACCGCCAGTCCGCACAGCTCGTCGACCTTCGAATGGAAAGTCCGGCGCGTTCGAACAGGCTCCAGGCCTTCGCCCAGCTGCAATATTCGAACAACTCCCTCAACGAGGGTGGCGGCGGATACCGGTATCTCTCGGGGCGGCTCGGCCTGACCCTTCGCCTTAAGTAAGTCCCTGCCACGCGAGGCGGGCATCCGGAACAATTAAACTCATCCAAATTGGACCGATGTTGCGCGATGTTTTAATGGGCGTGGGGGCAAGCTACAGTCACTGATGACCAACGCCGTCCAATCTTTGCCAACCGAGCTTCGTGAGGAGCCAAGAGCGAGCCTGTACTTGGCCGCCTCCTTATATAGCGAAGGTCAATCCGTCCCGGTGAAGATCCGCAATCTTTCAAACACTGGCGCTTTGGTTGAGCTCTCAACACCGTTAGTGGAGGGCGGGGTCGTTCAGCTGGTTCGTGGGTCGCTAATCGTGCACGCGCTGATCATCTGGACCGAAGGGCTTCGCTGCGGTCTGAAATTCTCCGGCGTAGTCGACGTGCAACGATGGAGAATCGCACTCAGCAATGGCGACCAGCAGCGCGTCGACGATATCGTAAGGACGATTAAAGCCCGGTCAGTCCCACTTCGTTCGGCTGAGGAAACGCGGCCTGGCGAAGGCGAAAAAGAACGGCCTCTTTCGGCCGACCTCCGCCTGGCTGCCGACCTGCTCGAGACGCTTGGCGAGTGCCTTGCCAATGACGAGCGCATCATCGCCTCGCACGGCCCCGCACTCCAGCACCTGGATATCGCAATGCAAATGATCGGCGCCGTCGAAGCCATTTTAAGCGGTCAAAGCGATCTTGCGACCGACGCGACGAAGATCATCAGCTTGCGGAGAAGTGCCGACCAGGCGCTGGCGGCGATGAACAACCGGGCTGCGGCCGCCTAAGTCGGACCGCGCAAACCGGGCCAAACTCTTTCCTTTATGAGAACATTGCCTTGCTTGTCAGGAGGCATCCATTCCCGTCACTTGATTGCTGTAAAATTCGGGATCGCCAATCAAAAAACGAAGCCAAGCGAACCGACCAACGCCGGCCGGCCGGCATTACTGTCGATATAGGCGATGCCGAACTTCGCGGCGTCGAGGCGGATTTCGGCGCCAAAGCTCCAGTCCCATTTGCCGCCTTGCCCAACCTCGTCGAAGGCTCCGCGCTCATAACCGAAACTGGTTGTGACCTTCGCCGGTAAATGGGCCAATTCCAGCTCACCGCTCCCGAAGTAATATAAGTTAGCCCGCTTGCGGCCAAATTCGTCGCGCATCGCCCGTTGAGCGGGTGCAACACTTATGCCGATTTTACCGGTGAGCGCTCCCCGGGCTGCCGATAGTATCGCTGTCGCTTCCGCATAGTTGTCGTGACGTCTCGAAGGATAGGCGAAATATGTGGCGGAAATTTCGAGCGAGACGTTCGGCCTTAGCTCGAATTCCTCGCCCAGGTTGAAGTCGAGCTCGGACCGGAGTTTGTTTTCCTGTTTGATCGAAGAGGCCCAGAGACCCGCATAGGCGCCTTTGCCCAGATCGAGGTTAAGCGACGCGTGAAGCGCAGGGTCGGCTTCAGAGAGCGAGAGCCCGCGGTAGCGGTAGTCGCTGACAACCCCTACCTCGCCCGACAAATCCGCTGCCTGTGCTTGCGGCGCGACGAAGAACAGCGAGGCGAACGCCTCAATGAGCCACAATCTGGTGCGCATGGCTTAGGCGGCGGCTGCCGGCCGGTCGCACGGCCCCAGCAAATGCGCGAGCTCGTCCTGAGGCAAGGCTTCCGAGAACAGATAGCCCTGCATTTCCTTGCAGCCCGCGCTCATGAGGAAGCGCTGCTGCTCGGCCGTCTCCACGCCTTCAGCCGCAACCGCCAGGCCCATCGCGCGGCCAAGTGCCAGTACGGCGCTGATGATCGCGGCGGAATCGGACGCGTCGCCCAGATGCTGAACGAAGCTGCGATCGATTTTCAGTTTATCGACCTCAAATTTGCGCAGGTAGGAGAGCGATGAATAGCCCGTGCCAAAATCGTCGAGAACAATGGTGAAGCCGGCACCACGAAGCTTGTTGAGGACTTCGCGGACGGCATCGTCGTCGTCGAGCAGGACCCGCTCGGTAACTTCGAGCTGGAGCGAAGTCGGGTCGGCGCCGGTGGTCCGCACCAGCCGCATCAGCCGGTCGAAGAAAGCGGCCGAACGGAACTGAACCGGCGACAGATTCACCGCAATGAACAGGTTCGGCCAGCGCCGCGATGCAAGGCAGGCTTGGCGGAGCACCCATTCGCCCAACGGAACGATGAGCCCGGTATCCTCGGCCACCGGCACGAATTGCTCCGGACTGACCAGGCCGCGCTTGGGGTGCTGCCAGCGGACCAGCGCCTCGAGCCCGATTACATTGCCATTGGCGCCTACCTGCGGCTGGTAGTGGACGCACAATCCCTTGCCGGTGGAGAGCGCGTCGCGCAGCTCGTCTTCGATCGCGCTTCGCAATTTTACGGTCGCATCCATATTGTGACTGAAGATCCGGTAGTCGTCGCGGCCCTCGTCTTTCGCGCAATAAAGCGCGATGTCGGCGCGGCGGATCAGCTCCAGGCGATCAATGACTTTTCCTTGTGACAAGGCGATGCCGACGCTTACCCCGACATAGGCCTGTGTGCCGAGCAGCTCGAACGGGCGACGCACGTCCTCGACAATGCGGCGTGCGAGACGCTCGATCTCCGGGCGGTTGCCCTGCTCAATGATGATGGCGAATTCATCGCCGCCTAGTCTTGCGATCGTATCGCCGTCGCGGACCAGCGCCGAAAGCCTCAGGCCGAAATCGCGGATGAGCGCATCACCAGCCTGATGGCCAAGCGTGTCGTTGATGTTCTTGAACCGGTCGAGGTCGAGCAGCAGCACGGCAACGAGATTGTCGCGGCGGCTGAGCGCATGATCGAGGCGATCCTCGAATAACGCCCGGTTGGGAAGACCTGTGAGAACATCGTGAAAGGCGAGATGTTGCGCCTGAACCTTGCTTGCCTCGAGCTCGGTCCGGCTCCGCCAGATGCGCGACAGCAGCCAGCCGAGAAGCGCGCCGACGGTAAGAAGGGCGAGGAACAGGGCGGGGACCATCTTGTCCTCGACTTCGTCGCCAGGCTCAAACGGATGCCAGTTAATAAAGCCCAGAGTCCGGCCATTGCCATCTACGAGCGGAACCGACGCAATGTCCTTCGTCGTTGAGAAAGCGGGCTTCTCGATGCTGTACACGCTAGAAATCTGCGCGAGGAAGCTGCGGTCGAGGAAACGAATTGAAACGTGGAGATATTCGCTTCCCGGAGTTTGCGCGATGGTACCGGTTTCCGAAACGATAGGCTTCAGGCTGATGATTGCCGGGCGTTTGCCAATCATGGTGATCGCAGACGTGCCTATCGTCTGGCCAACCGACCCTTCGGGCGCGATATAATTGGTACGAAGCGCATGACGAAGCGTGGCTGCCAGCTGCAGAACCTCCTTCGATACCCGGTCGAATGAGGCTGGCTGACCGCGGATACCGTTCTGCATCGCATAAATAGGCCGGTCGCTCGTATCGAGCAGGTAGGTCTCATCATGTTTGTAATACGTGTAAAACCAGACGCCGAGATTATTGTCGATCCAAGCGAGGTCTAGCGGCCGCTGGTGGACGCGGGTCACTGCGTCATCCCAATAGGTTGAGGCCTCCTGATCCTTGGCAATCGTCGTACGCGCTTCGCTGACCGCCAGGCGGATTAGTTTCTCCTGTTGACCCAAGGCAAAAGCATCGGACCGGCTGGTCGACACGTGAAGAACCGCGCCTAGAAGTAGCGAAAGAAGGGCAAGCGCAACGATGGTCGGCAGGGTTACCGCCCGCATCATGCTGCTGTCGGTCCACGACTTTAACATTGAGAATTGCCCCCGGGGAATTTGCCCGCCGACATATTGGCCCGCAAATAGTTAACGCAGCGATTGGCAAGGTCCGAAATGGATCGAATAATCGCCCCGATCTTGATCATCGTGTGGATCAGTTGGTAACGCAAAATAGCGATTACGCGGTCTACCGACACGCTAACCGCGTCGACCGTGTTCGCGCGTTCCTTGCTGGCCGCCGTCGCCGCATCTCCGGAACGACGACCTAGGCAATAAAGCTACTGAGTGTTTGGGGCATCAGTGCAACCGCTCGCCGCAATCGCTTCATGTTCTTGGGCAAAAAGCCTAGGCACCTCATTGGCAGATGGTCTGGCTCTTATGCAGGCCATCCTGCCAATATTAATGGCCGGCACTAACCAGCGCTATTCTTGCCTGCACGCGGCTCCGGACAGACGATTGCTTACGGCCTGCTTCGCGGGATTTCTCGAAACGCTTCGCCTCTAAAAAAGAGATTTTCGAGGCGGCTGTCGAGGGCCCGCTCTCCGGCTTCCAGCTGACGCAAATGCTCGCGGCAAAGCCGAAGGCTGGTTTCGAGCAGTGCGATTATCTGGCGGACGCTTTCAACGCGCTCTTTTTGGTGTTCGTCGCCGGCCATAGGTTCCTCAAATGACTTGACGACCCGGCATGAGGGGCAAGTTCAGCGGCCGGGTCGGAGAACGCTTTGGGTTCTCACGGCAGTACTAGGCGGAGCTAGTTCGGAAAGGGCCTGTCAAACCGCACGTTTTGTGCGCAAAGCCCGAGACTTACATGTAGGAGTGTAAGCGTTGCGGATTGCCATCGACGATGCCCAGGCGGCCGCGAAAAGCCGAACTGCGGCGCATCGCCTCATTGGAATGCGTCTTAGGTTGCTCGCTTTGTGGCGCCAGGTGACTGGCGGGCACAGTGAGTCTCTGGTCCTGATGGCAGTCATCGCCATCACCGGCGACAGGTTGGCTGCGCAAGACGTTGGCGCAAACTTCACGGATATGGCGAATGCTGTGCCGCGCCCACTCCTCGGCCGATGTAATGTAAGCAGTATCGCAGAGGCGACCGGCCTCAATCGCGAGACGGCCCGCCGGGTCATCCAAAAGCTTATTGAGCGCGGCATTCTTGAGCGAAGCGCGGATCGATCGATCCACTTTGCGGAAGGGCGGATGCAGGGAACTAACGCCTATTTGATTAGCCGGGTACAGTTGGAGGAGTTTGCTCGGACTGCCAACGCGCTCCTCAAACTTGGCGTCCTGCGAATTGTTGCCTGAGTAGAATGCCGAGGAAGTCGCTCCGAACGATCTCGGTTAGTCCGAGATTATCCGATTGGGCCACTCCTTGCCTTCCCGTAGTCCCTAGTGTTCTAGGATCCTTTGGAGAAAAATGGGTCGGAAGTGGTCTTACGAACCGGACATACCGATCAATCAGGGAATCAGGCACTCAGTCGCCGTCAGGCTGAGTGTCTCCGGGGGGTTCTCGATCTTAAATCGGCCAAGCAGATTGGCCGCGAGCTCGGAATTAGCCCCCATGCCGTCGAAAAGCATCTGCGCATCTGTCGCGAAAAATTTGGCGTGGCGTCGACCGCGGAGGCCGCGCGTCTATTTGCGCGCAGTGCGGAAGGTAGTGAGTTTTTGTACTCCGGACCCTCGTACCTCGTGCGTAACGACGGTTCGTATGAAAGCGGTGAGGTCCCCGGGCAGCCGGTCACACCGAGCGCGGCCCAGCTCGGGGACAATCGCGGAGCCCCTTCACCCAACCAGCCACTCACCCCTCGCCAGACGCTACTGACCATCGCGGCCGTGTCCTTCGCTTCAATCGTCGGGCTGCTGCTGCTGGTAGCCTGTGCGGAAGCAGTGCGGAGACTGGTATCGGCCTGACCGGGCTCCTCTTGAGAGAGGAACTCGGAAGATGTTGAACGTGAGATTGACTGCAGCGCGCAAAATTGCAGACGCCCTTATTCCAAGCGAAGCTGACATCGACAGTGCTATCGCTAGTACGTCACGCCTGATTGCGGCCATCGCCGAAGGGCGCGAGAGCACAAAACTCCCCGTCGCTATGGGTCAGAGCAGCCTGACAGCGTTAAGCGGGACCATGGCTTCCTTGGTGGCGGCCCGCGAAAGCATCGCTAAGGCGCACGCCGCGCTCGCGCAAGACCGCATCGACGCGGGCCTTCGCGCATATGGCATGGGTGACGTAAGCGATTGCCCGCCGACCGGTGGATTGGCGCTCGTTGACGATGAGCGCTCAGCGGCGTGACGACATGGGGGTCTGGTTTCCACAGCAGGGGTAAACGCAAGTGCGAGTTGAGATCTACGTCTTCTTGCTGCTCGTGGCGACCGGATCCGCAATCACCTTCGGGTCGCGTAGCGAACGATGGGTGGGGGCAGTTGTCCTCGGCGGCAACGTGCTTACGATCCTTCTGGAACGCTTCATCGGGGGCCATTTCGCGGCTGTATCTCTGGGCTATCTTGCCTTGGACGCCGCTTTGGCAGCGATCCTCTGCGCGATCGCAGTCCGAAACCCGACCTGGGCCGCGATTTGCATCGCGGCTTTCCAGATAAATGGGACGCTCGGTCATTTGGTAAAGTTGCTCGCTGTCGGGACCATTCCCTTCAGTTACGCCTTCCTATTGAAATTTTGGGCTTGGCCAATGGTTCTGACGCTCATTGCGGCCCGCATCATTCCCTCGCTCCGAACCGTACTTCTCGCCAGTCAATGGCCAGCGTTCAGCCAACCGGCCCGCAGTTACAGAGGAACAGATTCTTGCGATTGATCGTCCAAGATAATGAAAAGGCCCCCAAGCATCTCGCCCGCCTCGCCGAGGACATTCGGTGCATGCGGCAAGCGCGCAACCAGCGATTACCGGCTGATTTGTTCGGTGAGCCGGCTTGGGACATTCTGCTGCTGCTTTATGGTGAAGGTATGTCGCCTTGCGGTGCGGAAGACATCGCCGCCGAACTTGACGCGCCTACCACAACGGTAATGCGCTGGATCATAGCGCTGACCAGCCGGGGATTCGTGAGCCGCAGCGCCGACGGTGCGGACAATCACTTGATCTCCCTAACCAACAATGGCCGAGCCGCCCTCGAGCGCGCCCTTAACGCGATGCTGCAGGTCGGTCGTCGGTGAGGCGTTGCGGGCAGTCCAGCGGCAACGGCAGCGTTTAGCGCCGACCGATGGCGCGCGGTTGCTGCTGATTTTGCTGATGCTGCTTGAGGAAGCCCATCAGCTCGTCGACCGAGTATATTCTATTGAAACCGATACCGAAAAGCTCACCGTCCTGCCATTTGACGATCCCTGAGTTCGGACGCAGGCCAGCGATGTTGATCACGATATCAGCGCTAAGCTCGAGATCGACGGGGGAGTTGATACAGACGCCGCCCTGCGAGATGTTTGCGACGGCCGCGCGAAACGTGAAGTCCTTGTACCTTAGCGACGCGGTGGAACTAACCTGGATCCGGGGCATGCGTGCCTTGGTGTGGCCGTCCGGGGCACTAAGCAAGGCCAGCATGTCAACCTGGCTGTCGAAGGCCACACCAACCAGACCGTTTTCGGCCCATTGCGCGATGCCGGTTGTTGTCACGCCATGCTTAAGTTCGATCGTTACCTCCGTTCCCACGTTGAGCCTTGAATAAGGACGGATCATCATGCCGCCAGCCGAAACGTTTTTGATGAGGCACAACTCGCGTCGGCCGGCAATCGTCATGGCACCAACCCGAAGTAGACTGACATACCGTTCTTCACCGCGTCGGTCCGGAACAGCTGGCGCGTCGGTTGACAAAGAATAGAGCGTTTTCTCGACAAGCTTGCTGGACACTTCGATCTCCATTGCTGGATATCATCGTTAATCGGCGAAGCTTAGCGACCAGTTGCAACAGTGTTCGTGATGGCTGCAACTAATTCCATAACGGATTCGAGGAATGGAAGAGACACGGGTTAAAGCTCTGCCATTATCTAGGACCACGCGTAGCCAAGGACGCTGCGATCTGGCTTACGGATAGTCGATAATTCGCAGCAGCATGGGTCGTCCGTTCTGGTCCGTAAGAATGACTTCGCGGCGCGCTCCGCCGCGGCCTTGGTTCCACCCCTTCTCGTTGGCAGCTCCCATATTTACTACCCGAATGATCGCCATTGCGCGGCCGCTAGCCACCGAGTTAGTGGGCGCGGGCGCGACGACGGCATGAGCGATAACAGCGGGAACGTCCATCGCCAGCTTGTGACGGACACAACCCTAACTCAAGTTTGCGAGTGGCTCCGGATCGGATCAGACTCAGATAGTCGGGCAAGTGACAAGCCGTTTGGCGAGCATCGTTTGCTACCGAAAGGGCGCGTGGAACAAGCTCCATCGGCGTTCTCGCAGCTATCGTGTAGAACGGGTCAAGGATACGCTCTGGAAACATCCGGCTAAACAGTTGTTAAGCGCTACTCGGTGCGAATGGGTCGCATATTTGGTGGGAGCTTAAATGTTGAATAGTGAGGATGCGCTCACATCAGCGCTCGCATGCCTGCGCCGGGCGCTTGCCTTACTTGATGAAAGTAATGCCCCTGCTCAGATCGCGGCCCATGTCGACCTTGCGGCGCATCAGCTGGAGGAGCACATGGGGGACCTGAAGCAGCGAGCGCAGCGCCGTCTAGGCAATTGCTAGAAACGCGGTTGCCCATCGGCCTGCGAGGCGTTCCATTCGCGATGCGCCCTCTGCTGTGAGCTCAACTGCGCGACCCTTATTCCCCAACGTTGCGTGCCTAACTAACCCACGCTGCTCCAACGCCGCGATCCACCTAGCTGTGGTCGAGGCCGGCAGCTCCGTCGCCTTCGCCAGATCGGCCGCGGTCATATTGCGATGACCCAGTTGAGCCCCGAAGAGCTCCAGCAGGATGTCCCAAGCAGGGTCTGAAAAGAGGTTGTCGGCCAGCATGTCATGGCGAGCTCGTCTGAGCAGTAAGACCGACATGATATGGTCTTCAGTCAGAGTAACCGGTTTGGAGCACCGCAGCGGAAACCGTGTCTCAGTCACCAGGCAAATCCTTCAGATGGATTACCGAGTGCACGGTAAACGTATTTGGAACATGGCAGTTGCAGCACTAGGCCCGTAGGCCTTCAGCAGGCGTACGGCACAAATGCAGTGCCTACAACGTTCAAGCACCTTCGGAGTGCGGCGTGCTGAACTACCAGTTTCATAACCACGATGGGCAGGGCAATTTCGAATTGATCACGAGTTTCCGTGCAGCCCAATAGACAGCGAAGCTATCACCGACATCAATCGTATTTTCGTAAGGCCGGTGGAGCTTTGGCAATCCTCTCGCAAGGTGCAAAGGTGGGATCGGTAGGTGGATCAGGGCTGCTTCTGCCCCATGTCGCATGTTAGCCCGAGTCAGATGCCGTTCGAGGAGCATATGCGCTCGTCCACACGCAGGCGTTTCCGCGAGTTTGAAGCCGACCCAGGATATGCCTTTGGCCCTCTCGCCCGCGTATCCAGACTGATCCGCAATTGGAGCAGATGACCGCTCCAATGATTGCCCTTTCGTTTGCGAGCATGCCTTGTTGCTCAGTTACTAGCTTTTGAGGTGGGTTGTGGCCGTTGCAAAACCGCGACGGGCACAAGGACTTCTTTGGGCTTGCCGGAGTCACCCGAAAGCCTGTCGGAGTTTGTTAGCTTCGGTTTCACAGTCTTTTGCCAGATCTTCTAGATCCGCGATCACTTGCGCATCGCCGGTCGTGCTAGCTAAGAATCGGTAGTATGCGGCCTGCCTGAGATATTCCGCGATGCATTCTGCCATAAGAGAGGACTAAATGCGCTGCATTAAGTCCGCGTTAGCTTCACTCCGGAATGGACTTTCCGTCGACTCAATGCGCCGCACAACCGTCATTTGTTAGCGCCCTGTCTGTCGGACAGGATCGTTGCTCAGTAGCTAATGTAAGCTTTAGACCCAAAAGCTACGTTAGCGGCACGGCTCATCTCACGCGGTGACTAGCTTTCCTGCTTGGCGTGGAGGCGCCGGGCAGGTCGATCACCGCCAGACGAGCCTCGGCCCAACGGAGCAGGTCAGCCTCCGACAATTGCCTGCCGAACATCACTCCAGCGTTGTGTGAATCCCTCCATCGCAGATCGCAGTGCAGCGGGGAAAGATCAGGAAGTCTCAGAACGACCCCGCCGACGCGATGAATGGGGGTGATAGTCCGGAGCTTGGCCCCGCCTTGCGAGATATATTGTACAGGTAGGCAGCGTATTGCCGATTACCGATCCGGATGCGCGCTCGGCAATCAATTTCGATCCGGGGAAACTCGCGCCGGCCAACATCCCTTTTCCATGATCGCAGGCTCGAATGATGCATGAGCCGTTGGTTACAGTTCAGGAACAAAGGGTCCCTTAATGACTGCTCCGTTCTGGAGTATCGGACAATGCGCGTCGCTAGCTTAGCTGACCGTTCAGGAGTGCGGGCTCCCATCACTCACCGGCTGCTTCAGCTCGCCGCCCCCATGGTTTTCGAACGGAAACGGCCTTGAAGTCGGCGGATATGGTCGACGACACTCTTAGGATCATAAGGTCGTGCGAGGCTCGGTCCTTCCTCGCATAGATCCGCAGCTTTTTCAGCCGCCCGTTCGACGTTGCCAGCGAGAGCCACGTCGACGCTTGGAGCAAGCTGACTCGCCCACGCGCGAAATTGGAAGGCATTGGCGGACCCTGGAGCGTCCGCGGCGCAGATCACCGTATCGACCTTTAAGGCAGGTTCGAGAAGGGCCACCCTTGCTTCATCCGTCGATGCTGCTTCCACAACGATGTAGCCGCAGTCGCGTAGATAGTCGGCAATGGCATGGCGGGCCAGTACGTCCCCGTCCACAATCAGGACGCAGTCGGACTTATGCACCTCGTCTGCCATTCGGCCCCCACCAGTTGCGCGACCAGAGAGACCAACTGCTCAGGTCGATACGGCTTCGCAAGGAACGCCTCTGCCGCATGTTCCCGGTCGGGATCAAGATGCGAGGAGACAAGTGCGACCGGAAGGTTCTGTCTCACCTGCTTGACCGCAAACGTCAGGTCCACACCGTCCATCAGGCCCGGCATCCGAATGTCACTCAACACCAGATCCAGCGGGTGGCCAGTCGCAATCAGGGCGAGCGCTTCGGATGCGTTCACAGCCTCAAGCACGACATAGCCTTGGTCGCGAAGCACCTCGGCAGTTGCGAAACGGACGAGGACCTCGTCCTCGACCAACAGGATTACGGGCGCATGATCTTCACCAGGTCCCGAAATCACTTCGCCATTTGTCACCAGCCACCCCTTTCAGACCTCAGCTAGCGGTCTAACCAAGCGCCGTCACCGCTCAATATTTTCATGCCGGAGTAGGTTGTGGATGCTCGGAATCTTGCGGCTCTAAGGCGCGGTCCTGCACACCGAGCAGGGCCGATCGATAATCGGCGACGATTTTATGACAGGTTTCGAGACCTTCTTCCAACGTCTCGGTTGCGAGCTCAGCCGGTAATTCAAATCCTTCTGCCTCTCCCACGATCAGCCGCACCTCTTGGTTCCGCCATCTTGAAACGACGAAGCTTGGGCTGGGTGCCTCAATCTGTCGAGTAGGGGCGACTTTTCGTAGCCTGCGCAATGGCCTCAGACAAAGCTGCAAGGTTGAACGGCTTCGACAGCACCGCGACGTCGGCTGGAAGGTCGTGGATGTCGTCGAGTTCCGCATAGCCGGTGATGATGAGCGCCTTGAGCGTCGGATCCTTCCTCCGGGCGTCACCGATGAGGGAAATACCCGACATTTGCGGCATGGCGTAGTCGCTGACCAACAAGTCGATCGTGCCGTTATCGAGGAGCTTCCGCGCCTCGTGACCGCTCCCGCACTCGATGACCTTGTGCCCAAGGTCCTCGAGCATAGCGGCTGTCGTCAGCCGGACTTCCGCATGATCGTCGACCAGCAGCACGCTAAGCGCCTCGGGCAAGGGCTTTACTGCGCCACCTTCCGCGGCCGGGGTCGGCGCGGCATTAGCGCGCGGGATCCATAACTCGGCCCGCGTGCCTTCGCCGGGTTCGCTCGTCAGATGGATGGCGCCGCTCGACTGCTTGGCGAAGCCGTAGACCATGCTGAGGCCAAGGCCCGTTCCCTTGCCGATATCCTTCGTAGTGAAGAACGGCTCCATCACCTGCTCCAGCAGTTCGGGCTCGATCCCAATGCCGGTGTCTTCGACTGCGAAGACTACATAATTGCCGGGCGAAAGGTTGAGCGCGTCGTCGCCGCCCGACTGGCGATGCTCAAGTGAAATGGTGATGATGCCGCCTTCAGGCATGGCATCGCGGGCATTAATGATGAGGTTCATCAATGCCAGCTCGAGCTGTGTCTTGTCGGCAAAGGCGCACCAAGCGTCATCACTTAAGTTCCAGTGCAGCTGCACCCGGCCGCCAAGCGTGTGGCTGAGAAGGTCATCAACGCCCTCGACCAACGTCTTTGCATCGATTGGCCTCGGCTCAAGTTGTTGGCGTCGCGCGAACGACAGGAGCCGCTTGACGAGGTCCGCGCCCTGATCGGCGGTTCGCTTCGTCATGGCGAGGATCTTGAGGTGCTCTTCCGCAAGGCCTGCTCGACGCTCGAGCAGCCCCAAGCCTCCGAGCACCGCAGCAAGCAGATTGTTGAAATCGTGCGCGATGCCCCCGGTCAATTTGCCGATCGCATCCATCTTCTGCGCTTGGACCAGCTGGCTTTCGAGCGTCCGCTGCTCGGTGACGTCGGTCAAGGTCCCCGCGAACTCGGTGGGCCGGCCATGCGCGTCCGAGAGCAGGACTGCCTGATCGTGGAAATGGCGGTAGCTTCCATTGGCGCAGCGCCAGCGATATTCGACGGCGAAGCGGCCGGTCCGATTTCGCTCGGCAAGCGCCGCTATGACCCGACCGCGATCGTCCTCGTGGAGGCGATCGGCCCACAGCTTCGGATTCACGCGCACGTCGTCGAAGGTGAAACCCGTCATGGACTGCAGGTCGCCACTGACGAAATTCGGACAGCGCGGCTCGTACTCGAGCGGTTCCAGGTAGAGGATGATCGGCAGGGACTCGATTATCGCCGCCTGGCGCTGTTCGGCGCGGCGCAGATCCTGCTCCGCTCTCAGCAGTTCCGCGTTGGCCCTGAGATTCGCGTCGAGGAGCGCTTGCTCCTGCTGCGCCTTGCGCTCGATCTCCTTTGTCTTGGCGAAGAGGTCGACGAACACGGCGACCTTGGAGCGGAGCACGATGGGATCGACCGGCTTGAACACATAGTCGACGGCGCCCATCGCGTAGCCGCGGATGAGGTGCTCGGTCTCCTTGTTCACCGCCGACAGGAAGACGATCGGTATGCGCTTGGATTGCTCGCGGCTGCGGATCATCTGCGCGGTTTCGTAACCATCGAGGCCGGGCATGTAGACGTCGAGCAGGATGACGGCGAACTCGCCCTTGAGCAGATGCCGTAGGGCCTCCTCGCCGGAGCGCGCGACGACGATCTCACCAATGTCCTCGAGGACCGTCTGGATCGCGAGAAGGTTGCGCTCGTCGTCGTCGACAACGAGCACGCGCGCACCATCGCCGCCCAGATCCTGCGGGCGTTCTGTCTCGCGCCTCGACACAACTCCGGTCGCTGTCATGTCGCCAGTCACGTTCAAATGCTTATTCCGCCGCCTGAACGATAGAAGGCGATGCGAGCGTCGTTTCGCGCGACCGGCCGACCCAGACACGCATCAGCGCCAACAGCAGCTCGATATCAACGGGCTTGGCGATGTAGTCGGACGCCCCGGCATCGAGGCACTTTTGACGGTCGCCCTTCATGGCTTTGGCCGTTACCGCGATCAGCGGGACGTCGGCGATGGCTGGGCGCTGGCGGATCTGCTGCATCGTCTCATAGCCGTCCATCTCCGGCATCATGATGTCGATCAGCGCTATGTCGATCCCGGGGTGCTCCTCGAGGATTTGAATGCCGTCCTTGCCGCGCTCGGCGTGATGGACCTCAACGTCGTAGCTTTCCAGCACGCTCGTCAGCGAGAAGATGTTGCGGATGTCGTCGTCGACGATGAGCACGCGCGCACCGGCGAGCTCGGGAACCTCCTGGGTGGCCGGTAAGAATTCGCGCGCAGTCGGCGTCTTCCGGCGCTTGGTCTTTTTCGTCAGGGCGAGGAGGGTCTTAAATACCTTGGCCAGCTTGGCCTGGTCGGCCGGCTTCTCGGTCACGCCGAACGCGCCCATGCCGAGTACTGACGCAATCTTGTCGGCCCCCGAGATAACGTGAATTGGGACGTGGCTTGTCTCCGGATCGTGCTTCAGGAGATCGAGCAGCACGAACCCGTCGATATCGCTGAGGCCAAGATCGAGGGTGATCGCACTCGGCTGAAGCTTGCGCGCCATGGCCAGTGTGCCGGCACCGGCCGTCGAGACCACGCCCTTCAGGCCTGACGAGCGCGCAAGATCGAGCAGGATGGCCGCGAAGGTCGGGTCGTCCTCGACAATGAGCACGAACGGATCGTCTCCCAGCTCGTCGCGATCGTCGTTGACCTCGAAGCCGGTAGATAGCGCGCTCGTCACCACCGCGCCCGAATTGTCGTAGCTCGCCTGGGTTTCGCCCGCGTTTGCCGACGCCACCGGCGCGGCTTCGACCGGGATGAAGAGGGTGAAAGTCGAGCCTTCTCCGGGCTTGGACCGGACTTGCAGCTCGCCGCCGAGAAGCCGCGCGATCTCGCGGCTGATCGAAAGACCAAGGCCGGTACCGCCATATTTGCGGCTGGTCGTACCATCGGCCTGCTGAAACGCCTCAAAGATCAGCTTCTGCTTGTCGTCCGGAATGCCGATGCCGGTATCGGTGACCGCGATGGCGATAGCGCGGTCGGCCGTCTGCAACACAGGGTGGTTGGAACTCCAGCCCTTGGTAACGCAGCCGACGTCGAGCGTAACGCTTCCCTTCGCAGTGAACTTGAAGGCGTTCGAAAGCAGGTTAAGGACAACCTGTTGCAGCCGCTTCTCGTCCGTCCGGATGGCCTCTGGCAACTTGCTGTCGAACTGCACCTTGAAATCGAGGCCCTTGTCGGCAGCCAGCTGACGGAAGGTGCGCTCCATATGCTGCTTGAGCGTCGACATCGGCATGTCGCCGATCTCGATCGATACGGTGCCGGATTCGATCTTCGACAGATCGAGGATGTCGTTGATGAGGCTGAGGAGGTCTGAGCCGGCCGAGTTGATCGTCCGGGCGAATTCCGTCTGCTTATCGTTGAGGTTGCCCTGCGGGTTGTCGGCAAGAAGCTTCGACAGGATCAGCAGCGAGTTGAGCGGCGTCCGCAGCTCATGGGACATATTGGCGAGGAACTCGGACTTGTACTTCGACGTGAGCGCGAGTTGCTCGGCCTTTTCCTCGACGGCCCGCCGCGCCATCTCGATCTCGATATTTTTCGCTTCGACCTGCTTCTTCTCGTTTTCGAGAAGCTGCGCTTTTTCCTGCAGCTCCTCGTTGGTGTTGTGCAGCTCTTCCTGCTTGGTCGTCAGCTCGGTCTGCCGCGCCTGAAGCTCCTGCGTCAGCAGCTGTGATTGCTTGAGCAGGCCTTCGGTGCGCATCGTCGCGGCGATGGTGTTGAGCACGATGCCAACCGATTCCATCAGTTGGTCGAGGAAGGTCTGGTGGGTTTCGTTGAACTCACCGAACGAGGCGAGCTCGATGACCGCCTTCACATCGTCTTCGAAGAGAGCAGGTAGGACGGCAACGTTCGCGGGAGTGGCATGGCCGAGGCCCGAGCCGATCCGGACGAACTCCGGCGGCACGTCCTTGAGGACGATCGGCCGCTTGTCCGCCGCAGCCTGGCCGATGAGGCCTTCGCGTAGCCCGAACTTGCTCTTCAGCTCCGCCTTGCTCTCCGCGCCGTAGGACGCGGCAAGCTCCAGCACCGTCTCATTTTCGTCGCGCTGGGTAACGTAGAACACGCCATATTGCGCGTTCACCAGCGGCGCGAGCTCGCTCATGATCAGGTTCGACACGGTTGTCAGATCGCGTTCGCCCTGAAGCATACGGCTGAACCGCGCGAGGTTGGTTTTCAGCCAATCCTGTTCCGCATTCTTGAGCGTCTGCTCTTTGAGGTTGCGGATCATCTCGTTGATGTTGTCCTTGAGCGACGCCATTTCGCCCGACGCCTCGACGGCGATGGAACGGGTAAGGTCGCCCTTGGTGACGGCGGTCGCCACGTCGGCGATCGAGCGCACCTGGTTTGTAAGGTTCGCCGCCAGCTGGTTCACGTTGTCGGTAAGATCGCGCCACAAGCCCGCGGCGCCCGGCACGCGCGCCTGGCCACCGAGACGGCCTTCGATGCCGACCTCGCGCGCCATGCTCGTGACCTGGTCGCCGAAGGTCGACAGCGTCTCGATCATGAAGTTGATCGTCTCGGCGAGGGCGGCGATTTCGCCCTTTGCGTCGAGTGTCAGCTTCCTTTTGAGATTCCCTTGCGCAACCGCGGTCACGACGTCGGCGATACCGCGTACCTGATTGGTCAGATTGTTGGCCATCAGGTTGACGTTGTCGGTGAGGTCCTTCCAGGTACCGCCAACGCCCGGCACGTTGGCCTGACCGCCGAGCTTGCCCTCGGTTCCCACTTCGCGCGCCACACGCGTCACTTCCGAGGCGAACGAGTTCAGCTGATCGACCATGACGTTGATCGTGTTTTTGAGTTCGAGGATCTCGCCCTTCACGTCGACGGTGATCTTCTTCGACAGATCTCCGAGCGCCACTGCAGTAGTCACGTCGGCGATGTTGCGGACCTGGCCGGTCAGATTGTCGGCCATCAGGTTCACGTTGTCGGTGAGGTCCTTCCATGTCCCGGCGACGCCGCGGACCTGGGCCTGACCGCCGAGCTTCCCTTCGGTACCCACTTCGCGCGCCACGCGGGTCACTTCCGATGCGAAGGAGTTGAGTTGATCGACCATCGTATTGATGGTGTTCTTGAGCTCGAGGATCTCGCCCTTCACGTCGACGGTGATCTTCTTGGACAGATCGCCCAAGGCCACAGCGGTCGTCACTTCGGCAATGTTGCGGACCTGGCCGGTGAGGTTCGCGGCCATGGCGTTCACGTTGTCCGTGAGATCCTTCCACGTACCGCCGACGCCCGGCACGGCCGCCTGACCGCCGAGCTTTCCTTCCGTGCCCACTTCGCGGGCCACGCGGGTCACTTCGGACGCGAAGCCATTTAGCTGGTCGACCATGACGTTGATGGTGTTCTTGAGCTCGAGGATCTCGCCCTTCACGTCGACCGTGATTTTTTTGGACAAGTCGCCCGACGCCACCGCGGTCGTCACTTCGGCGATGTTGCGCACCTGCCCAGTGAGGTTCGCGGCCATGGAGTTCACGTTCTCGGTCAAATCGGCCCAGGTGCCAGCGACGCCTTCGACCTGCGCCTGACCGCCAAGCTTTCCTTCGGTGCCCACCTCGCGAGCCACGCGGGTCACTTCGGAGGCGAATGAGTTGAGCTGATCGACCATCACGTTGATGGTGTTCTTGAGTTCGAGGATTTCGCCGCGGACGTCGACGGTGATCTTCTTTGACAAGTCGCCGCGCGCCACGGCCGTGGTCACTTCGGCGATGTTGCGGACCTGGCCGGTGAGGTTGCCGGCCATGAGGTTCACGTTGTCGGTGAGATCGGCCCAGGTGCCGGCGACGCCTTCGACCTGCGCCTGGCCGCCGAGCTTACCTTCCGAGCCCACTTCACGGGCCACACGCGTCACTTCCGATGCGAACGAGTTGAGCTGGTCCACCATGGTGTTGATGGTGTCCTTGAGCTCGAGGATTTCACCCTTCACGTCGACGGTGATCTTCTTCGACAAGTCGCCGCGCGCCACGGCAGTCGTCACTTCGGCGATGTTGCGGACCTGGCCGGTAAGGTTCGCCGCCATGAGGTTCACGTTGTCGGTAAGGTCGGCCCAGGTTCCGGCGACACCCGGCACCTGCGCCTGGCCGCCGAGCTTTCCTTCCGTGCCCACTTCGCGGGCCACGCGGGTCACTTCCGAGGCGAAGCCGTTGAGCTGATCGACCATCGTGTTGATGGTGTCCTTCAGCTCAAGAATTTCGCCCTTCACATCGACGGTAATTTTCTTGGAAAGGTCGCCGCGCGCCACGGCCGTGGTCACCTCAGCGATGTTGCGGACTTGGCCGGTGAGGTTCGCGGCCATGAGGTTCACATTGTCGGTAAGGTCGGCCCAGGTTCCGGCGACACCCGGCACCTGCGCCTGGCCGCCGAGCTTGCCTTCGGTGCCCACCTCGCGGGCCACACGGGTGACTTCCGACGCGAAGCCGTTGAGCTGGTCGACCATCGTATTGATGGTGTTCTTGAGCTCGAGGATCTCGCCCTTCACGTCGACCGTGATTTTCTTGGACAAGTCGCCACGCGCCACCGCGGTCGTCACTTCGGCGATGTTGCGGACCTGGCCGGTGAGGTTGTCGGCCATCAAGTTCACATTGTCGGTAAGATCCTTCCACGTGCCGGCGACGCCTTTCACGCGCGCCTGGCCGCCGAGCTTTCCTTCCGTGCCCACTTCGCGGGCCACGCGGGTCACTTCCGAGGCGAAGCCGTTGAGCTGATCGACCATCGTGTTCACGACCTTGCCGATGCGCAGGAACTCACCGCGCAGCTGACGGCCGTCGATTTCCGTTGCCATGCTTTGGGAGAGGTCGCCCTTGGCGACGGCGCCAATAACCCTCGACACTTCGGCGGTCGGCTGGACCATGTCGTCGATCAGTTCATTGACGGCCCGAAGCTTGGTGTCCCAGCCGCCGCTCGCACCGCGAACCCGGGCGCGCTGCGTGATCTTGCCTTCCTTGCCGACGACTTTTGAGAGGCGCTCGAACTCGCGGGTGATCGATTGATTCATCGACACGACTTCGTTGAACAGGGTGGCGATCTCGCCATCGACTCCGTCCACTTCCTCCGAAAGACGGACGCTAAAGTCTCCGCGACGCAGCGCGCGGAGCGCGGTTACGAGCTGGCGGCGATCAATGAAGTCGCGCGGGGCCTGGATGTTCACTCAACTCTCCGTGTCGCTACTCCCCCACCCGATGGTCGTCCGCAGCCCCCCGGCTGCGCTTCCGTTCTAGCGCATAAAGCGGTTTCATATTCACTAAAAAAGTCGACGCTTGCAGTAACTTTTGTGAAGGTTGTTGCCAAGCAAACCGGAACGCCTCTAGGCCGCCCCCCGTGACACCAAACGACGACCTGTCGCGGTTCATCGGATCGAGTTTCCGGTCGGTCTGGGCCCTCGAGCTCATGCTGATCCTGAAGCGGGAGCTGCGGCCATGGCCACATGCCGAGCTGGTCAGCACTATGCGCGCCAGCGACCTCGTCGTGAGCAAGGCGCTGGATGGCCTTGTGTCGGCGGGTCTGGCAATCGACGAACCCGAGGGGGCCGCGTACATGCCGATCAACGATCACGTTACTGCCTGCGTCGAGCAGCTGGAAGTACTGTATGCAACGCGTCCGGACACCGTACGAAGAATTATCGTATCCGCCACCGCACGTGGCGCCACAGCCTTTGCCGATGCATTCCGGCTCCGAAAGGATTGACGATGGGCGAGACCTTTCCAACCATCGTCTATGTACTATGCTTCCTGACGAGCGCGGCGTGCGCGCTCCTGCTTGGGCGCAGCTATCACCGTACAGGCGTCCGTCTGCTTTTCTGGAGCGGCGTCTGCTTCGTATTTCTTGCCATCAATAATCTTGCGCTGGTGGTCGACCTCGTCCTTTGGCCCGACGGAGACCTTCGCCTGTCGCGGGTCATACTCTCTCTTTTCGCGGTCGTTTCCCTCCTATGGGGATTCATCTGGGACAGCCAGGAGATGGAGCGGTGATGCTTGGCGCTTTCCTCGCCGGGGCGGTCGCGCTCGGCTTCTTCGTCTGCGCGCTCTTCTTCTTTCGCTATTGGCATCGCTCGCGAGACCAATTGTTCTTGATGTTTGGGCTGGCCTTCGCGCTCCTTGGAACTGGCCAGGCAGTTTTGACGCTGGCGAATATCGCGGACGAGGAACTTGGAGCGCTCTATTTATTCCGCCTGACCGCCTTCCTGCTGATCCTCGCTTCCATCTACCGAAAGAACCGCGCCGTTGATTGAGTCAGGGGCGAGTGCGGCCCTGTGCTCACCCCTAGGCGCAAACACGCGCGCCGCGCGTCACAGCAATTGACTATACATTAGTTTGTCCCCGAGTGCGTGATGTCAGCTCTGATCGAATGCAGACTGTGATTTCGCCTGTTCAGCCTGCGAAATGCGCCAAGGCGTCGAAGCAGTCGCCATCAATGGCGCTCCCGACGGATTCACGCATGATATTGAGAGCTTCCTTGGGAGGTAGCGCTGCACGGTAGGGTCGGTCGGAAGTGAGCGCGTCGAAGAAGTCGCAGACGGTGATGATCCGGGTTTCGCGCCGGATGGAATCTTGCGTTAGGCCGAACGGATAGCCGCGTCCGTCCAGGCGTTCATGGTGAGCCGCCGCGATTGTCGCCATTTCGTGTAATGGGCCGATGCGATCGAGGATCTCCAACGTGTGTGAGGCATGGCCTCGCATTTCTTTCCACTCTCGATCATTGAGCGGACCTGGCTTGTCTAGGACGGAATTGCTGACGCCGAGCTTGCCGACATCGTGCAAGACTGCTGCACGAAACAAGCCGCGACGGCGAGATGCCGGCATGTCCATCGCTTCGGCCAGGCGCACCGCCAGGCTCCCGACACGCGATGAGTGATTTGCGGTGTACGGGCTTTTCGCGTCGATCACCTGTCCGAACGCAGCAGCGATGTCGTCGAGATAATCGTCATCGACAGACAGAATTTCGCCAGTCTGCACCATTGCTCCCAACCGAGACTCGATCATCGGACAAGTGAGACCTCTCCAAAACGCATCGCGCCTGGTGGCCGAGAGAAAAGCGTCGACGAGCATGGGATCAAGCCACGTTCCGGAGCGCCGACGCACCTCGGCGATCGCAGCTTCTCGGCCGGCATGCGTGTGGAAGACGTCCGCGATCTGCGCGAGCAGCGCGATCCGCGCGAACAGCGGAATAGCTTGCCCCTTCAGATGCCCCGGCCGCCCGGAACCATCCCAATGCTCGTCGAGATGATAGATGCCGCACTGTACCGTGTCTGAAAACCTCAGCGTTCGGGCGATGTCAGCGCCACGGGTGCAGCGCGACAGGATCATCTCGTCGGCGATCGCAACGCCGTTGCGCAGGATATTGCCGATCGTCGCTGCACGGCGACGGAAGTGCTGACCGGGCGCCGATGCGCGGGTCACGAACAACAGGGTCGCGGCGAGGCTCGTTCCAGCGGTCTTGAAGCCATTCTTGAACGCGCGATCGTCTGCGTCGTAGAGTTCGCAAATGCGCGCTGCATTGCTTGAGCAGCCCAAATCCTTGAGCAGCAGCGTGTATTGAAGGTCGACTAACTCCGTTTGGCTAAGGCCCAGTGCCTCGCCGACGTGCATGCCAATCCAGCAACTGCGAACAGAATGCCCGGCGGGCTGACCTTCAGTAAGGTCGAGCGCGTAGCTGAAGGCACGCACTAGACCACCAAGATCGAAGCTCTGCGCGCTCCTATCGAATTTGAATCTTTCAAACTTCATGATGCGGCGAATAGTCGCCAGCTCGAGTAAGTCAGTTTAACGAAGACGGTTAGCGGAACATGAAAGTGATAATGTCCGCAATGGGTCGAAAGCAGACTAAGCGAGCGAAGTATGACAAGGGATTTTATGTAAAATCCGGCAGAGCATCTCGGTGTAAACGCGAGGGGCTGAGTCAAGCGCGGATGACCGCTTACCGCCAAATCCTGGGCGCTCATGCCCGAAACGGAAGAACCAGAAAGCGGACCTTCGTTGCGCCTCACAAGGCTCACTAAGCGAAATCAGGAGAAAAGCGTTGCGCCGCCAGCGCGCGTGGGTTTTTGTTCAACCCGCGTGTGCTAGGGGAGCCGGCATGCATTATGCGGAGTTCGGCATCGGGGCCTATACCCCTTCAGAAGCTGGAAAGCTGGTCGGTACGTCGGCCACCAATATCCGCCGTTGGCTCTTCGGCTACAGCTATGCCCATCACGGGCCAAAGACCGCTCAGGCGCCGCTCTGGCAACCGCAATACGGCATCGACCAGGACGAACCGCTTCTCGGTTTCCGTGACCTCATCGAAGCCCGGTTCGTGGCTCGGCTTCGCGAATTCGGAATCGGAATGCCGACGATCCGGCTTTGCCTCATGACGGCCGCGCAGATCGCCGAAGACCCTCATCCGTTTTCTAGCGCTCACTTCCGGACGGACGGCAAGCGGCTCTTCCTTGAGCGCATGGGCGAAACGGGGAATCGAGATGTCATCGACCTCAAAACACTACAGCATGCGTTTCCCAAAGTGATTGAGGCGTCGTTCCTTGACCTTGAGTTCGACGACGAGAAAGCGACGCGCTGGTTCCCATTAGCGAAGAGCCGTGAGGTCGTCGCCGATCCGGAACGCTCTTTCGGCCAGCCCATCGTTGAGAACGGCGGCGTTCCGACGCGGCGCATCGCTCAAGTTTTTGTGGCGGAAGGCCGGTCGGTCGACCGTGTCGCCAGGCTGTTCGAAATCGGAAAAATCGCGGTCAAGGATGCCCTCGCCTTCGAACGACAAATTGGAGGGCTGGCGACCGCGTGAGGGTGATGGTCGACAATGACCTCCCGCCACGGCTCGCGGTCGTGCTCCACACGATCTTTGAAGAGGATGGCGACGAAATCGTTTCCCTTCGGGAAAAGTTCGGTCGACACGATCTTAAGGATGAGGAGTGGATTCCGGCGCTTGGCGCGGAAGGCGGGTGGGCGGTAATCTCCGCCGACCAGCGCATCGCCAAACGGAAGCCGTCGCGCGATCTCTTCGTGCGAAACGGTCTGGTTGGCTTCTTCTTCGCGCCGTCTTTGCAAAAGTCGGCGCTCCACAAGCAAGCGGCTCGGCTCCTCACCTTATGGCCGCAAATCCGCGCTCAGCACACGCTCGCCGCAAACGGGTGCTTCGCGGTGCCAATCAGCGGAACGAAGTTCCACGCCATCGGGCGCTGATGGGACAAGCCTATACAACTAACTTCGCTACTCGCTTTCGCGAGGCAATGACGACAGCCTCGATGACCCGAATCTGTCCTGCCGCATGCCTAGGCGGAATGTCACTGATCGGCCAGGAGGGCTCGTTTAAGTCGAGCGGAATGGGCGAGGTCCGCTTTTGGCCGTTAACTGACCGTCCGCTTATGTCTACTTTCGACCCATTGCAGACATTAGGGTCATATGGGACGCCTGCGGTATGAGAGCCATTTTGTACGCTACATCTGCCATCCTGCTTCTAGGGTGTTCGGCTTCCGAGGACCGCGAGGACAAGGGCGCTGCTAAGCCCGCTTGCTCGCTGGTCGGCCAACGCATCCGTGAGGAGCATTTGCGAGGCATCATCTTCGGAGAAGTCGGCGCGAAGGCCGAAGTGGCAGTTTGCCCCAGCTTGCGACTTCCCTTCGCCTTCGTAGGCGATGCTCCAAAGGTATATAAGCGGTTGGAGCGTCTTGCGGCGGAGCGCGAGGATGTGGTCGGCTTCAACGCCAGAGGCGAAGGCTACATCGTTACTGATGGTCCTAGCCGATACACACTATTACTAACGTCAATCGATAAAATCGTCGAAGACCCGAGCGTGGCGGAGCGGGTCAACGCGGCCACTCGCTAACTTCCGCTTTCCACCCACTGCGGACATTGGCCCCTGCTGATTAGGTAGCCGGATGAAGGCAGCAAACGCAGTACTATTGATAGTCCTCGCTGGCTGCATCCAACAGCGGGAGGTTGGCTGCCCCACCATCAATATGCTGGCGCATCGGGATGCTGGTGCGGATGCTCGCCAGGCATTGGCGAAAGGCGACCAACACTTGCTCATGCTTGGCGGATTTGCAGGCGAGGTTCCGGGCGTCTCCGAGGCAGATGCTTACCAAACGCGAATGGTTGAAGGCACGTCCGACACAACGACGGAGGCATGCAGCCGACAGCGTTCCGTCGCCCGAGCCTACGCGGCGAAATACAACCAGACCATCGTTGAACGCACTAGTGGCTAGTGTCTGCTTCCCACCCGTTGCGGACACTCAGTTGCCAACGCCGACGTCTGATGCTCTCCTTCGGGTGATGAGTGAACAGGAATGCTGGCGTCGATGGGACCCACTACCCGACCTTTCAGATGACGTATTAGTGGAGGTCGAAGTCCGTTTCGCGAGGGGAGTGTTGACGTTATCAGTCGTTCGCAACCAAAGTCCTGACATTCTCCTAAAGTTCAATGAGCCAGAGGCTTTCAAGGTCTACGAGGAGTGCTCCGACGTTGCGGAAAACGGTTCGTTTGAGATCAAGAGGATGGGGGAAGCGGGTTGGAACTACCCTTGGCCCTTTCAAGAGGTTGAGCGATCATCGTGGCTCTCTCGTGTGACCTCGCGGAACGGAGCCATCAGCGACCGGCCTTTTCGGCATTACGTGATTAAGACATTCGACAGAGCAGTTCACGTCATGTGCGATCAAGAGCCTGAGGCCACGCTTTCCATGTAATGTCCGCTTTCCACCCATTGCAGACATTAGGAACTTGCGCGCGTGCAGACTGGGCCACGCCAGTCAGAAACAGCCGAAGCTGCGCTCGCACCCGCACCGATTATAGCGGCCAAAACCGTCAGCACTGCTCCAACCTTTTGCCATAAGCTTAGATCAAACCGCCGCGCGACTTGAATGGGCTTGCCATCCCAAAAGAGCGATCCATCATTCGCAACTCCTAGGTGTGCGAGCCCATCAAGAGAGATTGGACGAACGCCAACCGGCCAGCCGTTCGGTCGCGCCGATGTCGATTGCGCAGGATGAGGCGTCGGAGATCCTGGCGGCAGCTCTTCGTCGCTCATACTTCATCCCTCCAGGAGCCCGGCATCGTGGCAACCCAGCTTAATGTCTGCAATGGGTGGAAAGCGGACATTGGTTGGCTGATGACTATTCTTCTAGCCTACCTGAAGGGTCGCTTTGCAGCACATCAGGTCCGAGCTGCCTCTGCGCGCGGCATTGGCGCCTTAAAGCCTCTGCCGCATCGCTTATGTCGAGCGCGCGACGGAGCCGCGGAAGCAGGGATTTAATGGCACCCAGCTCGTCCCGCCCAAACGAGGAGCCGTCCGGGCGCCCTCCGAGGAGCAGCAGCCGCTTCCGGCCGGAGCAGACGGAAGCCACCTCGATCCACACCGGGAACAGCTCGCCGGCACTCTGGAGCAGTAGCGGCTCCGGAGCAATGCCGACGGCGGCGATTACGTCTTCGTCGAACCCCAGCAACGCCGAACAGTTTGCATGGAGTGCTTCGTTGACGCTGAGGAGGAAGAAGCGCGCGACCTCGCGCGGCGCTTCGCTCAGACACAGCTCTTCAAGGAATTCCGGCACGTGGTTCTTCAGGTAGGCGAGGTCAGGCTGGAAACGGTGCTCCGCCGCTTCGCTGATCCGTTGATGCAATGGATTGAGAAGCACCGCGGCCACCCCGGCGGCAATCCCCCCCGAAATGTTGCTGCCAATGCCCATCCCGAAATATTGCTGGCCCATCCATTCGACGGCCGCCTCGGTCCCTGCGAACGTGCTGACGACGGCGACCGTAAGGACGAAGAGCGCAGCCGAGCGGCTGATCGCCGTCTCAGCATCATAGAGCCGGTACCGTAGCAACGACACGACGAATCCGAGCGCAACGAAAATGATGCCGAGCTGGAACAAGGCTTCCGAAAGCACCGGTAAACCTGCGGGAGCGGTTAGTGCCGCACTCGCGCGGCCGATCAGGATCAGGCCGACGCCCAAAACCAGTCCAAGCGCAATCCACTTCAGCTGCTGGCGGACCGCGTCGGATTCCGCGGTCCGGAAGCGGGCGATGAGGCCGCCGATCGCCGCAAGGACGCAGGCAACGGCCATGGGCAGGAATGCCTGTGTCTGCACCAGTCCCGTGGCTTCGATGATGCCGAGCATGAACGTGGCTGCCGTCGCGACGGCGATGAAGCGGGTCCGGTCTGGGCCCCATTCGCCGTCAGGGAAAAGCAGCAGCGAAAAGGTGAACAGCACGAAGCGGATGCGGTCGATCACGACCGGCAGCAGGTCCGTAGAACGGAAGCCGAAACTGCTGCTGATCGTCCACACCAGGAAGGTCATCGCGAGCAGCGCGGCGACCGAGTCACGGGGGCGCCGCTTGATTAGAATGAAGCTTACGGCGATCAGCACCGCGCTTTTGGCAAACTGCAGGACGATGATCGGCAGCGGTTCCGTTCGCCAGATCGCCAAGTCGGCGAGCAGCCAGCCGGCCACCAGCGCAAAAGAGGCCCACAACAGCCGAACCGCCCAAGCGCCCCTGTCGCCGAGTTGGGGAAGGGGGGCCTGGGCTCCCGGGGTAGTGACGATCATTGCATCCGGGCGGCTGCGGCCAGTCGGCTGAGGTGGACTTCAGGGCCGGTCGTGCCGTCCACCGACTTGCTGGTGCGGCCGCACGGACTCGCATAGGCAAAGATTGCGATCAGGTCCGGGCGGAGCGCGCCTTCGAAAGACCCGCGGGTGGACTGCGCGGCGGGTTTCATTGCTGTTTCCTCGCCGCCGACGCGATCGAGGCGGCAACTTCGCTCGCCATTTTGATCTGTGCGTCCCGGTCGGTGAGCTGGTACCGCTTCGCGACAAACCCGAAGTCGGTCCAGCTCACCCAGACTGTGCCGTCCGTGTCCTCGGTGACAAGCATGCGCACCGGCCAATCGAGTCCCGCGACCGGATTGGACTGTAGGAACTGCACGCCGAGCGGCGGATTGCCGAACAAGAGCAGCGTCGAACGGTTGATCGGGAGCTTAGCGCCGTCGCCGAGTTTCATCTGGTCGATCTCGTCGAAGAAGCGGATGCCCTTGTTGGCGATATCCGCCTTCACGCGCGCAATCGTCTCGTCGAACGGATAATCGCTGCGCTGCTTGATGACGCCGTCGGCGGGTGCGGTGGCAACCGGCTGCGCCGCATTGGCAGGCGCAACGAGCGGCGACACGACGTCTGCCGGGCCGGCGAGCAGCAGCACTGCCAGTAACTTGGAATCGAGCTTCTTGAGTTTGTGGCCCATGGCCATTCTCCTTCTTGCAACCAGACGCCGATCTTGGCTCCTGGCGCTCGTCTGCGGAAATCGCGTTTCGGCATGATCGTCATGCGCCCGGCGTATGCTGCCGCGGGTCAATGTGCCGCAGCCGTCTCCACCATGCGGCCGCCACTCGCCTCGTGCAGGATGAAGCCTTCGATCTCATCGGCCGGTTCGCGCCAGGGCGCTTTTTCCAGGGTCTCGATTGTGTCGCGGTAACCCGCTTCTCTGCGACGGCGGATCCCCTGTGCGCTGAAATCGATATCCTTACTGTGGTCCTCGTAGTCGAGTGCCGGGGCGAGGAGCCGAACCACGTGCATGCGCGTCAGGCAGCCGTAAGCAGCCATGTCGGAGATGCGGTTGTCGCGGCGCTTTTCTTCCGGGATGAGCTTGCTGAGCTCGGCAACGATATGCCGCAGCTTGTGAAGCTGCCGCTGACGTTTGATATGCGCCGCCGCACGGCTTGAATATTGAACGTCCTTCTGGCGGTTCATCACTTCCCAAATGGTTTCGGGCTCCGGCCCGTGCGGGTTCCAGATGTGCACCGCGAAGACGACGCTGTTTCGCCGCGGATTATCGTCGAACACCACCTCGACCGGCGTGTTCGAAAGGATGCCGCCGTCCCAGTAGAGCTCGCCGTCGATGCGGACGGGCGGGAAGCCGGGAGGCAGCGCGCCGGACGCGAGGATGTGTTCAACGCCGATCCGCTCGTCGCGGGAATCGAAGTAGCGCATCTCGGCAGTCCGCACGGAGGAGGCGCCCACGGTAATGCGGGTTCCGCCGCTGTTGAGGTATTTAAAGTCGACCAGCTCCTCGAGCGTGCGGCGAAGCGGCTCGACCGTGTAATAGCCGGCTGCTTCCGCGCCGAGCCGGTGGTGCGGGCTCATGAACGCGAACGGGTTTGGGCTAAAGAACGAGGGGACGCCGCTACTCACTGCAAGGCTGTTGCGCGTTGCTGTAGCGAGCCAGACGGGAAGGCCGCCGGGGACGAAATGATCATTCTCGACGCGCCGCCAAAACTCGCACATCTTTGCGATCCGGTCTTCCGGCTTGCTGCCGGCGATAAGCGACGCGTTGATTGCGCCAATCGAGGTTCCGATCACCCATTCGGGCGCGATGCCAGCATCGTGAAGCGCTTCGTAGACGCCGACCTGGTAGGCGCCGAGCGCGCCGCCACCCTGAAGAACGAGCACGGTCTGGCCGAGGGCGGCGACTTCCTTCGCAAGCGATTTCATGCACATTTCCTTTCAATGGGTCGCGCCCGCGGCGGCATCGGCACGCGAAGGATCTCCTCGCCGGTGATGAGCCGAGCGCTCCGGTCGAACGTGGCGTAGTTCCACAGCCAGCTGATCATGACGGACAGGCGGCTGCGGAAGCCGATCAGGAACCACACGTGAGCGAAGCACCAGATCAGCCAGGCTATAAGGCCAGCGATGTGCAGTTCGCCGAAAGCCGCGACCGCGCGGCTGCGGCCGATAGTCGCGAGATTGCCATAGTCGCGGTACGCGAACGGCCGCCTGGCGCGGCCGAGGATCACGTCAGCGGCGTAGCGGCCTTGCTGCTTTGCGACGGGGGCGATCGCCGGTAGCGGCTGCCCCCCTAGCGCGGAAACGCTGGCGGTGTCGCCGATCGCGAAAATATTGTCGTGCCCGGGCACGCGCAGGTCGTCATTTACGAACAGACGGCCGCCGCGATCCTGCGGTGCTCCAAGCCATTCGGCGGCGTTGGACGCGCGGACGCCGGCCGCCCAGATGATCGTGCTCGCGCGGATCAGCTCGGTGCTGCAGTCGACGTAGCTTTCGCAGACATCCGCCACCTTTGTGCCGAGGCGGACCTCGACGCCGAGCTCCTCGAGCGAACGCTTCGCCTTTTGCGACAGGCTGGCCGGGAAGGTCGGAAGCACGCGCTCGCCCCCTTCGATCAGGATCACGCGCGAGCAGCTCGGCGTGATGCTGCGGAAGTCGCGCGACACCGAGCGCCGGGCGAGCTCGGCGATTGCGCCCGCCATTTCGACGCCGGTCGGTCCTGCGCCGATGACCACAAAGGTTAGCAGTGCGCGGCGGAGCTCGGCGTTGAACTCGGTTTCAGCCTGCTCGAGCGCGAGCAGGATCTGGCGCCGGATCGCCAACGCGTCATCGATCGACTTCAATCCGCGCGCGTGCCTGGCCCACTTGTCGTGGCCGAAGTAGGAATGCCGCGCGCCGGTGGCGAGGATTAGATGGTCGTAGCCGATTACGCGGCCGCTGGCGCAGCGCACCCATCCGTTCGATGGCTCGACCGCGCTGACCTCGTCCAGCAGCACGCGCACGTTCGGCACGCCGGCGAAGATCGCGCGGATCGGTCCGGCGATGTCCGCAGGCGACACCGCCGCGGTCGCAACCTGGTAAAGGAGCGGCTGGAAGACGTGGTGATTGCGGCGATCGACAATCGTCACGTCGAATCGCTTACCGGCGAGCCGCTTGGCGGCCGCGAGACCGCCGAAGCCCGCGCCTACGATCACCACCCGCGGCCTATAGCTGAGACTTTGCATGAGAAGAATCAGTGCGCCGTCCAGCCGCCGTCGACGGGGATCGCGGTGCCGGTGATCGACTGCCCGCCGGGGCCGCTCAGCAACACGGCGAGCGCGCCAAGCTCCTCGACTTCGGCGAAGCGCTTGTTCGGCTGGGCGGCGAGAAGCACGTCGCGAATAACTTGCTCGCGGGTAATGCCGCGCGCTTTCGCCGTGTCGTCGATCTGGTTCTCGACTAGCGGCGTCCAGACGTAGCCGGGACAGATGGCGTTGCACGTGACGTTGTGCTCCGCGCCTTCGAGCGCGACAGTCTTGGTAAGACCGACGATCCCGTGCTTTGCGGCCACGTACGCGCTCTTGAACGGCGAAGCGACGAGCCCGTGCGCGGAGGCGATATTGATGATCCGACCGAAGCCGTTCGCCTTCATCAACCCGAACGCGGCACGGCTCGTGTACCAGGCGGCGGACAGATTGAGCGCGATTATCGCCTCGTACTTATCCGGCGGGAAGCTCTCGATCGGGCTGACGTGCTGGATCCCGGCATTGTTCACCAGGATGTCGACGCGGCCGAAGTCTTTGATGGTCTCCTCGACGAGGCCGGTGGCCTCGTCGGGCTTCATCAGATTAGCACCGTTGTAGACGACGCGGCTGACCGGACAAAGCTTGTCGAGTTCGCCGCAGACGAAATCGATCTCGCCTTGTTCGCCGAGGCCGTTGATGACGACACTCGCGCCGGCCTGCGCAAGCGAGCGCGCGATGCCGAGACCGATGCCACTGGTGGATCCGGTGACGATCGCGACGCGCTCGGTGAGCGGCCGGTCGAAATCCATCTTCGATTGGACCTGCATGTCCATGTTCGAGCTCTCCTGAATAAGAATGAAACCAAAGGATGCGGGTCCGGGGCGCTCAGTGGAAATGCGTTTCGTGCATGGACATCATGCGGCCTTGGGATTTCCGCGCGAGGTTGGGCGGCGGCATTTTGAAAGGGCGTCGCGAGAGCCGGCTCCTCAGCCGATGACGCACGGGAGATCGAAGGAAAAGTCCCTCGCATCCTGCAGTCCGGCTTTCGCGACAGCCAAGTTTTTCACTCAAGGAGACCCTGATGTTCAACTCTACGAAGTTCGTCGCCGCGGCGATTGCATTTGCCGCCATCGGTGGCGTTTCCACCCCGGCGCTCGCCGGCCAGTGCTCGGCCCCTGGCACAAACGCGCTCGCCAATGCGCCGATGATGCCCAAGGGCGTCACCGACACCGTGATCGGCTCGATCGATCTTGGCGGTGAAATTGGCGTTGCCGACCGCCAGCTGCGCACGCGCCGACTCGTCGTCCAGCCGGGCGGCATCGTCCCCCTGCACAGCCACAAAGATCGCCCCGCGCTGATCTACACCGTCAGCGGCGCCATCACCGAATACAGCACGACCTGCAGCACCCCGATCCAGCACAAAGCCGGCGACATCAGCCGGGAGGCCGATGGGCTCAGCCACTATTGGATCAACAACGGCAAGGTCCCGGCGGTGCTGCTCAGCTCCGACGTGCACCACGGCCAGTAAGTTCCCCCGCCGGCGCGCTCCCTCCCATTCGCCGGCACCCCTGGCATCCCGCCGTGCCCCCGGCGGGATGCCCCTCTTTCGCTCACCGGAGTTCGTCCATGCCTGATATCGCCAGTCCAGTGACGCCGGCGCCGATGCCGGGCCTGTCGCTGCAGCGCTCGCTGCTGATCGCGGTCATCGGGTTCCTTACCCTCGTCGACCTGTTCGCCACGCAGGCGATCCTGCCGAGCCTCGCGCAAGTCTATGCCGTCACGCCCGCGCGGATCGGGCTTGCCGCCAATGCGAGCACGCTCGGCATGGCGATTTCCGGGCTCCTGGTCGGCGTCTTTAGCCGGTCGGTCGAACGCAAGCGCGCAATCTGCGCGAGCCTGCTGTTCCTGGCCGTTCCGACAGCGCTACTCGCTTATGCGCCGAACCTAACGATCTTCGCGGCGCTGCGCATCGTCCAGGGCCTTTTCATGGCTGCAGCCTTTACATTGATGCTGACTCACCTCGCTGAACGCTGCGAAGTGCGCACCGCCAATGCGCTTGCCGCTTATGTGACCGGCGTGGTCGCAAGCAACTTGATCGGCCGGCTCACAGCCGCGGTCGTCGCGAGCCTAATCGGCGCCGAGCGCAGCTTCCTGTTCTTTGCTTTGCTCAATCTCGCCGGCGCCGCCCTGGTCAGCATCGCGCTCCACCGCAACGCGCCTGAACCGATGAGCGAAGCCCGCGGTTTTTGGCAGGCTTGGGCGGTGCACCTGTCGCAAGGCGAGCTCCGGCGCACCTTCGCGATTGGCTTCCTGATCCTGTTCGGCTTCATCGGCGTCTTTACTTATGTCGGCTTCGTCCTTGCGCGACCGCCCTATTCGCTGTCGATGACCGCGCTCGGCTTCGTCTTCCTGGTGTTCGCACCGTCGATGGTGACGACGCCCCTTGCCGGGACGATGGTCCGCCGCGTCGGTCCAGCGGTGACGGCCGCCCGCAGTCTTGCCGTGGCGCTTTTCGGGCTCATCCTGCTGCTCCTTACGAGCCTCGCCGCCGTAATCCTTGGCATGACGCTCGTCGGAATCGGCACCTTCTTCGCCCAGGCGGTGGCCACCGGCCATGTTGGCCGCGTCGCGATGGGCGACAAGGCGGCGGCGTCGGGCCTCTACCTCTCGGCTTATTACTGCGGCGGCCTCGCCGGAGCCGCGGCAGTCGGCGCCTTGTTCGACGCCAGCGGGTGGACCGCGGCAGTCGGCGGCGTTTTCGCCGCTCTTGCTGCCGCGGCCCTGCTGTCGTTGAAACTCGGCAGCCCCGAAGCCGCGCGATGACCGATCGCTACCGCCGCGGGGTTGAGATCGTCCAGCGTCTCGCGCCGGGTACCCTCGAGAAATTCTGCGCTGGCCGCGTCGCCGAGCTTGCGCCCGACTTCGCTCGGATGGCGATCGAGTTCCCGTTCGGCGACCTCTACGCACGTGAGGAGATCGACCTCGTCACACGCGAGGTGGTCGCGATCTCGGCGCTTGCGACGCTCGGCCATATCGAGCAGCTGCGGACGCATATCGCGGCCGGGCTGCAGCTCGGGCTGTCACGCCGTGCGGTTGTCGAAATCTTGATGCAGTCCGCGGTGTACGCGGGCTTCCCGCAAGCGCTGAACGCCTTAGCCGACTGCCACGATCTTCTCACCGACGTTGATTGCGTCGGCGGGAGCTGCAGCGGATAGCCGCGAATGCGGCCACGGATAGCGGCGCGCCTCTTGGACGAATGCGCCGACCGCCGGTGAATGCGGCCGGCCGCGGACGGTCGCCAGATAGATGGTCCGCGTGAAGCTCGGCTCAATGAGCGGTCGAACGACCAGCTCGGGATCCGAAACGCTAAATTCGGGAAAGAAGCCGAGGCCGAGCCCGGCTCTGATCATGCCCTGAACCCAATCGTCACGCGGTGAGCTGAACACCTGGCGCATGACGATGCCGCGGCCATGCAGCTCGGCGCGCACCGGCTCGAACACTTCGCAGTTCGATCGGCTGACGTAGGGCTCTTTGTCGAGTTCCTTCGCACAAACCGGGTTGTGCGCGACCAACCGGTGGTTGGGCGGCAGCACGATCACGAAGCGCTCTTCGAAAATCGGCAACTGGTGGAGAGTGTCGGGAAGCTCGCCGGGCACGCCGACGACCGCAACCTCGAGATCTCCCTTCTCAAGCTTCTCGACCATGTTCGGCGCGCCTGCGTCGACGACCTGCACTTCCACGTGCGGGTGTTGCGCCTGAAAGCGGATCAGCAGGTCGGAGATCAGCTGCGGCCCGATCGTGCACATTGTGCCGATGGTCAGCGTCGCGCGCTCGAGCTTCTTGACCGCGCGCGCACGGTCACGCGCGGCGCGACAGCTTTCCTCGACCGTTTGAAGATAGGGCAGCATCATACGCCCGAGCTCGGAAAGGTGCGTGTTGCCGCGTTCGCGGTGGAACAGCGGGCCGCCAAGCTCGTGCTCGAGCTGCTGGATCGCGCGTGTCAGCGCCGGCTGGCTGACATTGCACTGCTCCGCCGCGCGCGTGAAGTTGAGCGTTCTCGCCAGCGCAACGAAATAACGGACTTGCTGCATCTCCATGGCGGTTCCCCCCACCAGCTGGTGCAAAGCTCATCATTACACCTTCGGAATAGGACTCGCCAGCGGTCGCACAATGCGTCCTGCGCATCGAACCCATGCTGTCTCGGACTGTGACCCCGTGCTGCGTCTGCGGGATAATTCCCCGCGCGGCCGAAGGACGCCGCGCGCACACGCATTCAAGGAGTGTTCCAGATGAAGATCAGCAACATCGTCATGGCTGGTGCGGTCGCCGCCCTGGCTTCGACAGCCGCATCGGCAGGCCCGGTCAAGCCGCAGCCCGAAAAGGACAAGTGCTTCGGCGTCGCCCTCGCCGGCAAGAACGACTGCGCCGCTGGCGCCGGCACGACCTGCGCGGGAACGTCGCGCAAGGATTATGCAGGCAACGCCTGGAAGTACGTCGCCAAGGGCACCTGCACGTCGATCAAGACGCCCAAGGGCGCCGGCTCCCTCACCCCGATCAACGGGCGCTGAGCCATGCTTCCCGCTGCCGGTGTCGGCTTCAAGGCCGAGCATCTTTCGGACGCGCTCGCCGCGCCGGCGGCGGGTCTGTGGTTCGAAGTCCACGCTGAAAATTACATGGTCGCCGGCGGTCCGCGGCTCGCGATGCTCGAGACGGTCCGCTGCGAACGCCCGCTGTCGCTTCACGGCGTCGGCATGTCGCTTGCCGGACCGGCGGAACCTGATGCGGACCATCTCGCCGCGTTGAAGCGGCTGGTCGACCGGTTCGACCCGCAGCTCGTCTCCGAGCATCTAGCCTGGTCGAGGCTCGACGGACGCTGCTTTCCCGACCTTCTGCCGGTACCCCGTACCAACGCCGTACTGACGCGCCTCGCCGCGAACATCGGCCGTGTCCAGGACGCGCTCGGACGCCCGATCCTGATTGAAAACCCTACGCATTATCTGTCGCTCCAGGACCATAGCTGGAGCGAGACGAGTTTCCTTTGCGAGCTTGCGCGGCGCACCGGCTGCGGGCTGCTGATCGACGTCAACAACATCGTCGTCGGCGCTCACAACCTCGGCTTCGACGCCGCCGTTTGGCTCGAGGCGATTCCCGGCGACTATGTTGGGGAAATTCACCTTGCCGGGCACACGCTCGACGATGAAGGCACGCTGCTGATCGACAGCCACGATCAGCCGGTCAGCGAAGCGGTGTGGGACCTCTATGCGCGCTTCATCGAGCGGATCGGCGCGCGGCCGACGCTGATCGAGCGCGACGGCAACATTCCGCCCTTCGCCGACCTGCTTGCCGAGCGCGAACGCGCCCAGGCACTGCTGATGGGAGATTTCGCCCTTGCAGCCTGACCTCATCGCTTTTCAGCGTGACTTCGCGGCTGCGCTGGACGCGCCGGCGACCGGACCCATGGCGGTCTACCGCAACACGGTGCTTCAAGGCGCCGTCGAAGCCCTGCGCGCCAATTTTCCGATCGTCGCGCAGATCCTCGGCGACGAGATGTTCGAGGCCGCGGCGGTCGATCACGCCTCTGAATGCCCGCCGCGGCAACCCGTCCTCGCGCTGTACGGCGCTCGCTTCGCCGAATGGCTCCAGCATCAGCCCTGGATCGACGATGTGCCATACGTGCCTGACGTTGCGCGAGTGGAGCGGCTGTACGTCGAAAGCCTGATGGCCGCGGATGCGCAGGCGGTCACTGCCAGCGAGCTCGGTGACGATCCTTCGGATCTCCGCCTGGCGCTTCATCCGGCGCTTAGCTTCGCATGGCTATCGACGCCGGCAATGACGATCTGGCTCGCCCATCAGGGCACGGTTCCGTCGGAGCTCGCGCCGGAATGGAAGCACGAAGGCGCGCTCTTCGCACGCCCGCGGCACGAAATCATGCACACGCCGCGGATGAGCCGTTCCGCGCATCGCCTGCTTTCGGGAATCCGCCTCGGCGAAACGGTTGGCCAGGCGATCGCCGCCGCAGCCCGCCTCTACCCGCAAGATCATGCCGACGCGCTCTTTGGCGCTCTCGTCAACCTCGGGGCCTTCATCCCCCGTTCGCCTGAAAGGAACCCGCTATGAACACCGAAGTGATGCGCCCGGCGTGGCGCGCTCCGTTCGACCTCATGGAATCGACGGCGCGGACGCTGCTTCCGCCGTCGCTCCTACTGCTCGTGCAGCGTCTCGGCATCGCCGCCGTGTTTTTCATGTCCGGCCGGACCAAGGTCGACGGGATCCTCACTATCAACGACAGTGCGTTCGAGCTGTTCAGGACCGACTATGCGCTTCCTTTCGTCGATCCGGTGACTGCCGCTTACGCGGCGACGTACAGCGAGCACCTGTTCCCGATTCTGCTCGTGCTCGGGCTGTTCACTCGCATCTCGGCGGCGGCGCTGCTGGTGATGACGTCGGTCATCGAAATCTTCGTCTACCCCGATGCGTGGCCGACGCACCTGAGCTGGGCCGGTCTATTGCTCCCGCTCATTGCTCTTGGCGGGGGCCGGCTGGCGCTCGACCGAATGCTGCGCATTCCATAAAGCCGTCGCAAGCGCCTTCGTCGCTCGCGAGCAGCGGCTAATGTCTTAGTTGGTCAGAAGCCGGTGGGCGCTAATGTCGCGTTTGGGTGGAAAGCGGACATTTGGACATAGGCGGCATGCTCTACCGCTCGGAACTACCAATCGCTCTCCGATAGTTTCGAATCATCGTGGTCATATCGACCGTTCGCACGAATGAGGCTTGGCGGATGACGAGATAGTGACCGTAGGGTGATAGCGGAAGGTCAACGGGCTCAAGTCGCCCGCAGACGACGGCTTCCACACCTTGGTCACGACCTACCTTGCTACGAAAGACGCGTTCTATCCTCTCGGCGAACGCCTGATTTTGTTCGACGTCGAAACCAATCGGAAGTCGAGGATCGGTTTTGAAGAAGAGGTAACGTTGTTCGGGAGTGCTAAAGAGGAATACGCTGTGTTGCTGAAAACTTCGGTCGCACTTCGGCGCGGCAGGCGGACCAAATCCCTCCGCGACAAAGGCCACAATTGCCAGAAGTAGAAAACGGCTCATCGGCGGGAAGCTGACACTGGGCGCTAATGTCTGCAATGGGTGGAAAGCGAATACTGGTGTGGAGGGGCAATTCTCGGCAGTGTTGGCAAATGAGATCATTGCTAACCGCCGCCGTTCTCGCACTCTGCGGTTGCGCCAGTTTCAACAATAGCGAGCCACCGCTAGTCGTGAGTGTTAGAGCGCGGGACGACGAATGCCGCGTGGCCTTTGCGCGACCATCTAATGTCCAGCCGCCGAAATTCATGACAGTGCATCAGCAACAGCTATTGGCCGTGGCGCGGAGTGAGACGACCAAACGAGCTGTTGTCGTGTTCGATCAGACGGCTCCCTACAAATGCACCGGCGCTGCTATTCTCACTCTGCAACAGGCCGGAAAGATCGTGGACGTAGTGACGTGGGACGCGAGGTAATTTTTCAGTGTCTGCAATGGGTGGAAAGCAGACCTACGCAGCTTTGAGAAGGCGGGTAGCTTGCTTCACGGTGACGCCGAGCAGAAGCGCAACTTCTTCGACTGAGATGTCGGGTCGCTCCTTGCGTAGATCTTCCGCAGTCCACACCAGTGACGGAGAGAGACGCTCTAAGAAAATGCAAGGACGAATGCCGAGCGCGTGTCCAGTCTTGAGCACCCGTTCGTAGCTGAGAAACTCGCTCGGCCATTCGGCATTGATGGAGATGTGATTAGCTTCATCGTCAGTCAATCGCCGTAGGAAGTGCTCATCGAAGATGCGTTCTTCTTGAGCAATCATCCAATGCTGACCGCAGGTCCGGCACTGCGACAAGTGCAGCCACCAAGCATCTCCCCCATGGTCGATCACATTCTTAACGGTGCCAAACACTCGCTCATCGAGACCATCGCCGCCCATCGGCACTGCGGCCAGATCAGGCAGAGATCGGCAGCAACAGGGACTTGGCGGTTCCTTCATCTGGGCATGATGCGGGCCGCAGCTAATGTCCGCAATGGGTGGAAAGCGGACATTGCGCTACGTCGAAACCGTGCACATCATCGCGTATGCGCCTCAAACGATCATTCACCGCCCTGCTTCTCCTTGTGACGGTGTCTTGCTCACGATCCGACGAACGTCATGACGTGAACGTATGCGAAGCTCTGCGGGACGCACCTGCCCTGCTCGGAAAACAGGTCACGATAATGGGATGGTACGGTGCGATCGGCTTTGCTGGATCGGCAATAGGTTCTGGAAAGTGTCCCCAAACGCTGATTGAACCACGCTTCACGCCGTCACTTGAGGTGGAGTTGGCCGATAAGCAGAAAGGGAACGCACAAGGTTTCCGGGACATCTTAGCAGGCGGTAGTCGTGCGACCGACTTCAGCGCTCGGTTCACGGGGACGCTCAGCAAGAGAACTGGTCAGGTGCAGTCAGGCCCCGTTCCGCCAGACGCCGCACTTAACCTGGACGACATGCCTTATGTCTTCGATGTCGAGCGCATCGACGACCTTCGTGTCGAACGTGCAACCTTTTTGCCGGAGCCGCCCCCTGAAACACCTTAATGTCTGCAATGGGTGGAAAGCAGACATTGCCCGCCGTAAGTCACCTCTAGTCGTGACAGGGTATCGTGCGGATCAGGATGAGCCAGAAGACTTGGGCGGTTCGAGGTCCGCACACTTGCTTTTTGGCGCCCTCATTCTGGGTGTGTTCTGCCTTTTGGATCTCCTGTCCTGGTTCACTGAGCGGGGCGGAATTTTTTCGATAATCTCAGCCCTTCTGGCGGCTGGTTCGAGGCCAGTTGTGGATGTCGATAAGAACGGCCTCACGCTCCCTTTTATACTTGTGATCTGGGTCATGGCTTTTGGTTTCTCGCGCGTGACTGGCGTCTGGATTGACCTTTCGTCGCGTTCCAAATCACTGCTGCCCGTACTTTTGATCATAGGCGGTGGGTTTGCGCTCGATTGGACCTACGGGGAAACGCTGATCACCGAATACATGGTCGGTCACGGCTACAGCCGTTGCGAGGCCGGCGATTGGGAGCATGGAAACGGCAAGAGCCGAGTATGGTTCGCTGACTATGTTCTCGCTGCGAGTGACTGTCGCGAACACATCAAATGAGGAATTAGCTTTGGGTCGACCCTTACCTGCTTAATTCGTCGCGCAGCTCCTGTAGCCTCACGCGGGCCAAGGGAAGCCAGAGGACGAGCAGACCAACAAACCACCACCATTCGGCTCCGAAAAAAAGGAGCACCGCGGCGATAAGAGTCGGCTCCACGATCATCTGACAAAACTTTGCATAGACGCGGAATGCGTCACGCAACGTAGGTGGCTCGTATCCGCTCACACCGGCCCAGTGGGACTAAAGTGGTATGTCTGCAATGGGTGGAAAGCGGACGTTATCCGTTCGGCTTCAGAAGTATCCGCTTACCTACCCAGATGCTGACCAACCAAGCGATGAGGCACGCAAGCAAAGCCCAATAGACTGGCATTGGCCACATGTCCGTTGGTGGGTCGGGATGCCGATCTCCAACATAGATAATTCGAGCAATCATGATTGAGGGAACGGCGCTGCTCACCACCGCAAGCCTCACTTTCGGCAAGCTTTCACCAATACGCGTCAAATGTACGACTGCGCAGATTACCGCCGTCGCAAAACCCACGAATATCGACATGAGAATGACCGTTGCCGCCAAGAGACCTAGTCCAAGCAAGCCTAATTCCAAAGCGGACATCAATAAATGGACGGACCGTGCGGGATGTAGCGGATTGTGACTGATCCTCTGGGACGCCCATTACCCCCAAATCGTCTGACCGTTTTCCCTTCGAGTTCGGCGGTGTGAACCGTCACCAGGAGGTCGGTTGAGGAGGTCCAGACAAGCTCCGGTTTGGGCGCATGCACAGCACCACCAGCTTCAAGCGGTCCCTCATAGAACCAGCCGTTATCTCCATTCGAAGGTGATGCATCAATGCGCAGGCTGAACCGGTTGCTCTCTCCGAAGTTGTAAGTGTCCTCGGTGAGCGTGGCTCGATACGGAGATTTCGCAGTCGGGCGTAAGTGCCAGCTTTGCTGCACGTGTTGAGGCGAAGCAAAGGCAGCGCCCGACCAGAACACAAGTAACAGCCATACACGCACCGGCATCGTCCTCATCAAGGCCAGTTTAGAGTGAGCGCTAATGTCCGCAATGGGTCGAAAGCGGACATAAGCGACTGACTGAACCAACGTCAGGTTCCGGGCGGACGCGAGCCGCCCGCCAACGGCCGGGAAGGGCGCAAAGCGGACGTTGGTTTCGTGCTGTTCTGACTGGACTTAAGACGCAAGCAGAGCATTGCTGTCGGTCATAGCGCGAAGCGATGCCGCTCGACCTACAGGTCCAGCGGCTTGGGTCAGTGCAAGCCGGCGCATTTGCGCGCCGGGAAGCAAGGAGACCCATAATGGCAACCTCACCAAAGCAGCGCACCAAATCGGCGACAGTTACGCGGCTCCTCTCGCGAGAGAAGGGCGCAACACTGAGCGAAATCGCCAAGGCAACGCATTGGAAGCCGCACAGCTGTCGAGCCTTCCTGAGCGGTGTACGCAAAAAGGCGCAGCTTGTGCGCGAGGAGCGGGCAGACGGTGCGACAAGCTACCGAATGGTTCAGGAGCCCATCGCCGGAGGCGAGGCTTGAGCACGCGCAAGGGCGAGCTGGAGGACCTAGGGGGCATGACGCCAGCTCAGCTGCGAGCCGAGTGGCGAACATGCTGGCGAAGACCGGCGCCAGAGATCGGGCCCGACCTGCTGCGGCGAGGTATCGCATGGAAGCGACAATCGCGCGTGCATGGAGATCTCCCGTTACATGTCCGGCGCGAACTCGACGCGGTGCTGAAACGATTAAGCGAGGGCAAAGCTGCCGTCGCCGACGATCGCATTTCACTCAAGCCCGGCACGCGCCTCGTTCGTGAGTGGCGAGGGACCCTGCACCAGGTCGTGGTGCTGGAGAGCGGCTACGAGCACGAGGGCAGGCAGTATGCCAGCCTTACGCAAGTCGCTTCTACAATCACTGGCGTGCATTGGTCAGGACCACGCTTCTTCGATCTGAAAAGCCGAAAGGCGGCGCTGCGGCCATGACGCTGAAGCGCTGCGCCATCTACACGCGCAAGTCGACCGAGGAGGGGCTCGAGCAAGCATTCAACAGCCTTGATGCACAGCGCGAGGCATGCGCTGCTTATATCCTCAGCCAGGCTCACGAAGGCTGGGAGCAGGTCAAGGAGCACTATGACGACGGCGGCTGGTCGGGCGGCAACATGGATCGTCCCGCCCTCAAGCAGCTCCTATCAGACATCGCCGCCGGCAAGGTCGATGTCATTGTAGTTTATAAGGTCGACCGGCTGACCCGCAGCCTCGCGGACTTCGCGCGGATAGTAGACACGCTCGACAAGGCTGGAGCCTCATTCGTCAGCGTGACGCAAGCGTTCAACACCACGAACAGCATGGGGCGGCTCACGCTCAACGTGCTGCTGTCTTTCGCTCAGTTCGAACGGGAGGTCACAAGCGAGCGGATCCGCGACAAGGTGGCGGCATCCAAGAAGAAGGGCATGTGGATGGGAGGCCCGGTGCCGCTCGGATATAAGCTTGGCGACCGCAAGCTGCTCATCGATGACAATGAAGCCGAGAGCATCCGGTCGATCTTCCAGCGCTATCGAGAGCTGCGCTCAGTGACCAAGCTGGTCGATGAGCTCGCCAAGCAGAACGTCAGGACCAAAGTGCGACAGTACGGCAATGGCCGCACCGTGGGTGGCGTGCACTTCGGCCGGGGCTCCCTGTCCCAGCTTCTGCAGAACCCAATCTACTCCGGTCGCGTGAGCTACCGTGGCACCCTCCACGACGGTGAGCACGAGGCAATCATCAGTGCAGAGGAATGGTACGAAGTTCAGCAGATCCTGGCCGAGAACCGTCATGACCGGAAGCTTGGCAAGCAATCCAGGTACCCAAGCCTTCTCACAGGTATGATCATCGACCCTGACGGACGACCAATGACGCCTGTGTCGACGCATCAGGGCAGCAGGCGACATCGTTACTATGTTACGCGGCTCGCGCCCGGTGAGACCAAGACGCCCGCGTGGCGAGTGGCAGCCGGCGAGATCGATCGGGCTGTACTCAAGTCCATTGGCGACTGGCTCAGGTCGCACGAACGGGCCTGTGAGCCTGGTCAGCTGGTGTCCGATCGCGAGCTCGCCGATGAGCTGCCCAGGTTCTCGGTGCCTGAGCAGCGGAAGGTGCTCCTCGAGCTTCGAGTAAGCGCGCAGCTCGAAGCGACGAACCTGCGGATCACGATTGGGGACAATGCTCAAGCTTCGGTGAGTTTGCCTCTGCGCATGGTCCACCGCGGGAACGAGTTGAAGCTTGTCCTGGAAAATGGAACGTCGAAGGCCGCGCCCGATCCGGTGCTGGTCAAGCTACTGGCGCTAGCGATGAGCGCGCGAAAGTCACTAGGCTCCCGAGAGGTCGACCCCCTTACCTCCCACTACAGCAAGCGGCACTTGTGGCAGCTCCTTCGGATCAGCTTCCTGGCTCCAGACATCATCAGTGCAATCATGGACGGGGAACAGCCACCCTCGCTCACCGGTCGGCGGCTGCTACGGGTGACTGACCTGCCGCTCGACTGGGCAGGTCAACGCCGGGTTCTCGGCTTCAACTAACATCAGAACAGCATCTGCATCTGGTGGCTGCAAAAGTGGGCACCAGAGACCGGGCCCTCTCTCCGCCGATATACCCGGTGCCAAATTCGTCTCTGTTCGAAGGATGGGCAAGCGGCGGCTCAACAAGTCGCGGAGATTACGCGGCAATTTCGAGAGATAGGCGGCTCGAATGGTGCCAAGCTGGAATCTTCAGAAGAGGGTGGTGCCGCTTGCGTGACTCGAACACGCGACCCCATCATTACGAATGATGTGCTCTACCGGCTGAGCTAAAGCGGCTTGCCTGTCGGAAGACGGCGCCCCCTATCAGCGCCTCGCCCATGCTGCAAGCCGTTCGCGCTTACCGTTTATGCTTAACGCTTTGGTAAGGCGCCTCAGCCATTTTCCATCGGAACAGGGGAAGTGGGACGAGCGTGCATGGATAGTTACCGCGAGCATCCGGACGATTTCGACACGGGGACGTCCGTCGAAGCCAGTTCGTCGGGGACCGACGCCACCACCGTCATCGGCACGGACGAGCGGCGCATGCACGTGCGCGCCTACAATTACTGGGCTTCGCTGCTGGGCAACCGGGACTTTCCTTCGATCGAGGATCTGGAGCCGGGCGAGGTCGAGGACTTCGCGGCCAATAGCGTCCTGCTTGATTTCACCTGCGGCCGTGACAATCCAGCGCTGCCGTATGTCGGCGCGGCAATCCGCGACGAGTGCGAGCTCAGCGACGACATGCGGACGATCGCCGACGTGCCAAGCCGCTCGTTGCTGTCGCGCCTGACCGATCATTACATGCAGATCATCGCCAATCGCGCGCCGGTCGGCTTCGAGGCGGAATTCGAAAATCCGCGCGGCGAAACGCTATGCTATCGCGGCATCCTGATGCCATTCTCGTCCGACGGCGAGCAGATCGACTTCATCTATGGCGTTATCAACTGGAAATCGGGCAACGAACTGGTTGCTCCAGCAGACATCCTAGCACCGGTCGTCGATGAGACGCCCGAGAGCGCGGGTAGCGAATCGCTTGAGTTGACCGAGTTGCTCGTTCCCGTGCCATCTTCGACGGTGCCGGAATCTGCCGAACCGCCGGTGCATTTCGCCTGGCAGGATGGCCCGCTTCACGATGAGTCGGATGAACTGGCGCTGCCGGAGATCGCACTCGATGCGGACGCTGGCCTGGCCGATCGCCTGTGGGCAGCCCGCGAGACAGCTGAGTCGGTGAAAGCGGGCGAGGGCCGTACCCGCAGTGCCCTCTACAAGGCACTGTCGCTGGCCTATGATTTCGCCCTCGCTGCGCAGGAATGTCCGCAGGACTATGCCGAGCTGCTCGAAGAATCGGGTGTGAAGGCGCAGGCCCGCGCACCCATGACGCCGATCGTGAAGCTCGTCTTCGGGATCGACTACGACAAGGCGCGCCTGACCGAGTTCGCCGCCGCGCTATCCTACGGCCAGCGGCAAGGTTTGGTCTCGGGCGAATTCCAGGACTTCATCGAAAGGCAGTCGGGCGGTCTCAAGGCATTGGTCGCCGCGGAGCGCGAGGCGCGCCGGACCGCGACGAAGCCGGATACCAAGACCGACGTGGCCCGCGCTGCATTGCGTAAAGCCGCGCCGATTTCGCTCGCCGACCTTCCCAATGCCGACGAATTCGCGGTGGTGATTACGCGTCGCAGCGCCGATGGAACGCACGAGCCGGTCGCGTTGGTCGAGGACCAAGCCCTGGTCGAGCGTGCGATCCGCCGCGCGGCGTAATCGCCGAGGCTAATCCGGGCGCAGGGTTGTCCGGCTGCGAGGGGCGGGTCTATAGGCCCCCGCGCCCCCTTTTGATCCCTCGGAGCAGAACATTTCCATGACGGCTCACACGCGCCTGGACCCGCCTTTGGTCGAGTCAATCAGAAAGGCGCTGACCGGCAACGCGCTACCCGGCGAAACGAAGGGCCTGAGCGGCGACGCCGAGCGCGAGGCAGCCGAATTCCTTGCTCAGGTCGCGACCAATCGGACGCGCGGCCAGCTTTCCTTGAAAATCGAATCCATCGGTGGCGAGGCCGGCAATCGCCGCATGCGCATTGGGGTTGTCAATGACGATATGCCCTTCCTGGTCGACTCCGTCGCCAATGCGATTGCGCAGCGCCAGCTGACCATCCATCGGCTGCTTCACCCGGTCGTCTGCGTAACGCGCGATGCCAAGGGCGCGCTGCAGGATGTCGAGAAGCTGTGCAGCGACAAGAACCGCCGCGAATCCCTGATGTATATCGAGCTCGATCGTGCCGACGCCCGCGGCCGGCGTGAGCTCGAAAGCGATCTGCGCCGGGTTCTCGACGACGTTCGCCTTGCGGTCCGGGACTGGGAATCGCTGCAGCGCCAGATGCGCGAGGACGCAGCATCCATCGATGACGAGGAGGGCGCGGCCCTGCTCAACTGGTTCGCCGACGGCGCGATGACGCTCCTCGGATACCAAGTGGAAAAGCCGTACGAAGCGCCTACCAATGCGCTCGGCATTTTTAGCGTTCCAGGTGCGCCCACCGACGAAGGCGGCGCGCTAGGCGCGATGCGCTACCTCGAGAAAGGCGGCGAAGTGCCGCTGATGGCCAAGGCCGAGCGCAAGTCGACGGTCCATCGCCGCGTGCCGCTCGACCTCGTTGTGGTCCCGATCCGCGCCGGCGACAATGTCACCGGTATCGGTGTCCATGCCGGCCTGTGGACCAGCGAAGCGCTGCGCGTCCCGCCCGAAGAAGTGCCGGTCCTGCGCGCACGCCTGAAGCAGCTCGACAAGGACTTCGGCTTCGATCCCAAGGGTCACAGCGGGAAGGCGCTCCGACACGCGGTCGCCTCGCTGCCGCGCGATCTTGTCATCGCCATCGATTATGATGAGCTGCGTGAACTCGTGCTGATGGCGATGTCGCTGGCGGATCGTCCGCGGCCGGCGCTGATGCAGGTTCGCTCGATCCTGAAGGGCCAGTTGTTCACCTTCGTCTGGCTACCGCGCGAAGAACTCAGCACTGCGCGCCGCGTCGCGATCGCGACGTTGCTGGAAAACGAGATTGGCCGCGAAATCACCAGTTGGTCGGTCGAGCTCGGCGATGCCGACCTCGCGCTCATCCGGTACACGCAATATATCGACGCGAAGGCAGCCGCGCCTGACGTGACCGAGCTCGATGCAGCGGTCGTCGAAATGGTTCGCGGCTGGTCGCCGGCGGTCGAGGCCGAGCTGATCAGCGCGGCGGGTGCGCCGCGCGCTACGCGCCTCGCACTGACGTACATCAACACGTTCCCCGATGGCTATCGCGCCCGCACCGCGCCGGAAGAAGGCGCCGCCGACATCCTGCGACTTTGCCAGCTTTCCGACGATGCCGACCGCGGCGTCCGCATCTACCGGTTCGAGCATGACGAGCCGGGACACCTGCGCCTGAAGACCTATCGCAAGGGTGAGCTGATCCCCTTGTCCGAAGTCGTGCCGGTCCTCGAGAATTTCGGATTTCGCGTCTTGGAAGAGTTCCCGACCGCGCTCGCCAACGGCAACGGCTATATCCACGATTTCCGCGTGGAGGTTGGCCCGGAAGCCGATCTCCAAGGCATTATGTCGCGGATTGACGAGATCGAGCGCGCGATTGCCAACGTTCTGTGCGGCGCCGCGGAAAATGACGAATTCAACCAACTCGTTCTCTACGCCGGGCTCGACACGCAGCCGGTCGTTTGGCTGCGCGCCTGGTTCCGCTACCTGCGTCAGACCGGCAGCAGCTTTGGTCTCGTAACGGTCGTCGATGCCCTTCGCCGCGCGCCCAAGGCGACGCAGGCACTGATCGGTTCGTTCGCCGCCGCGCATGACCCTTCCGCGCAGAAGCGAGACGAGCAGGTAACCGGTTTTGCCGAACAGATGGACCGAGCATTGTCGCTTGTCCGCTCGATCGATGACGACCGCATCCTGCGCCGCCTGCGCTCCGTCGTCGAAGCTATCCTGCGCACCAATGCCTTCGCTCCTGCGGCTGCGGAAGCCTTGGCATTCAAGATCAACAGCTCACTGGTGCCGGGCCTGCCGCGTCCGGTGCCGTGGCGTGAGATCTGGGTCTATTCGCCCCGCGTCGAGGGTGTTCACTTGCGCGGTGGCCCGGTTGCGCGCGGCGGACTTCGCTGGTCCGATCGGCGCGACGACTTCCGGACCGAAATCCTCGGCCTGCTGAAGGCGCAAGTCGTGAAGAACGCAGTGATCGTGCCGACGGGCGCGAAAGGCGGCTTCTATCCCAAGCAGCTGCCGCCGATGACCAATCGCGACGCATGGCTCGCGGAAGGCACGGAGAGCTATCGCATTTTCATCCGCTCGCTCCTGTCGATCACCGACAACCTCGTGAACGACAAGGTTGTGCACCCGGATAGTGTCGTCATTCGTGACGGCGACGATCCCTATTTCGTCGTCGCCGCCGACAAAGGCACGGCGACCTTCTCGGACGTCGCCAACAGCATCGCGCAATCTCGCGATTTCTGGCTTGGGGACGCCTTCGCTAGCGGTGGATCATACGGCTACGACCACAAGGCGATGGGCATCACCGCCAAGGGCGCGTGGATTTCCGTCCAGCGCCACTTCCTTGAAATGGGCATCGACGTTCAGTCGGATGAAGTGACGGTGGCCGGCTGCGGCGATATGTCGGGAGACGTGTTCGGCAACGGCATGCTGCTGTCCAAGTCGATCAAGCTGGTGGCAGCGTTCGACCATCGCCACATCTTCATCGATCCCAATCCCGATCCCGCGAAAAGCTGGGCCGAGCGCGAGCGGATGTTCAACCTGCCGCGGTCGAGCTGGGACGATTACGACAAGAAGCTCATCAGCAAGGGCGGCGGCGTCTTCGCGCGCACCGAAAAGTCGATCACGCTGAGCGCCGAAGCACGCGCGGTGCTGGGCATCGAGGACAAGACGATCGACCCGGTCAGCCTGATCAACGCCATCCTCAAGGCGCCGGTGGACCTGCTCTGGTTCGGCGGCATCGGGACGTATGTGAAGTCGTCGGCGCAGGGCAATGCGGACGTCGGTGACCCGTCCAATGATGCGCTTCGCGCGAGCGCAGACGAGCTGCGCGCCAAGGTCATTGGCGAGGGCGCCAACCTTGGCATCACGCAGGCCGCGCGCATCGAATTTGCGCAGCTGGGCGGACGCATTAACACGGACTTCATCGACAATAGTGCCGGCGTCGACTGTTCCGACAATGAGGTGAACATCAAGATCCCGCTCAACCGGGAGATGAGCGAGGGCAGGCTAAGCCTCGACAAGCGCAACAGCCTGCTGGTCAAGATGACCGAGGACGTTGCCGACATCGTGCTCGAGGACAACCGGCTTCAGAGCCTGGCGCTGTCGATTGCCGAAGCGGGTGGTGCGCAGGCGCTACCGGGGCAGGTTCGCACGATCGAGATGCTGGAAGCTACCGGCCGTCTCGACCGCAAGGTCGAAGGGCTCGGCAACAGCGACGAATTGCTGCGTCGCGGCCAGGACAATCGCGGCCTGACGAGGCCGGAACTCGCCGTCGTGCTGTCGGTCTCGAAGCTCGTGCTTCAGGATGCCGCCGAGCAACTGCACCTCGCTGACGATCCGTTGGTCGGCCCACAGTTGTTCGACGCCTTCCCCAAGGCCATGCGCAAGACGCATGCCGACGCCATTCGCGCGCACCGGTTGCGCCACGACATCCTGGGAACGAAGGTCGCCAATCGACTGGTCAATCGCCTCGGACCCGGCGTTGCCTATGACCTGATCGAGGAAGAAGGCGCGTCGTTGCAACAAGTCGTGGCGGCGTTCCTCGTCACCGAACTGCTTCTCGACCTCGACAAGCTGTGGCGGAAGATCGAGGAAGATGCGCTGCCGGAAACTGTGCGCATCGAATTGTTCGCGATCGCCGCCGCAAGCATTCGCTCGCATATCGCCGACGCGATCCGCGCCGCCAATGGCGAGACCAGCGTCGCCAAGATGTGCGCGATGCTCGAACCGGGGGTCCGCAAGATTTCGGCTGCGGCTACCAAGCTGATCCGCGCCGAGGTCCGCAACGAAGCGGCTGCGCGCCGCGACCGGCTCATTGCGCTCGGCGCCAGCGACGACATCGTTCGGCTGCTGGTTCGGCTGTACGAACTCGATGGCGTCTTCGGGATCGCGGCGCTGTCGAGCGAGCACCAACTCGACGAGCTGGAAGTCACCGCTGCCTACACCCGATTGGGCGAAGCACTTGGTCTCGACTGGGCGCAGCAGCAGGTCGCGCGCTTTGTGCCGGCCGACCAGTGGGAACGCTTGCTCACGGCCGGCCTTGCCCGCGATTTCGAGCAATTGCGCATCGAATTCCTGCAGCGTTGCCGGGGCAAGAAGATCGACACCGGCGTCGAGGAGTGGGTGACCGAGCAGCAGCCGCGCATCGAACAGTTCCGCAAGCTGATCGACCGCGCGCGCAGCGAAGGCAATGTCAGCGCGCCGATGCTGGCGCAAATCGCCGGACAGGCGCGAATCCTGCTCGGCCGCTGACGTGCGTATCGCCGTCCTCGTGCCCGACCCGGGTTATGAGGAGCCGTGGGCGTGGGCCTACGACATCGAGGCGAATGCGCTCGAGCAAGGCGGGTGTGCGGTCGTGCCGATCCCATGGACTGAATTTCGGAGCACGAATGGCTTCGACCTGGTCATGCCGCTGGTGGCCTGGGGCTATCACCTCGACTATCCGCGCTGGCTCGCCTTGCTGGATCGCGCCGAGAATGAGCATTGGCCGATGCTCAACCCGCCCGCGTTGCTGCGTTGGAACAGCGACAAGGCCTACCTCGCCGAGCTTGCGGATCGCGGTGTTGCGACAGTGCCGACGCTGGCCGTCGAAGCGTGCGGGGACGCGGACCTGGAAGAGGCTCGCCGCCGCTTCCAGAGCGAATGGCTCGTCATCAAGCCGCCTGTTTCTGCCAGTGCGACAGGTACCTACCGTCTGGGTCCTTTCGACGACTTGCCGGGGGAGAGTCGCGGACAGCCGATGATCGTCCAACCGCTTATTGAGGAAATCTCGCGGACCGGCGAGTTCTCCCTGATGTTGTTCGACGGCGAATACAGCCACGCCGTGGTCAAGCGCCCGAAGCGCGGCGACTTCCGCGTTCAGCCGCACCTTGGCGGCGTCACCCGGCCAACCGCGCCGCCACCCGGCGGCGTTGAGTTGGCTCAGTCAGCGCTGGCTTGCGCGCCCGCACCTGCGACCTACGCCAGGGTGGACATGGTGCCCGATGATGACGGGAGCCTGCTCCTGATGGAGCTCGAACTGATCGAACCTTCGCTGTTTCTGGATGACGCGCCGGGCGGCGGCGCCGCATTCACGAAGGCCGTTCTGCGGTCCGCTCGAACAGCCACTGCCTGATCGCTGACGTCAAATTCGGCGGCTGGTCTGCATCCAGCCGCGCTACGTCTATCTCCGCCACCAGTGCGTTGAGCGGACACCCGCGATCCCGCGCCGCCTGCTCCAAGGCTGCCCAGAACATGGGTTCCAGGCTGATCGACGTCTGATGGCCGGCAATCAGCACCGACCGCTTCTTCGGCGGTGCGTAGTCCGGCATCAGTACATGTGCTGCCCGCCGTTGATGCTCAGCGTCGAGCCGGTGATGAACCCGGCATTTTCGTCGACTAGGAAGCCGACGGCGCGGGCAATCTCCTCGGCCTTGCCGAGGCGGCCGACCGGGATCTTGGCGATGATCTTGCCGAGCACTTCCTCCGGCACCGCGGCGACCATGTCGGTGTCGATATAGCCCGGCGCGATGGCGTTGACGGTCACACCGTTGCGCGCGCCTTCCTGCGCCAGGGCCTTGGTGAAGCCGTGGATGCCCGACTTCGCGGCGGCGTAATTGACCTGGCCGTATTGCCCCGCCTGGCCGTTGATCGAGCCGATGTTGACGATACGCCCATAGCCGCGGCTCTGCATGCCCTCGAACACCGCCTTGGCCATGTTGAAGCAACCGCCGAGGTTGGTGTCGATGACGTCCTGCCACTTCTGGTGGTCCATCCGCTTCATCGTCGTGTCGCGGGTTATGCCGGCATTGTTTACCAGCACGTCGACGGGGCCGAGGTCGGCTTCGATCTGCTTCACACCGGCTTGGCAGGCGTCGAAGTCGGACACGTCCCATTTATAGGCGGGTATCCCGGTGCGGTCCGTGAAGGCGCGAGCGCGCTCCTCGTTTCCGGCGTAGTTTGCCGCGACTTGCATGCCCATGTTCTTGAGCGCGACGCTGATCGCCTCGCCAATGCCGCGGGTCCCTCCGGTAACGACTGCCACTCGTGCCATGGACTCTCTCCTGTCTCTCTCGGGAACAGGCTTATGAGCGCGGCTGCCAGCCTGCAAGTTCACGGCTGATTAGCCGGGTCAGCATGTCCATGCCTTCGGGTGAATCATTCAGACAGTCGAGCAGGGCGAAGCGCTCGCCACCCGCATGTTCGAATGTTTCGCGGCCGCGGATGCCGAGTTCTTCCAGGGTCTCGATGCAATCCGCCGAGAAGCCCGGTGCGGCGATTGCGACGCGCTTGATGCCTCGGCCAGGATAGGCAGCCAACGTCGCGTCGGTCGCCGGCTCGAGCCACTTGGCGCGGCCGAACTTCGACTGGAACGTAATGTCTACCTCGCGGCCCATTTTCTCGCCGACGAGCCGCGCCGTCTTATGGCAGTGGCAATGATAGGGATCGCCAAGCTCCAGCGTGCGCGCAGGCATTCCGTGGAAGCTTAGGACGAGCCGGTCCGGCTCGAAATCGAGCGCCTTGAGTTGGCGTGTCAGACTCGCGGACAGTGCATCGATATATAGCGGATCGTCGTAATAAGGCGGGAGGGTGCGCAGCGCTGGCTGCCAACGCATCGCGGCGAGCGCCGCGAACACCGCGTCGTTCGCCGTTGCTGTCGTCGCCGCGCAATATTGCGGATAGAGTGGCGCGGTCAGGATGCGCGTGCAGCCCTCGCGAAACATGTTGTGGATTGCCGCCGCAATGCCGGGGCTGCCGTAGCGCATCGCGTAGTGGACGCTGACATCGGGCATTGCCGCGCGCAGCTTTTCGGCCTGGCGCTGGGCGATCACGCGCAGCGGTGATCCTTCGTTGGTCCAGATCTGATTGTACGCCTCAGCCGATTTCTGCGGGCGGGTGCGCAGGATGATGCCGTGCAGGATCGGCTTCCACGCCAGCCGCGGAATCTCGATGACACGCGGGTCGCTGAGGAATTCCGCCAGATACTTGCGCACCGCCCGCGCATGCGGCGCGTCCGGCGTGCCGAGATTGATCAGCAGCACGCCAATTTTCTCAGCCGGAATCGCCGGATGGTCAGCCGGCCTGATCATGCTGCGGCGAGGTCGAACGGCAGGGAGCGCAGGCGACGACCGGTACCCGCGTGGATTGCGTTGGCGACGGCAGGCGCGAGCGGGAGCGTGCCGAGCCCGCTGATGCCGCCCGGTGCTTCGGCGCTGGGAAGAATCGAGACCACGATTTCCGGTGCGTCGCCGAGACGCGGCAGGTCAAGCGCGCCCAAAGGCCGTGCGCGCGGCGCGCCGGCAACGAACTCGGGGGCAGGCGACGTCGCCTGCGCGATCGCCCAGACCAAACCGGCCTCGATCTGCTGGGTGACGAGTCCGCTGTTGACGACCCGGCCGCAATCGACGGCGGCAAAGAGTTTGTGCACCTTGATCTTCTGGTCCGGGCCAACGCTCGCGACGGCGACGAGCCCGATGTGCGATCCGAACGCCGACGCACCGGCCAGCCCCATGCTGCTGCCCGCCCCGCCGCCGTCCCACTGCGCCAGGGTGGCGGCGGACTGCAGGCAGCGCGCCAGCCGTCCATTGCCGCCTAGCATGGCCATGCGGAACGACAGCGGCTCAAGGCCGGCCGCGCGTGCAAGTTCGTCGACGAAGCTTTCCGTGAAGAAGGCGAACTCGCGCTGCGGCGAACCGCGCATGTACCCCGCGCGCATAGGGAGGGGGACAGGGACGGACTCCACGCGGACATTTGCAATGGAATAGGGCGGAACCGATCCGTCCAACGCCGTCCGGCCTAAATTGGCGGAAGTGTTTCCTCCCTCAAGCCGTGCCAGTGTCGATCCCAAGCCATCCGCTGTGGCGACTTTGACCGCCCAGGCGTTCGTAATGCCGCCGGGCCCCGGCAAGGCTGTCAGTCGTGCCAGCGCGCCGGGCGAGAGGGCGTCAGCATTCTGGCTGGCCGATTGCGACAAGATGACCTGCACTGGCCGCCCGACCGTCTTCGCCAGCGCCATGGCAATAGCCGACGCGTCGGCCTCCATTGCTCGGCCCGACGGCGCGCCAGGAGGCATGGGATAAAGCGTTGCCTCTGGGATACCCAAGCCAGGCGCGAGCATCGGCGCCCACAGCTCGACGGCGCCATTGATGACCCGCGCGGTCGCGGAAACTGATTCCACTCCGAGATGCATCGACGGCGCCGCATAATATGTCGCTGTAAGCGGCCGCGACCCGCTTACCGCACCATCATAGTCGCCCTGCGCGAACCATTCGTCTGCGCGCGCTTCCGCTAGCGCCTTGTCGAACAGCGGCCTTACGATCGCTTCTGAACGCGGTGCCGAAAATCGCACGTTCGCCGAACGCAGTGCCTGTTCTGCCTGCCACCAGCTGTCGGCCACGACCGCGACCCATTGTTCGCTGGCGCTCAGGTGGCGGATGCCCGGCCGCCCCTCGATCGCGGCGCGCTCGAATCCGGTAATCTTGCCGCCCGGCGGTGCCAGCCGTGCCGACGCGTACAGCATGTTTGGATGCCGGACGTCGCCAGCGAACCGCCAGGTTCCTTCCGCCTTCGCAGGACCGTCGAGCCGCGGCAGCGGCTGGCCCAACAGTCGCGCCTTGTGTGTCTGGCGCAATGGCGCGTCCCGCGGCGGATTGCGGCTAGCAGCTTCCTCAGCCAATTCGCCAAAGGTCACGGTTCGCCCACCGTTGAGCACGAAGCCATCCGCCGTTTCGCACTGCGCGGGATCGACGTTCCAGCGGTCCGCCGCCGCTCCGACCAGCATTGTCCGTGCCACCGCTGCCGCTTCGCGCACCGGCCGTTCGAACGCGCGGATGGACGTGGACCCTGCCGTGATGCGGATGTCCTCGGGCCAGCCCTCCGTCTTGGCCAGCGGATTGGCGTAAGCCTTGTTCAGCGGCGCCGGCTCGACCGCGATCGATTCCCACGCCGCACCCAATTCGTCAGCAACAATCTGCGGCAGTCCCGTCCAGATGCCCTGTCCCGTTTCTACCTGCGGCACGGCCACCGTGATGCGCCCATCGCGCGCGATCTTGATGTAGTTGCCGAACGTCTCCTCGCCGCGGCCAGCGCTGAGTTCGCTGTGCAGATGTCTCGGCCACAGCGAATAAGCGACGATCAGGCCGATGCCCGCGCCGCCGCCGATCAGGACCGTGCGGCGATCGAGGTTCAATGCGCGTACTGGGCCTTCAGCGCGCGGCGGTCGATCTTGCCCGTACCCAAGCGGGGAAGCGATTCGGTCGCGAAGATGAAGCGCTCGGGAATCTTGAACTTCGCAAGCCGCCCGTCGAGAAATGCGCGAAGCTCATCCTCATTCAGCGTCTGGCCGTCCTTCACGTAAACAATGGCGACCGGAACCTCGCCGAGCCGCTCATCGGGCGCTGCGATCACCGACACTTCGGCGACGGCCGGGCAAGCGTAACATTCGGCCTCCACCTCGGCCATCGAGATGTTCTCGCCGCCGCGGATGATGATTTCTTTCTTGCGGTCGACGATGAAGAGGTAGCCGTCCTCGTCGAGATAACCGATGTCGCCCGTGCGCACCGTGCCGTCGTCGGCGATCGTCGCGCGCGTCGCCTCGGGATTGCGATAATAGCCCTTGATGTTGGCCGCGGTCCGGATGCCGATCTCGCCCACTTCGCCGGCCGGCAGCGCAGCGTCGTTGGCGCCCAGGATCTTGACCTCGACCAGCGGCTTTTGCGCGCGTCCGGTCGATGCGGGTTTGGCGGCGTAGCTGCTCCAGAAGTTCGCGCAGCCGGTGGCGTTTGTTTCGGTCAAGCCATATCCCAACGCCGGCTGCGCGTTCGGGAATTCGCCCTTCAGTCGCTCGACGTGGCTGACCGGACGCGGCGCACCGCCAGCCGTAATGTCCTTGAGTGACGACAGGTCATATTTGTGCCTGTCGGGGTGGTTCATCAGCTCGAGGCTCATCGTCGGCACCCCGACGAAATAGGTGACGCCTTCCTTTTCAATCAGCCGCAACGCCTCGGTCGCGTCCCATTTGGGCATGATCACCATGCAGCGGCCGACGACGAAACTGTTGAGCATCACGGGCACTTCGCCGGTGACGTGAAACAGCGGCACACTAAGGAGGGTTCGCGGCGTGGGAGGCGGATTGCCGTCCTGCTCCAGCAGCCCTTTCAAGACGATCAACCCGGTCGAGTAGGCGTAGACCCCGGTCGTCACTGCGCGATGCGTCGACAGCGCCCCTTTGGATTCCCCCGTCGAGCCGGAGGTAAACAAGATCGTCGCATCATCGTCGGGCAGAATCTCTGGCAAGCTGTTGTCGAGATCGGCTGCGTCGAGCAGCGGCGCGATCGCTTGTTCGACCGGCTGCTCGATGGGTAGCGAAATCGTTTCAATCCTGCCGCAGCGTTCGGCGAGGCGTCGTGCACGCGGCGCGTCGGCGATGATCAGCTTGGGCTCGGTCAGCGCAATTGCATGCTCCATCTCCAGCGGTTCCCACCAGCCGTTCAGCAAGGTCGCGATGCCGCCGGCCTTCAGGATGGCCATGTAGCCGACGATCCACGCCGGACAGTTGCGCATCGCGATTCCCACGCGGTCACCTTTTGCAATTCCGCGCGCGACCAGCGCGTGCGCCAAGCGCTCCGAAATGCGATCGAGATCCGCGAAGTTGAGCCGCTCGTCACCGGCGACCACTGCCTCGTTGGCACCGTTCAGTTCGGAAAAGGCTTTGAAAAAGCTCGGTAACGTCGCCGGGAAGTTGGTGACGATGGTTCGGCCCAATTCATCATGGCCCGTCGTCAACCGCCCGCCTGGCCCGTAGACCGCGGCCAGTATCTCGTCGAAGCGCCGATCCAGTTCGTTGGGCATCGTGGGTGAGCTTCCTTTGCCTTTGCTCAGAGCCGCCTTATGAGGCGCTGAACTTTGATGGGGAAGCCCTTGCAAGCTGTCGACAATAGCCGGTTCGTTGCTTTCCCCGATCTGGGGTTGTCCCCGGTTGCGCTCCACATCGGTCCGTTCGACCTGCGCTGGTACAGTCTGGCTTACCTTGCCGGCATTTTCATCGGTTATTGGTACCTGCTAAAAATCCTCAAGCAGCCTGGTGCGCCGATGGATCGCCGACATGCCGACGACCTCGTTTTTTACGCTGCGCTCGGCATCATCTTTGGTGGCCGTCTCGGCTACGTACTGTTCTACAATTTCGGCGAATACCTCCGGCATCCACTGGAGATTCTGAAATTATGGGACGGCGGAATGTCGTTCCACGGCGGCGTCATCGGCACGTCGCTCGGCATCATCTATTACGCATGGAAGCAAAAGCTGAACTGGCTACGCCTGCACGATTACGTTGCCTGCTGCGTGCCGTTCGGGCTCGGCTTCGGCCGCCTCGCCAATCTCGTGAACCAGGAATTGTGGGGCGCGCCAACGACCGTTCCCTGGGCAGTTCGCTTCGTCGAGCCGACGCCGCTGGGACCGATGCTCGGCCCGCCCCGGCACCCCAGTCAGCTTTATGAAGCCGTCCTCGAAGGCCTTTTGCTCTTCGCCATCCTCGCCTTCCTGTTTTGGCGGACCAAGGCGCGATACGAGCCGGGCAAGCTCGTCGGTGCCTTCATCTTCTTCTACGGCCTGTTCCGCTTCGGCGTCGAATTCATCCGCGAACCCGATGCGCAATTTGCGGGCACGATGTTCCAGAACGCCGGCCTGCACATGGGTCAGTGGCTGTCATTGCCTATGATCCTGGGCGGCTTGTACCTGATGCTGACCGCGCCCCGACGCCGCACACGCGTCGAACCCACGCTGGGAACCGAAAGCGTCGCGTGACGCCGCTTGAGCGGGCCCTTCGTGAGCGAATTGCCGCCGAGGGCCCGATCAGCGTCGAGACGTATATGGAAGCGTGCAACGCTTATTATTACGCGACGCGTGATCCGCTCGGCGCGCGCGGCGACTTCACGACCGCGCCGGAAATCAGCCAGATGTTCGGCGAACTGGTCGGCGCTGCGCTCGCGGATTGCTGGAAACGCGCCGGTGCGCCGGCCGACGCGATTTATGCCGAACTTGGCCCGGGGCGCGGGACGCTAGCTGCGGATGCGCTGCGCATGCTGCGCGCCAGTGGCTTCGCCGGCGAAGTCCATCTGGTCGAAACCAGCCCAGTGCTGCGCGAGGCGCAGAAACAAGCGGTTGGACAGGCCGCGTGGCACGAACGGGTCGAGGATTTGCCCGCGCGGCCGCTGCTGCTGGTCGCCAATGAATTCCTCGACGCGCTGCCGATCCGCCAGCACGTGGGCGCCGTCGAGCGGCGCGTGACGGTTGCTGCAGGCGGACTGGCCTTCGACCGCGATGGTGAAATCGTGGAAACGTCGCCGGCGCGCGAGCAGGCCGCCGGCAGCATCGCGCTCTGCCTCGCGCGGCATGGAGGCGTCGCGCTGTTCATCGACTACGGCCATGCGAAATCCGCGCCGGGTGACACGCTGCAGGCCGTACGCGGCCATGGCTACGCGCCGGTGCTGGCCGATCCGGGCGAGCAGGATCTGACCAGCCATGTCGATTTCGAGGCCATCGGCCGCGTCGCCGCCGATGCCCGCGCGTCCGCAAAGCCGGTGGTTCCACAGGGCGATTGGCTGCTCCGGCTGGGCATCGAGGCGCGCGCGCAAGCGCTGTCGCGGGCGAACCCGGAACGCGTCGAAGAGATTGCGAACGCGCTCGATCGGCTTACCAGTCGTGCGCACATGGGGGAGCTATTCAAAGTCATGGCGATTCACGCGCCCGAATGGCCGGCGCCGGCCGGGCTCGCCTGATGGATCGCGATGCGACCGAGGACGACCTGCCGGCAATCGACCGCGTATTTCGCCAGAGCTTCTGTGATACCTTCGCGCATCTATATGCGCCTGCAGATCTCGACGCGTTTCTCGGAAAGTTCACGCCCGAAGCTTGGGCGGCAGAATATCATGACCCGCGGTACCGGTTTCGCGTTGCCGAAGTGGACGGGGAGGTCGTTGGCTACCTGAAGCTCGGTCCGTCGGCCCTTCCTTACGAGACCACGGCGCAAGCCATCGAGCTGCGTCAGCTTTATGTGCTGAAACCCCACCATGGCACCGGCCTTGCCGCCACCCTGACCGACTGGGGCATCGCGGAAGCGAGGCGGCAGGGCAACGAAGAACTCTACCTGACCGTCTACACCGACAACCACCGGGCGAAGCGCTTCTACGAGCGCTACGGCTTTGAGGAGGTCGGCCGCTACGACTTCATGGTCGGCAATCAGGCCGACGAAGACATCATCATGCGGAAGCGGCTGTGAGCAGCGTCGAGGTCAATCGCGCGATCAGCCTCGGCCGCCTGCCGCACGGCTTTTTAGGCCGCCGCGGTGGAATTTCCGTTGGCGAATGCGCCGGGCTTAATGTCGGGCTCGGCAGCAAGGACGACCCCGAAACCATCGCGGGCAACCGGCGCCTCGCGGTGTCGGCGCTGTTGCCTGAAGCCGAATTGGCGACGGTTCACCAAGTCCATTCCGCCAAAGCCGTTGTGGCCTATGAAGCATGGCCCAATGATGAGCGCCCGCGTGTGGATGCGCTCGTGACCGACCGGCCCAACCTGCTGCTCGGCATCCTGACCGCCGATTGCGCGCCGGTGCTGTTCGCCGACCATGACGCCGTGGTCGTCGGTGCGGCGCATGCCGGGTGGCGCGGTGCGCTCGCGGGCGTGACCGATGCGACGATCGAAGCGATGGAACTGCTCGGCGCCCGCCGCGACCACATCCACGCGGCGGTCGGCCCGTGCATCGCTCAGCCCAATTACGAGGTCGACGACGACTTCCGCGCACGCTTCCTCGCGCCCGATCCTGACAACGCCCGCTTTTTCGTCGACGGCCCCAACGGGAAGCCGCACTTCGATCTCGAGGCCTATGTCGTTCACCGTCTGATCGCGGCCGGGATTGGCGAAGTCGAAGCACTCAACCTCGACACTTATGCCGACGATGACCGCTTCTACAGCTTCCGCCGCGCCACCCATCGAGGCGAGCCCGATTACGGTCGCCAATTGAGCGCGATCGCTATTCCGGGCTGAGGTTGGCGCAGGCTGCCGCGGGGGCTAAGGCGCGGCGCAAAGGAGAGACATCTTGCCCACCGAAGACGAACTGAGCGGCGCCATTTCCCACCAGCGCTCGCCGAAGCCGTCGCCGACCACCGTCGGCAACCACAAGCTCAGCCCGCAGACCCTGATGCTTGGCTATGGCTTTGACCCGGAACTGAGCGAAGGTTCGCTCAAGCCGCCGATCTTCCTCACCTCGACCTTCGTTTTCGAGAACGCGGCCGCAGGTAAGCGCTTTTTCGAAGGTGTTACCGGCAAGCGACCCGGCGGGGCGGAGGGCCTCATCTACTCCCGCTTCAACGGTCCCAACCAGGAAATCCTCGAGGATCGCCTGGCGGTCTGGGAAGATGCCGACGACGCCTTGGCTTTCTCCAGCGGCATGGCGGCGATCGCGACGTTGCTGCTGACGTTCGTTCGTCCTGGCGACTGCGTCGTTCACTCTGGCCCTCTTTACGCTGCGACGGAAACGCTAATTGGCAAGATCCTCGGGCAGTTCGGCGTCTCCTGGATCGACTTTCCGTCGGGCGCCACCCGCGAGGAAATCGACGCCGCAATCGCTCGCGGCAAGGAAAAGGGCCGAGTCAGCCTCGTCTATCTCGAAAGCCCGGCAAACCCGACGAACCAGCTGGTCGACGTCGAAGCCGTCCGCGCGGCGGTCGACGCGGCGTTCGGCGATGGCGAGAAGCCGCCGATCGCCATCGACAACACCTTCCTCGGCCCGCTCTGGGCCAAGCCGCTTGCGCAGGGCGCGGACCTGTCGGTCTACAGCCTCACCAAATATGTCGGCGGGCACAGCGACCTCGTCGCAGGTGGCCTGGTCGGTGAGAAAAACCTGATCAACCAGATCCGTAGCTTCCGGAATACGATCGGGACCATTTGCGACCCGAACACCGCCTGGATGCTGCTGCGAAGCTTGGAGACGCTCGAACTGCGCATGAGCCGCGCCGGCGAGAACGCTGCCAAGGTGTGCGATTTCCTCAAGAGCCATCCGAAGGTCGAAAAGATCGGCTACCTCGGTTTCCTCGAAGAGGGTTCGCGTCAGGCCGATATCTACAAACGGCACTGCACGGGCGCCGGCTCGACCTTCTCGCTTTATCTGAAGGGGGGAGAAAAGGAGGCTTTCGCGTTCTTGGACGCGCTACAGATTGCAAACCTCGCCGTCAGCCTCGGCGGCACGGAAACACTTGCCAGCGCGCCCGCCGCGATGACTCACCTCTCCGTGCCCGACGAGCGCAAGAAGCAACTCGACATCACCGACAACCTCGTCCGCATTTCGATCGGCTGCGAGAATGCCGACGACCTGATCGCTGACTTCGCCAACGCGTTGCAAGCGGTCTGATCGGGGCCGCCTTGGCGGCCCCGACCTCGATCCATTATTCAGCCGGAACCGGCTCGGCGGCTGCGGGGGCGGCCGTCGCGGCGGTCGTGTCGCCGCGAATGAACGCCAGCATGTCCGGATTGATGATCTCGGGATGCGTCGACAGCAGCCCGTGCGGAAGATCCTTGTAGGTCTTCAGCGTCCCGTTCCGCAGCAGCTTCGCCGCAAGCGGGCCTGAATCCGCGTAGGGCACGATCTGATCGGCCTCGCTGTGGATTACCAGCACCGGCACATCGATCGCCTTCAGGTCTTCCGTGAAGTCCGTCTCCGAAAAGGCCTTGATGCACTCATAGTGCGCCTTGGCGCTGCCCATCATGCCCTGCCGCCACCAGTTGCGGATCAGGCCTTCGGATATTTTCACGCCCGGCTTGTCGAAATTGTAGAAAGGTCCGCTCGCGACATCGAGGTAGAATTGCGCGCGATTTGCGGCGAGCGCCGCGCGGAACTGGTCGAACACCTCGATCGGGAGGCCGCCCGGGTTTGACTCCTTCTTGACCATCACCGGCGGCACGGCATCGACCAGGATCGCCTTTGCGACCCGTCCCTTGCCGTGGCGTGCCACGTACCGGGCCACCTCACCGCCGCCAGTCGAATGGCCGATGTGGATTGCATTCGTCAGCCCAAGCTCGGTCACGAGCGCGTCGACGTCGGACGCGTACGTGTCCATCTCGTTACCGTCGCTCGTCTGGCTGGACCGTCCGTGCCCGCGCCGGTCGTGGGCAATCACTCGATAGCCTTGGCCGAGGAAGAACAGCATTTGCGCGTCCCAGTCGTCTGCGCTGAGCGGCCAGCCATGGTGGAAGACGATCGGCTGCGCGTCCTTCGGTCCCCAATCTTTATAGAAAATATGTGCGCCATCGGCGGTCTTGACGTGCGTCATCGCGTTGCCCCTGCGAGCGTTCCGGCCGTCGGGGCCGGCGCCGGTTTCGATCGCGCCCATCGGTGGCGAACTACTGGACCATCGTACGCGGGGACTCACGGTCGAGTCGGGGTGTCCGTAGCATCGCGCTACTGATCGAAACAGCAGTCGACTCGTCCTGCGAAATCCGATTGCAAAGTTTTCACCCCGCGCTTCCTCGCGCCGCCAGAGCGCGCTCTCTCGCTTCCTTGTGACCGATCAACGGGGCAGGATAGGAGCCTCGCTCCTGCGGGTCGTGGATGTCCTCGTCCGACAAGTGCGCAAGCTCGGGCACCCATTCGCGGATATAACTGGCCGCGTCGAACTTCGCCGATTGCGAGAGCGGCGCCATAATCCGGTTGAACGGCTGGCTGTCGATCCCCGTGCCCGCGATCCACTGCCAGTTGAGGCTGTTGTTGCTGTAATCTGCGTCGACCAGCGTGTCCCAGAACCAGCGCTCGCCCCGGCGCCAGTCGATCAGCAAATGTTTCACCAGAAAGCTTGCGGTCAGCATGCGAACGCGGTTGTGCATCCATCCGAGCGCCCAAAGCTGCCGCATTCCTGCGTCGACGATTGGGTAGCCGGTCATGCCGCGGGTCCATGCGAGGAAATCCGCAACGGCGTGTTTGCCCGAACGCCAGCGGATTCCCGTGTTCCGCTGACTGCGCGCCCCGACGTCCGGATCGGCGAGAACTGCACTCCGCGCGAAGTCGCGCCACGCCAGCTCCTTCAGGAATTTCTCGCCGCCTGCGTCGCGCAGCGAATGATAAATGCGTCTCGGACTGATCTCGCCGAAGTGCAGGTGAGGGGACAGCATCGACGTGCCGTCTTCCGACGGAAGGTCGCGCGCTTCGGCATAATTCCCGACCGCATCCTCGAAGCGTTCGAGCCGCGCGTGCGCGCCATCCTCGCCGGGTTCCCAGATCGAAAATCCGGTCGCCCAATCCGGCTTGGTCGGCAGCAATTGCCAATCGGCTAGGTCATCGCTTTCCGGCAAGTGATCGGGGGCCGATATCGATTGCGGAGCGCCGACCGGGTCCGCGACGTCGAGGGCCGACAAGGCCCGGTAGAACGGCCCATAGATTTTGAACGGCTGGCCAGACCCGGTTCGCACGGCATCCAGCGAGACGAGTGTGTCCCCGGAATGGAGCGTCAGTCGCTCGCCAAGCGCTTTTTCGGTCTCGCTCCACCAAGGCTCGTAATGCGCTGTCGCGTGCACGGTCGGGGCACCGAGTTCGTCGGCGACCTTGGCCACGATTTTCTTCGCTGAGCCGCGTCGAAGAAGTAGCTTGCCGCCCCGCCGTTCCAGCGATTCACCAAGGGCGACGAGACTGTGGTGCAGCCACCAGCGTTGCGCGCCACCAATGGCCCAGTCGCCAGGCATTTCGTCGTCGAGGACGTAAAGCGCCGCGAAAGGTCCAGCCGCCGCTGCAGTGGCGATGGCCGGCTGGTCGTCGAGCCTCAAGTCCTGTCGGAGCCAGACGAGCGTTGGTGAAGTCATTCGCGACTAACGCCCGGGCGCGCGGGGGGTGGCCACTAGGGCTTTAGCCCCAGTCTTCGATCGCCCAGCCCCGCTGCGTTGCCAGCCGCTTCAATTTGTCGTGGGGATTCACGGCGACCGGTTCGTCGGACCATTCGAACACTGGCGCGTCCGAGACATGATCAGAATAGAATCGCACATGCCCATGCGTCCCGGTCAGCCCCGAACGTTCGACCCAGTCCGCGATCATCCGTCGCTTGGCGGGACCGTAGCAATTCTCACCATCGATTTTTGCATGGACGCGTTCGTCCAGGCCAATAATCGACCCGGTCCCAATCACGTCGTCGAAGCCGAGGCGCTCCGCGATCGCGCGGGCATATAGCGTGTAGGAAGCGGTCGCCATCACCACCCGGCGGCCTTCCGACTTGTCGCGGGCGATGGCGCGCAGTGCGCCGGGACGAATGTTCGTCGCCACTTGCCGTTCGGCAAAGCTGTCGATCAGTGGCGCCAAATTGCGAGGGTGGATCTTGCCGCCCAGCAATAGCCGATGATTGATTTCCTTGAGACGCGCCCGGTCGATGAGCTTCGCGACATAGGCGAGCATCGATCCCACCACGAGCGGCAGAAAGATAAGCCGCCAAGGCGCCCGCCGCGCCGCGCAATGCAACAGGAACGGGGTATAGGTGGCGTGCCGCGTCACCGTTCGATCCATGTCGTAGATGGCGAGGTCGGTCATGCTTCACCTGCAAGAATGGCCTCGACCAGACGATGATCGGAGGGCTTGTCCACGTCGACTCCGGCGAGCGGATCGGAAAGTGGCACCGCCCTGGCGTTGAGGCCCAGACGGGCACCGAGCTTACGCATCACCGCATCCAAACTGATCATTCGCAGGGCGACAAGCAGCAATATCAGGGGACCAAGCAACGAAACCACGCGCATCGCCTTTTTGCGGTCTTGTTCCACGGCACGCCACAGTTCGATGGCGGGTCGAACTTTCGGCGAGCGGAGATGGAAGAGGTTTGCACCGGTGTAAGCGCCGCCGCGGAACTTGATCCACGTACGCGCAGCGTTCGGAAAGCGCTGCAACAATGTCGAGCGCTCGACGACGCCGATTGCGATTTCGCTGTCGCCGGCGCGATCGCAAAACTCGTCGACCATGGCCGGAGTCAGCAATGCGTGGTCAGCCGTCGTTACCAGCAATGGCCAGACTGTCGCCGGGTCATCACACAGCCTCAAGATCGTCTCGGCGATCGTGCCGTCGGACGCGGCATGGCTAACGCGCAGGTTGTTCGGGATGATCGATGCCAGCCGGTCGGGACTTTCGGATAGGATCTGAATGTCGCCCACGGTTCTGCTTTCAAGCAGCGCGCGGGCGGGCCTCCGCACCATCGGCTCGCCGCGGATGGGGATTAGCGCCTTCAAGTCGGTGCCGAACTGCGCTGCAAAATCGTCGCGGCCGGGCCGCGACCCGGCCAGCAGGATAGCGGTGTGCTTCACGCCTCCAGCCAGGACGTGACCTTGCGTCCACGGCGCTTGCGCTCGGTCATCTGCGCCAGTCGCACCGCGTGGAAGATGAGGCTGACCAACGTCCACCAGGCAACCAGCACCAGCCCCGCATCCGGCCGGCCCACCAGCAACGCGAAGAACAGGATCACCATGTTCGGATTGCGCCGCGCGGTGATCAATCGAAACTGGCTGTCGAGCTTCTGCCAGACGTGGATCTCCATGCCCTCGAAGCGCTTGATCGACAGACCTTCGATCAGCCGCTGCGCGACGTACCCGCCGACGATCACCGACAGCACCATGATCTCATAGAAATGCGTCAGCGGCCGGCCATAGGCCGCGAGGCCGTGCGCCCAGGCCCACCACCAGAAGGGAGGGTGAACTAGGTCGATGCCGTGGTCGAACACGTTGCCCCATTTCGACGAGGCGCCCGTGCACCGCGCGAGCTTCCCGTCGACGGTATCGAGCACCATGAAGGTGAAGCCCGCCGCAATACCGAGCCAGTATTGCCCGATCCAGAATAGCCAGAATGCCAGCACACAACCCACTGCGCCGATCGTCGTGATGAAATTCGGCTTCAGGCCCGCGCGCGCCGCCCAACGGGTCAGATAGAATGCGGGCTTGCGCCACAGGTAGAGCGTCAGTGCATCCGTGACGCCTTTGTAGGCGGCGTCGTACGCGGCGCGCTCGACCGGGTCGGGGTCGGCAGGGTTGAGCGGCAGCACGAACGGCCGTTCCCGTTTGCGAAGGGCGGTGTTGGTCAGTTCGGCATGCTCTGCAGCGACAGGCTCGAAGCCGGCTACCGGCGTTCCCGCAGCCATCGCGCTGCGAACGGCCGCGGCATCTCCGCCAGCGGCGACGTGCGCCAATACCGGCTTGGCGCCGAGCGTCAGCACCGAACCCGGCCGGCTGCGCATTTCGCGGATCCACGCTGGGTCCCAGCCATAGGCCATGCTTGCCAACAGGACCGGGCGCCCATCAATTGCTTCGTCGGCGCATTCGAACCCGGCATTCGTCGCCAGCCGGCAGGCGCGGTCGCGCGCAGCCATGCCGAACGGCCGTGCGGCATTCTCGCCGATCGGCACGAAGAGCATGGGCGTGTCGGCACTCATTACGGCCGCGCATAATGGCGCAGGACTCGGCAGGGAAGAGGCAGGCGGTCACCTCTCGCTTGCCGAGGGCGGCCATTTCGCGCATCAACCGCCCGGCATGGCGGAAGAACCCGAGCAGGACGCGCACGACGGCAAGGGCTCGGTCTACCGGGTCGCTGGTGCGCTGACGATTACCCGGGCCGCCACGACCCAGCGTGAAATCGATGCGTTGCCAGATCCGTTGACGATCGATCTCAGCGACATCGATCGCATGGATACGGTCGGTGCCTGGCTGGTCTACCGCGCGGTTCGCGACCGCAACGCGAAGGTCGTCGGCGCCAGCCGGGACGAAACCAGCCTGGTCGAGCAGGTTGGGGAATTCGACCACCCCGTGCGCGTCGCACCGCTCCAGAAGCACAACTTCTTCACCGTGCTGCAGGAACTCGGCGGTTGGGTGGTCGAAAGCGGGCGGACCTTTGTCGGCCTTCTCGGATTCCTCGGCGCGGCGCTGATCGGCTTCGGCAACATCATCAAGCGGCCCAAGCGGTTCCGCTTCAACGCCGTCGTTCAGCGCTTCGACGTCGTCGGCGTCCGTGCGCTGGGCATCATCGGCTTGATGAGTTTCCTGATCGGCATTGTTATTGCGCAGCAGGGCGCGGTGCAGCTCGCTCAGTTCGGCGCCGAGGTGTACACCATCAACCTCATCGGGCGGATCACGGTCCGCGAACTCGGCGTGCTGATGACGGCGATCATGGTCGCCGGCCGTTCCGGTTCCGCTTTCGCGGCCCAGCTCGGCACGATGAAGATCACCGAGGAAATCGATGCCATGCGGACGATTGGCGTGTCGCCGATCGAGGCACTGGTGCTGCCGCGGCTAATGGCGGCAGTGCTGATGATGCCGCTGCTGGGATTTTGGGCGATCCTGACAGCTTTGTTCGGCGGCGGGCTCTTCGTGTGGCTCGACCTGCAGATTCCGCCTGCGACCTACATCCAGCGCCTGCAAGAGGTCATTCCGATGACCGACCTGTGGATCGCGCTCATCAAGGCTCCCGTATTCGGGTTCATCATCGCCCTCGCCGGGTGCTTCCAGGGCATGCTTGTCGAGGGTAACAGCGAGGAAGTCGGATCGCGAACGACCACTGCGGTGGTGCAGTCGATCTTCCTCGTGATCGTGCTCGACGCGATCTTCGCCGTCTTCTTCAGTTCGGTCGGCTGGGTATGAGCCGTCCGCACGATTGCCAGCCGATCATCACCGTTCGCGGCCTGCGCAACGCGTTTGGGGATCAGGTCGTCCACGACGGCCTCGATCTTGAGGTTTGCCGTGGCGAGATCCTAGGCGTGGTCGGCGGGTCCGGCACCGGCAAATCGGTGCTGCTCCGCTCGATCATCGGACTGCAGACTCCCGAAGCCGGCGAGATTGAGGTTCTCGGCGAGAACATGGTGGGCCGGACCGAGGATGAAGCGAAGAACATTCGCCGCCGCTGGGGCATCCTGTTTCAGAATGGCGCCCTGTTCTCGACGCTCACCGTGGCGGAGAATGTTGAGGTCCCGATCCGCGAGTATTTCCCGTTCATCAAGCCGCCGCTGCTGGACGAGATCGCGGGCTACAAGATCGCGATGGGCGGGCTTTCGGCTGACGTCGGACCCAAGTTTCCTTCGGAACTGTCGGGCGGAATGATCAAGCGTGCCGGCCTTGCACGCGCGCTCGCGCTCGACCCCGAACTGCTGTTCCTCGACGAGCCGACCGCCGGTCTCGACCCGATTGCCGCTGCGGCGTTCGACCAGCTGATCAAGTCGCTACAGGAGCGCCTTGGTCTGACCGTCTTCCTCATCACCCACGATCTCGATACGCTTCACGCAATCTGCGATCGCATCGCGGTGATCGCCGATCGCAAGGTGATCGGGGTTGGAACGATCCCGGAGCTATTGGCTTTGGATCATCCTTGGATACAAGAATATTTCAACGGGCCGCGCGGTCGTGCTGCCGAAGCGAGTTATGAGAAGGGGGCGACGGCGTAGTGGAGACCCGGTCGAACTACGTGATGGTCGGTGCGGTGACACTGGCGCTGCTGGCCGGCGTGCTCCTGTTCATCGTCTGGCTCGCCGGCCTCTCGAACAAGGCTGAGAAGTGCTACGACATCTACTTCGCGCAAGGCGTGGGCGGCCTTAACACCGGTTCAAACGTCAGCTTCTCCGGCGTGCCCGTCGGCCAGGTGAAGAAGATTTCGCTGCTGCCCAATCGTCCGGAATTCGTCTGGGTCCGCATCAACGTCGATGAACAGACTCCAGTGCTTCAGGGCACGAGCGCGCAAATCCACGGCGTCGGGTTCACCGGTGTTAGCGAGATCCAACTCGCGGGCGCAGAGCGCGGCCGTCCGCCGATCGAACAGATCGGGCCGCAGGGTTGCCCGGTCATTCCGGCGACTTCGGGCGGCATCAGTGCCCTTCTGAACAGTGCGCCGGAACTGATCGATCGCATCCAGCGGCTGACCGAGCGGCTGACCGAATTGCTGAGCGACAAGAACCAGAATTCGATCGCCGACATCCTCGAAAACATCGACAAGACCAGCAAGGTGCTGGCCGAGCGCGCGCCCGATCTCGCGGACGCGATGCAGGATGCGCGCGAAGCCGTCCGCCAGGCTGGCATCGCCGCCCAGCACGTGACGACCCTCACCGACAGCACCAACAAGCTGGTTGTGGAACAGGGGCAACCCGCCGCTGAGGACCTGCGCCGCGCGATCGCCTCGGTGCAGAAAGCGGCTGACAACTTGGATTCTGTGATCACCGACGCGAAGCCGGGCATCCAGAACTTTAGCAAATCGACGCTGCCGGAAGCGAACCGCCTGGTTCACGACATGCGCGATCTTACGCAGTCGCTGAAGGCCGTGTCGAACCGCGTCAATCAACAAGGGATCGGCGGCACGCTCGGCCCCGAAAAACTGCCCGACTACAAGCCAGGGAAATCCAAATGAGGCTGCTTAAGACGACGGCCGCACTGGCCCTGGCTCTGGAACTTGCCGGCTGCGGCGGTCTGCTCGGCGGAGGGAAGCCGCCGGCGACCCTGTTCTCGATCACCCCCGACGCGGCGGAGCCGGCATCGATCGCGCGCAGCTCGGCACCGGGCCAGGCCGTGACCATCGGCACGCCAGCAGTCGCGCGCGAGCTCGGTACCGTCCGCGTGCCCGTGCAGGTTTCGCCGACCAACGTCGAATATGTCGGCAAGATGCAGCTGGTGGACACACCGGCCAACCTGTTCACCAACCTGCTCGCTGAGACGGTGCGGCGGACGACAAACCGCGTCGTGCTCGATCCCGGCCAGGCAACCTTGGACCCCGGCCTCGTCGTCAACGGCACGCTGCAGCGCTTCGGCTACGACGCCGCTACCGGGCAGGTCGTAGTGACGTACGACGGCGCGCTGTCGACCCAGGGTGGTAACCGCGTCGAAACGCGGCGCTTCACCGCCAGCTCGCCGGCTGACGGCACGTCGACCACCGTTGGTCCAGCGCTCAACATCGCCGCGAACCAGGTCGCGCGCGAGGTCGCCCAATGGGTGGGCAGTTCGGGGCGTTAGCCCTCAGGGGTTTACCGGCAACGCGGCGCTCGTGAAGATCGGCTTGCCGTCCTTGTTCCCGGGCGGCGAGTAGCGGCAAATCAGATAGTCCCAGTCGGCCGAATAAATCGCGCAGCCGACATGCGTCGTCGTCGGCCAGACCATCTGTGTGTAGTGCGCGATATCTTCCCAGCGGCCGGTGCGGCTGGTCGCGGGGAACAAATAGCTGCCCGGCACCATCAGCTGCCGCTCGCGGCTCCACATATCGACCAGCGCCTCGGGCGACATCGTCCCGTACCATGCCTTCGCCAGGTTCTCGCGTTCACCAGGCCGCCCCTCGCGAGGTGAATGGACCAGCGCACCGAGGCTCGCCAACACCGGACCGTAGGATGCCGCGTGCGCTGCCAGCGTCGCATCCCACTGCAGCGGCGGCGCGCCGACGGCCGCGCGCTCGCGGTTATGCGCGGCGAGCAGCCGCTCGGCCGTCGCCCCCGTCGCGCCTTGCAGTACGGGCTGCGCCGCCGCGGGAACGGCCAGCGCGAAGAAGGTAGCAAAGGCGAGCGATCGAACCATGCGCATGGCATGGCCCGCCAACCCCTAAGCTGGCGTCAGCGCGCATGGTTAACGCGCGTCAGGCGAGGCTTTTCGACACCTGCTCGTAGACGTCCTTCGATAAGCCGGGCGATGCCACGATCCGCTCCAGCGCCGCTTTCATCATCGCGCTGCGCTTCGGCTCGAACCGTTTCCACCGACCGAACGCCGGCACCAGCCGCGCCGCGATCTGCGGGTTCAGCTTGTCCGCCGCGATGATCATGTCCGCGAGGAAGTCGTAGCCACGCCCATCCGCGTTGTGAAACGCCCAATGGTTGCCCCCGAACATCCCGACCAGCGCGCGCAGGCGATTGGGATTGCCCATGGTGAAATCGGGGTGGCTGACCAGCCGCAGGACCTGGTCGATCGTGTCCGGGCGCTGCGCTGCTGCTTGCAACGCGAACCATTTGTCGATCACCAGCGCATCGTCGCGGAACCGGTCATAGAAGGCTTGCAGCGCTTCCTCGCGTTCAGGCTGGTTGAGCGAAACCAGCACGCCGAGCGCGCCCTGGCGGTCCGTCATGTTGTCCGCGGCATCGAACTGCGCCTTGGCCAGGCCCGCCGCCTGCGCTTCGTCGGCCGCGGCGACGTAACCGAGCGCCACGGTGCGCAGCCGCCGGATGCCCTTGGCCGCCGGGGACAAATCGTCTCCGGAAGCACCGTCGGTCCGATGAGCCGCGAGCATGTCGTCCTTGAGCGCCGTTCCGATCGCCTCGCGCAGCGCGTCGCGCGCGGCATGAATGGCGTCCGGGTCGACGACTTGCATTCGATCGGCGAGCAACGTGTCGCTGGGCAGCAAAATCGCTTCCGCCTTGAACGCGGGGTCGAGCGCGTTCGACCGCAGCGTCGCGCCGATCGCGCGGATGACGGGCTCCGCGTCGAGCTTCTCGCCACGAGCGGCAGCGGTCAGCGCCGACATCATCAGCTCCTGCATCGCCTCGTAGCGCGCGAACGGGTCGGTGTCGGCCTGCGCCAGCTTCTCGAGCTCGCCAGGCCGCCGCTCGGCCGTCAGCACCACCGGTGCCGAGAAGCCGCGGTTGATCGACAGCAGCGGCGTCTCGCCGATGTTCTCGAACGTGAAAGTCTGCTTGGCGCGGTCGAGGATAATCAGTTGCTCCTCGCCCAACTGCGCGCCGCTTTCCTCGCCGAACAGCGCTGTACGTAATGGCAAAGGCATCGGCTCCTTGAACGGCTGGCCCGGCGTGGGATCTTCCTGCTGCTCCAGATGCAGCGTCGCCGTCCGCGTGGCGGCGTCGTGGTCGAGCCGCGCGCGCACGCGCGGCGTGCCCGCCTGGCTGTACCAGATCTTGAACGCGCTGAGGTCGACGCCGCTGCCATCCTCCAGCGCCGCGACGAAATCGTCGCAGGTTGCGGCTTCCCCATCGTGCCGCTCGAAATATAGGTCGGTCCCCGCGCGGAACTTCTCTGGTCCCAGCACCGTGTGGAACATACGGATCAGCTCGGCGCCCTTGTTGTAAACGGTGGCCGTGTAGAAGTTCGAAATCTCGATGTAGCTGTCGGGCCGCACCGCGTGCGCCAGCGGCCCCTGGTCCTCCGGGAACTGCGCCGCGCGAAGCACGCGCACATCCTCGATCCGCTTGACCGCCGGGCTGCCGACGTCGGCCGAGAACCCCTGATCGCGGAAGACGGTGAACCCCTCCTTGAGGCTCAGCTGGAACCAGTCGCGGCAGGTGACGCGGTCGCCCGACCAGTTGTGGAAATATTCATGCGCCACGACCCGCGCGATATTGTCGAAGTCGCCGTCGGTCGCGGTCTCCTTGTCGGCCAGCACGTAGGCGGTGTTGAAGATGTTGAGGCTCTTGTTCTCCATCGCCCCCATGTTGAAGTCGCTGACCGCGACGATGTTGAACAGATCGAGGTCATATTCGCGCCCGTAGACGCGCTCGTCCCACGCCATCGACTGCTTCAGGCTTTCCATCGCGTGCCCGGTCTTGGGCAGGTCCGCCTCGCGCACCCAGATGGCCAGGTCGACCTTGCGCCCGCTCATCGTCGTGAAGCTGTCGCGGTTGGCCTTCAGGTCACCGGCGACCAGCGCGAACAGGTAACAGGGCTTGGGGAATGGATCCTCCCACTCAGCCCAGTGACGGCTGCCCTCGCTCTCGCCAGCGCCGACCCGATTGCCGTTTGACAGCAGCACGGGAAATTGTGTGGCGTCGCCCTCCATCCGCACGCGATACTTGCTCAGCACATCCGGGCGGTCGGGGAAGAAGGTGATCCGACGGAAGCCTTCCGCCTCGCACTGCGTGCACAGCATGCCGTTCGACGCGTACAGTCCCATCAGCTTCGTGTTCGCGGCGGGATGGACGAGATTTTCGATACCGATCTCGTGGCGGTCGCCAGGCAGGTCGATGACGAGGTCGTCGCCCTGCATCTTCCATGCGCTCGTTGCCGCGCCGTCGACCCAGACCCCGACGGGCGCGATGCCGTCTCCATTGAGGGTCAGCCGTGACTGTCCCGATCCGGCGGGATTGCGCTCGACCCGCAGCTTCGACTGAACCCTGGTCTCCTCAAGTCCGAGCGTGAACTTCAATTCGATTTGGGGCACCAGCCATTCCGGCGGTCGATAATCCTCGCGGCGGATCGCGACGTGAGTCGGGGAGGGCGGGGCTTCGGCGGCTTGCGCGCCGTCGGTTGTCGTACGAATATCGGCCATGCCCAGCACGTAGGCGGCCCCCGCGTCCCTCACAAGCGGCGCGCCGGAGCCTATCGCGCGGCATGTGCGTTAGGTCGACGAGAACAACGGCAGGAGGCCCGCATGAGCGGCTTTGAAGACGTAAAAGAGCATATGGAAATCATCGGCGCCGACGGCGTGCATCTCGGCACGGTCGATCGCGTCGAAGGCGACCGCATAAAGATGACCCGTGCCGACAGCGGCATGGGCCATGAAGAACACCACCATTATATTCCGCGCGGCCTGGTCGCCGACGTCGAGGGCGACAAGGTCCGCCTGTCGTCGAATGCTGACGTCGCCGCGAATTTGTTCGAGCAGGAAGAGGGCGGCCAGCCGATCGGCTGACGCTCGAAGTCACTTGATCCTTCGTCCGCCTTTGCCTCCAATGGAGTCAAAGGGGACGAAGACATGCGAAAAACCTGGTCACTGATCGTTATCGCGGGCGCGCTCGCCGCCTGCGGGCAATCCGCCGAAACCAACACGACGAACGAAGCGGCCGCCAACGCCGCGCAGCCCAAGAAGATGCCGGCCCATTGCTTCTTCAAGGCTGCGGAGATGAAGGGCTGGTCAGCCAGCCGCGGCAAGGATGGCAACATCACCGCCAAAGGAAAGGTCTACCGCTCCGACTCGCGCTACAAGGTCGTGTTCGGGGAACCGGTCATCGACGGCACGACCGCCGAGCTGTCGCCAACCCTCCAACAAAATTCCGCCGCCTATGGCGCGCCGGAAGACTGGTGGGACGTCAGCGCCACCATCCCGAACAGCGCCGCCATCGACACCGTCCGCGTAACTTGTGGCGCCGAGACGGTCGCCGACATAAAGGTCGCGACGAAAGGCTGATCAGCGCAATCGCGCGGCACTTCGCCGAATAGGCCAAGTGTCTGGTTGCAATGATCGCGGGCAAGGCGCACCTGCGCCGCATGGGTGACCTGCAACGTCTGTTCGGCGTCAAGCCGAAGCAACTTTGGACCAAGCCGGATACCTATGTCGAAGCGATGGCGCGCAAGCGGCGCTTTCGCCGTGTCCACAGCGCTCGTCCCCGGACGCAGCCCGAGCGCCCGCGACTGATGTTGTCGACCTTGCCGTTCGTTGCGGTGTTCGCCGTGCTCGCGATCCTGGCCGTGTCGATCATGATCATTGCTTATCCTGGCAACCAGCCCTCGCGGCAGCCGCACGCTGCCGCCGCGCAATCTGAGCGTGGAGTCGCTGCCCCGGGCTGGTTCAAGGACGCCGAGAAACAATTCCACGGCTAGCGCTTGGGTTGATGCAGTGCAGCATCGGCTGCACAGGCGGGTAATGGACAGCGATTTTTACCGGATTCGGCGCTTGCCGCCCTATGTCTTCGCCGAGGTCAACGCGCTGAAGGCCGCGGCCCGTGCGCGGGGCGAGGACGTCATCGACCTCGGCATGGGCAATCCGGACGGCGCGCCGCCGCCGCACGTCATTGCCAAGCTTGCCGAAGTTGCAGCCAAGCCCACTGCGCACCGCTACTCGGCCAGCCGCGGCATTCCTGGCCTCCGCAAAGCGCAGGCCGCTTATTATCAACGTCGCTTCGGCGTTACGGTGGACCCCGACCGGGAAGTCATCGTCACACTCGGCTCAAAGGAAGGGCTGGCGAACCTTGCGCAGGCGATCACCGCGCCCGGCGACGTCGTTCTCGCGCCCAACCCGTCCTACCCGATCCATACGTTCGGCTTCATCATCGCCGGCGCCGCGATCCGCTCGATTCCTGCCGCCCCGGGTGAAGAATTCTTCGAGCGCCTGACGAGCGCCATGCGCTACACGGTGCCTCGCCCGAAGGTGCTCGTGGTCGGCTATCCGTCGAACCCGACGGCTTATGTCGCCGATCTCGCTTTCTATCAGCGTCTCGTCGCCTTCGCGCGCGAGCACGATCTGATCGTCATCTCCGACCTGGCCTACGCGGAAATCTATTTCGGCGATGAGCCGACGCCATCGATCCTGCAAGTCGACGGCGCGAGGGATGTGGCGGTCGAGTTCACCTCCATGTCCAAGACCTACAGCATGGCCGGCTGGCGAATGGGGTTCGCCGTAGGCAACGCCCGGCTGATCGAAGCGCTGGCGCGGGTGAAATCCTATCTCGATTACGGGGCCTTCACGCCGATCCAGGCTGCTGCCGTCGCCGCGCTCAATGGCCCGCAGGACATCGTCGATGCCAACCGTGCGTTGTACCGCAAACGCCGCGACGTGCTGGTCGAGAGCTTCGGTCGCGCGGGCTGGCCCATCCCGGTTCCGCACGCGAGCATGTTCGCCTGGGCACCCATTCCCGAGCGCTTTCGCGATCTCGGCGCAATGGAATTTTCGAAGCGCTTACTTCAGGAGGCGCAGGTTGCGGTGGCTCCAGGCGTCGGCTTCGGCGAAGAAGGCGAGGGTTACGTGCGGATCGCGCTGGTCGAAAACGAACAACGGCTTCGGCAGGCTGCGCGCGGGGTTAAGAAGCTGCTGAGCTCGTAAGCATCAGCTAGCGGCAACCGCTTTCGGCCGCTTCGCCGCCTTCTGCCAGCTCTGCACTTCGTAACCTCGTTCGCGCAGGCAGCCCGCCATCGCGCGCTGGACGGCAACTTCTTTCTTGTGGCGCTTGATCTTGGCCATGCCCACGGCGCCGCCGACAATTGCGACGGGCATCAGCACCAGCGTCGCACTGGCCACCGCCATCCCGCCGTACAGCCCCGCACTCGTCGCTGCGGCCGCCCCTGCCGCACCGATCGCGCCGCCCGCCGCAGCCCCGGCGCCACCGGACGCCAAACGTCCACTGGTATCGAGCTTGCCGGTGACAAACAGTTCCTTGCACTCGGCATAGGCGGCATCGAATTTGTTCTGATCGGTCGGCGCGACGCCCAGCGTCGGGGTGAATTCGCGCGGCCGAGACGAACAGGCCGCCAGCGCGAGCATCGCTAACAGCGCTGCGAAATTCCTTTTTCGCATGAGACACCCCCTGCGTCGAAGCTTCCTCGCCGGACGCCACAAGTCAAGCATCTGATTTCAGGCGACTTTAAAAGCGCAGGGAGAATCCGCCGTAAAGTTCGAGGTCCGGCGTGTTGCGATTGAGGCCGACATTGGCGCCTGCATCCAGCTGCAGTCTCTTGCTTGCAAGGTAAGCGATCGAACCGTCGACGGATACCTGCCGTGTGGTCCCCGCCGGGTCCCAATCCCACTGGCCCCAAAGTTCGGCCGACAGGTTGAGTTTGTCGGTCGCTTTCCACCCCAGGCTCGCGACCTGCGCCATTGCAACATGGCGGCCGCGCCCGTCGGCATCGGCGACCCAGTCCACTTCCGGAGTCAGGCCGATGCTGAATGGCGATTGTCCGATGTCCGCACTCACGGGCACCAGCAGCGCGAATTGCCACGCGTCCGCGCCAATATCCTTTTTCGCGATGGGTGCAGTGACGATCGGCAGGATGGACACCTGCACCGCCGCCTTGTCGTCCGTCAGCCGATGCTTGAGCTGAAACGAAAGATCGCCGACGCCTTCGGCGCTGCTGCGCGACCCATGGTCCCGGGTGGCGACACGGACGAATGGCGTGATGTCGATGGCGACATCGGTGCTGTTAGACAGGCCATATTTGATTGCCGTCTCGCCCAGCGTCAGCACCGTCTGTCGCTGGCGGTCCGACCGCTGCAAGGACCAGTCGGCCAGCCCGCTTTCCATCTGCCAGTGACCTGCCGGAACCGTGCAGGGGCTGGTCGCCTTGCCCGGACGATCGGCGCAGATCGAATCGTCGTCGGCCCGGGCGGCGGTGCTGCACGTCAGGATCAGGATCGCGACAAAGGGTTTCGGAAAGCGCATCGCATCGGACTGCGGCACGTCGGTGCGCGCGTCCAGAGGTTAATGCGGCGCGCGCGATTCGCGCACCGCATTCCACCTGCCTTCTTTATGCGGCCTTCGCGACGTTCAGCCGGCCCAGCAAATGGTCGAACACCGCAGGATGAATCTTGGTCTGGAACTCGATGCCGGTGGTCGTCCCGCGCGTCCAGCAAACTCGTGAGCCGAGCGGCTCGAGTTGCGGGAAACGCGCGATGATCGCGTCACCGCTTTCGCATGCTTCGATCAATTCGACCTGACAGCCGTGCGCTGACACGTCGTGCAGTGCGACCTCGAAATTGAATCCACCGATCCGCCGGACGATGATCTCGCTGTCGGTGCTGACGCGCGGCAGGCCGCGGCGCTCCTGCTCGACCGGACTTGCGGCAACCTCTGACGGCGTGGGTGCGGTAGCATAAGTCGTCTTCGCCATGTCCGAAGTCAGGGCGGCGCGGGCGGCGGCGGCGATGCGGCGGCGGCGGCTTTGGGTCTGCTGATTGTTCAGGCGCATTGGCTCACTCCCATGGCGGCGGGCGTTCCCGCTTTGACGTTTTCGAGGATGATGGTGCGGCGGTTGCCGCGGTCGCTGATCACGATGAAATAAGGCTTGGCGACTCCCGCCGCGCCAAGGTTGGAAAAGGTCCCGCCATGCTTGCTCGGCGCGAAAGCCCATGCCGCCTCCTGGCGGTCCTGCGCGGCGGTGAAGCAATCGGTGAAACTCTGGACGCTCCGGCTGGTGTTCAAGCCATCGGGGGCGTGCGACTGCGCACTCGGCGCCAAAGCCGTCACCCCGACACTCAAAGCTGTCACAATCCCCAGGCTCTTCATGCCCATTGCCCCTTTTGCCATCGCGTTGCTCGCTGCCGACGCGATTCGAAGCAAGGCGACGGAACTAACTGCCCCGAATTGAGGCAATCCGTTTGTTAACCTTGTAGCGGGCCGCGCTTTGCCTGCTCTATCCGGTCATGGAAAACGCGCTTGCACGACGGGACATCGCCAGGGCGGTTCGCCGCTCGCGTGCGGCGCGCGCAGCAATGCAGCGCCGCAAGCTCCGGCTGGTGGCTGGAGCCTGTGCGATTGCGCTGGCCGGCAGCGGCGCCTTTCTTTCATTGGTCGGCGTGACCGGCAGCGACGCGGTGGCCGCGGCGGTTCAGCAGGCCCAGAGCCTGACCCAGTTGCTCGACCAGCGTTCGCCAGGGGAACGGGTCGCCGGCGCGCAGACCAAGCACAAGAAAATCCAGCACGCACTTGCCAAGGTGCGTACCCGCGAAAGGCCGGCCGGGCCCTCGACCAGCGAACTCGCCAAGGTCTTGATGCCAACGGGGCCGGTTGGGGCTGATGCGGCCATCGTGCCGCCGGTTGCGATTGCCGGTCCGGCGCCGCAGCTCGCCGATTTTGTCGCGCCACCGGCCGCGCCGGGCGGCGGCCCACCGATCGTGGGCCCGGGCGGTTCTCCCGGCGGATCCCCCGGCGGCATCGGTGGTGGCGGCGGTTCGCCCGGCGGTCCGCCAATTATCTACCGGCCTGAGGAAACGAAGACTCCCGTCGCCGCCGTGCCCGAACCGAGCACCTGGGCCATGATGCTCCTCGGCTTCGGCCTCATGGGCTGGCGCGTGCGGCGGACCAAAGCGCGCCAACACAAGCTGGCCTGATCTAGCACCGCCGCCGCGCGGCCGGACCATGGATCGAAAGTGAAAGGTTACGCCCGCTTGGGGTTGCCGACGACGAAAACCTCGTCGCCGACCGAGGCTGCGGCAAAGAGCTGCTTGGCGAAGCCCTCGGGCACACCCACGCAGCCGTGAGTGGCGAGCCCCCAGCGGACGTCGCTGGCGTGAATCGCAACGCCGTCCTTGGTCAGGCGCAGGGTGTAAGGCATCGGCGCGTCATAGGTCGCCGAATGGTGGTCCTTGAGCTTCGCCAGAATCGGGAATTTGCCGGCCGGGGTCTCGAGCCCATCCGCGCCATAAAGAATGACCGCGGTGCCGATCTCATGGCCGGCGCGAAACACGGAGATAAGCTGCGCGCGCGTGTCGACGCGGATCCACAGCGGACCGGCAGGAACGCCGGCGTCGTCCCACTTGAAGTCGCCATATTGCATGCGCGCGGGGACTTGCAGGACCGACTTGACTGGCCGGTCGATCTGGCCTGCGGCAAGCGCCTGGCGCATGGCGGCGGGACTGACCTCGATCCGGTTTGCGGATGGGGTCGCGGCATCGACCGCTCTCGCAGCCGCCGGATGAGCAGGCTGGCGTGCCACCGATAAAGTTGCCGCCGTCGTCCCGCCGAGCAGGAAGAAGGCGGCCCCGCCGATCAGTCGCCCGAAGGATCGCCATCGCGGCAACGCTTTCAGCCTAGTTGATGAAGCGCACGCCCGCGCGGCCTTCGTCCGCCCAGCGGATTTCGGCAGCGACGGCGCCGCGCTTGATGATGCGGAGCTCGACCACCTCACCCTCGTCGAAGCGGTCGTTCGAGATGAGCTTGCAGCCGCCGTAGGAAAGGTCGGCGACGGTCACGTCGCTATCGCGGGATGCCGACATGGCGAAGCCGCGCATGTCGCTCACGTGCTTGCGGTCGGCGCGTCGAATGAAGGTCTTTGCGGTCATCAGTTTGCCCCTTGAATGTCCGGTAACGTCCTTATCAAAGGCACTCCGCCCGCGCTTCCCGCGAGTCCTGCTTGTCCCAAATCCGAACGCGGACTGGCGTCGGCGCAGGGAAGTTTGGACTTTATCAACTTTTGATACCCAGACCCGAACCAATCGGCGGCATCGGGGGGTCAACGATGGTTCAGGTTTTCAAAGCGCGGTCCGCATGACGGTCCCGGCGGAAATCAGCGGAACCGGCAAGCCCAAGCCGACGCGCGTGCTCATCTCATGTGAGCTGCTGACGCCGATCAACACGGTACGCGTCACCCTTCGCGACATTTCGAAGACGAGCGCTCATGTCATCGGCGCACGAACGGTGCCGCCGGAGTGCGATGCCATCTTGCGCCGCGGACCTTTGTTCGCCGCCGTCCGTGTGGTCTCAGTCAAGGACAACGAAGCGCAGCTGAAATTCTACCGCCAGCTTTCGCTGGACGAGATCGGTTCAATTCTGCCGGGTAACCCGCGCTAGACTAAAGCCGGATCCTGCCGTCCATCTTCTCGATTTTATTGACATCGACCATCGCCAGCATCGCCACCCACCGCCGCGCCCGCTCAGGCTCGAAGCCCAGTTCGACGGTACGCTGGACTGGCTCGCCATAGGTTCCGAACAGCCGGTCCCACAGCGGCATGTCGCCGAAATTGCGCGCGTGCACGTCACGTTCGTGATGCAGCAGATGGGCTTCCGGCCGCTGGATAAACCAGCCGGTCCACGCGGGCGTCCGCACGTTCCAGTGCTGATAGAGCGCCACGCAAAACCCCCACAGCCCGGCCCAGGCGGCCGCGTGCGCGGTCGAATTGGTCAGGCCCGCGGCCAACAGGCCGCACAGCACGCCTTGGACCAGACTATCGAAAGGGTGGAAGATCATCGCGGACGCAATGTCGACCCGGGCGACCCCGTGGTGCAGCTGATGCCCGGCGCGCCACAGCAGGTCAAAATAATGCATGGTACGGTGCGCCCAGTAACCGAAGAATGTCGTGAGCACCCAGACGGGGAGGGCGGCCCAGTTCCCCCACGTGTTGAGGTCGATGATGGCCATCGGCGGCAAGTGAGGCACGATCAGCAGCGGTGCGCCGACGAAGACGACCAGAGTCAGCGCGAAACCGGCAAGTCCGATCAGTCGCCAGCGGCGAATCTCCGGCATCTCGCGGCCCGATGGCACGAGTGCTTCGAAGGCCATGAACAATAGCAGGCTCGCGGGCAGCGCGAGCAGCATCGCGGTGTCGAAATCCATCGCCAACCCCCTGCGACAAGACCAGGCGGCTGATAGCGTAACTTGGGCGATGGGCCTAGCGGCCGCGCTCCGGTCGCGAGGATGAAGCACTGCTGCGCGCCCCGCTGCTTTGCGCCCGCACCTTCGCGAACTCCGAGGTCGGCCGCCATTGCGGCCAGGCGCGGCTGTTCGCCAGCCTGTTACCGATCGCGAAGAACATGTCCGCTTCCTGCGCAGCGCCGCGCAGGTCCCAGCTCGGCGACCAGGCGTCGCACGTCTGGTGATAGCAGTTGGACGTGAAGCTAGTGAGCCACTTCTCGCCGGCTGGGCGCCCGCCGTCGACCATGTCGTAGGCCCCGGCCAGCGCCATATCGAGCAGGACCGGCACCCCGCGCTTGGCGAAGGAGAAATGGTCCGCGCGGTAGAATAAACCGCGTTCCGGATGATTCTCCGGCGTCACGTACCGTCCCTGCGCCTTGGCTGCGGCGGCAAGATAATCTTCCATCTCGCTCTGGCCCTGACCGACGACCACTGCGTCCTTGACCGGCCCATTCCACTGCAGCGTGTCGAAGGTCAGGTTGGCGACCATCTTGTCCATGGGGAACAGCGGGTGCTGCGCGTAATATTCGGAGCCCAACAACCCGCGCTCTTCAGCGGTCCAGGCCGCGAAGACCAAGGTTCGCTGCGGCCGCGGTCCCGCCGCGAACAGCCGCGCATTCTCGATCATCGCCGCAAGGCCCAGCGCATCGTCGGCTGCGCCCGGCTTGATCGTCCGGCCCTGCGCATCCGCGGGGCCGATGCCGTACGCGTCCCAATGCCCGCCGTAGCTGATCGTCTCGTCGGGGTATTTGCTGCCCGTCAGCTTGCCGAGCACGTTGTGACTGGTCAGCCGCGTCAGCTTCACCGGCGCGTCGACCGTCAGCGTCGCCTTTAGATCGATTGGCTTGAACGCCGCCGTCCGCGCCTGGCGCTTCACCGCCGCAAGGTCATAACCGGCGCGCTTCAGCAGGTCCGCCGCGACGTTTTGCTGGATCCATCCCTGCAGCAGCACCGGTTGCTGCGCACCGGCCGGGAGCACGACGTTATAGCCTTCACCGGCCGGGCTTTTCACCACGGTCCACGGGTAACCGGCGCCCTCGGTATCGTGGACCACGAGCGCGGCAATTGCGCCGCGCCGCGCCGCTTCCTCATATTTGTAGACCCAGCGGCCGTAGAAGGTCATCGTCTTGCCGCCGAACTTTCCTGCGACCGGTTCGCCCGCGGTCGCCTCGAAGTCCGGGTCGTTGACCAGCATCACCGCGACCTTGCCGTGCAGGTCGACGCCCTTGAAATCGTCCCAGCCGCGCTCTGGCGCGCTGATGCCGTAGCCGACGAAGACCATCGGCGCGTTGGCGATCTTGACCGCCTCCGTCGCGCGCACCGTCGACATGTAGATGTCGTCTGGATAGCGCAGCGGCGTCGTCGCGCCCGTCTGCGTGACGCCGACCGTCGACGGCGCGCCGAGCTGCGTGCGGATCATCGGCACTTCCTGCGTCCAGCCCCCGTTTTCGCCCGCTGGTTGAAGTCCGGCAGCCTTGAACTGCTGGATGAGGTAGGGGATCGTCTTTTCTTCGCCCGCTGTCCCCGGTGCACGGCCTTGGAACTCGTCGGACGCGAGCGTGCGCGCGATTTCCGACATGCGCTTCATGTCGACCTTCGGGGCAGGGGGCGATGCGGCCATCAGCGGCAATGATGCGGCCAGGACGGCGGTCAATTTCGTGCGCATCGCATCCCCTTTTTCGAACCGGGCATGCTGTGCGGCGGTGCTTACCGCAAGTCCAGTGCGAACGCCTTGCGGCGCAACGTTGCGGTAGCGTCAAATCCACAGGATTTTGCGTTGATGCGCCATTTACCGGCTTGCGCCCAAATCCAATTAAGGCACTATAGCTAGTAGCGGTCGAGGGGGAGTACTCAACCACTAGTGTTTCGCTCGGGAATCCCTATATTCCGGAGGGAGACGCGGTCGTCCCCGCTTTCCACAGGCGGCGGGTGTGCAAAGGTCCCCTGAAGGCGCGAAAACGGCTAGGGTGCCGCGATGGCTCCGAGTCGAACAAGTCAGGAACAAACGGTTCTCGGCGATTACGCCTTGGCCGATTAAGGACGGGGTAGCGCGATGGATTTCTCGACCGGCTCAGAAGTAACGAGCGACGACGTTTCGACCACCGCCAGCGGATCGAAGTCCGTCCATGCGCCCAAGTTTGCCGTCACCACCGACGACAAGCGCGACGCTTTGCTGACCGAGTTCGGCAAGGACACTTTGGTCGACCGTTACCTGCTCCCGGGCGAGAATTATCAGGACCTGTTCGCGCGCGTCGCCGCGGCCTACGCCGACGATGCCGATCACGCCCAGCGCGTCTACGACTACATCTCGCGCCTGTGGTTCATGCCCGCGACGCCCGTGCTGTCCAACGGCGGCACCGGCCGCGGCCTGCCGATCAGCTGCTATCTCAACAGCGTGGACGACAGCCTGCAGGCGATCACTGAAATCTGGAACGAGAACGTCTGGCTCGCCTCCAAAGGCGGCGGCATCGGCACCTATTGGGGTCGGGTGCGCGGCATCGGTGAGCCCGTCGGGCTGAACGGCAAGACCAGCGGCATCATTCCGTTCGTCCGCGTGATGGACAGCCTGACGCTGGCGATCAGCCAGGGGTCGCTCCGCCGCGGCTCGGCTGCCGTCTATCTCGACATCGCCCACCCGGAGATCGAGGAGTTCCTCGAGATCCGCAAACCCAGCGGCGACTTCAACCGCAAGGCGCTCAACCTGCACCACGGCGTGCTGGTCACCGACGAGTTCATGGAAGCCGTTCGCGACGGTTCGGAGTTCGAGCTCAAGTCGCCCAAGGACGGCAGCGTCCGCGGCAAGGTGGACGCGCGCTCGCTGTTCCAGAAGCTGGTCGAAACCCGCCTCGCGACGGGCGAGCCGTACATCATCTTCATCGACCAGGTGAACCGGTCGATGCCCAAGCATCACCGCGACCTCGGCCTCAAGGTCTCGACCTCGAACCTCTGCTCGGAAATCACGCTGCCGACCGGCCGCGACCATCTTGGCGCGGATCGCACCGCGGTCTGCTGCCTGAGCTCGCTCAACCTCGAAACCTGGGACGAGTGGAACGGCGACAAGCAGTTCATCGAAGACATCATGCGTTTCCTGGACAACGTGCTGAGCGATTACATCGCCCGCGCGCCGGACGAGATGGCGCGCGCCAAATATAGCGCGGAGCGAGAGCGCAGTGTCGGCCTCGGCGTGATGGGCTTCCACTCCTTCCTGCAGGCGCGCGGCCTGCCGTTCGAAGGGGCGATGGCCAAGAGCTGGAACCTCAAGATCTTCAAGCACATCCGCGCTCAGGTCGACCAGGCGTCGATGATGCTGGCGAAAGAGCGCGGACCGTGCCCCGACGCCGCCGACATGGGCGTGATGGAACGCTTCAGCTGCAAGATGGCGATTGCGCCGACCGCGTCGATCTCGATCATCGCCGGCGGCACCTCAGCCTGCATCGAGCCGATCCCGGCCAACATCTACACGCACAAGACGCTGTCGGGCTCCTTCTCGATCAAGAACCCGTATCTCGAAAAGCTGCTCGCTTCGAAGTCCAAGGACAGCGACAAGGTATGGAATTCGATCCTGGAGCAGGGCGGCTCGGTCCAGCACCTCGACTTCCTGACGCCCGAGGAAAAGGACGTGTTCAAAACGTCGTTCGAGATCGACCAGCGCTGGCTGATCGAGCTTGCGGCCGACCGCACGCCCTACATCGACCAGGCGACCTCGCTGAACCTGTTCATCCCCGCCGACGTCGACAAGTGGGACCTGATGATGCTCCACTTCCGCGCGTGGGAGCTGGGCATCAAGTCGCTCTACTATCTCCGCTCCAAGTCGGTGCAGCGCGCCGGCTTCGCGGGTGGGGTCGAGGCCGACAACACCCCTGAGCTCAAGGAAATCCAGCTCCCGTCGAGCACCGACTACGACGAGTGCCTGGCATGCCAGTGAGCCTCGTCACCCCAGCGCAGGCTGGGGTCCATGTCGGTGAGCAATGGCGGACGTCGACGACAGGCGACGACATGGATGCCAGCCTCCGCTGGCAAGACGGAGTAATCCAGTGAGCAAAGAGAAGCTCCGCAAATACGGCAAGCGCGCCGGCTACGTCGTGCTTGGCCTCGTTGCGCTCGACCTCCTTGCCGGCGTCGCCACCGTCGCTGTCGCTGCGTGGCTCCGGTGAGGCGCCTGCTCGCCAGCGGCGTCGCCGCGCTCGCCCTCGTCGCCACGGCCGCCACCGCGCAATCGGGCGGCCAGGCGCTCGAACAGAGCTTCGACTCGATGATCAGCACCGCCGACCAGCTCGGCTGGCTGCAGACCATGTCCTCCGCGCCCAACCATGTCGGCGCGCCGCACAACAAGGCCAATGCCGACATGCAGCTGGCCCTGTTTAAGCAATGGGGCTGGGACGCGCGGATCGAGCGCTTCGACGTCCTCTATCCGACGCCGATCTCGACGACGCTCGAACTGGTCACGCCGACCCGCGTTCAGCTGGGCGGGCAGGAGCCGGCGATCGCCGAGGACCCGACCTCGTCCCAGACTGCCGGCGCGCTGCCACCCTATGTCGCCTATCAGGGCGACGGCGACGTCACCGCACCGGTCGTCTACGTCAATTACGGCATGCCCGACGATTATGACGCGCTCGAGCAGCGCGGCATTTCGGTCAAAGGCAAGATCGTGCTCGCCCGCTACGGCGGCGGCTGGCGGGGCCTGAAGCCCAAGCTGGCGCAGGAACATGGCGCGGCCGGCTGCCTGATCTACTCCGACCCGGCCGACGACAGCTACGCCGAGGCCGACGTCTTCCCGAAGGGCGGGGGACGGCCCGATGCCGGCGTGCAGCGCGGCTCGGTCGCCGACATGCCGATCTACCCCGGCGATCCGCTGACGCCGGGCATCGGTTCGACGCCGGGCGCCAAGCGCCTGACGCGCGAGCAGGCAATCACGATCCTCAAGATTCCGACCCTGCCGATCTCGTATCGCGACGCGACGCGGATCATCGCCGCGCTCGATGGCCCGCTGGTGACCGGCAAGCAGCGCGGCGGCCTTCCGCTCGCCTATCACTGGGGCGGCAGCGATGCGGTCAAGGTGCACCTCGCGGTCAAGTCCGACTGGTCGCAGAAGCCCGTCTACAACGTCATCGCGACGCTGCGCGGCTCGACCTATCCCGACGAATGGATCGTTCGTGGCAACCACCGCGACGGCTGGGTGTTCGGCGCCTCCGATCCGCTGACCGGCCAGGTCGCGCTGATGAGCGAGGCCAAGGCGCTCGGCGCGCTCTACCGGGGCGGCTGGCGGCCGGCGCGGACCATCGTCTACGCCAGCTGGGACGGCGAGGAGCCGGGCCTGCTCGGCTCGACCGAATGGGCCGAGGCGCACGCCGATGAGCTGAAGCGCAAGGCGCTGATGTACATCAATACCGACGGCAACGGCCGCGGCTTCCTAGGCGCGGGCGGCAGCCATGAACTGCAGCATTTCGTCAATCAGGCGGCCAACGACGTCCTCGACCCGAAGACCAACGTCCCCGCCGCGCGCCGTGGCCGGGCGGCGATCCTGGCGAGAGGCTATAGCGACAAAGAAAGCGTTCGCCCTGAACAGTTCGAGGCGGCCAAGTCCGGCGGGGATTTTCCGCTCAGCGCGCTAGGTTCGGGCTCCGACTATACCGCCTTCCTGCAGCATCTCGGCATCGCCTCGCTGAACCTCGGCTTCGGCGGCGAGGATGAGTCCGACGGCAGCTACCACTCGGTCTACGACAGTTACTATCACGTCACCCACTTCGACGATCCGGGCCTGCAATATGGCGCAGCGCTGTCGAAGCTGGTCGGCCGCGTCGTCATGCGCGCCGCCGACGCCCCGCGCGTGCCCGCCCGCTACGGCGACTTCGCCACCGCCGTCGGGCGCTACCTGACCGACATCAAGAAGCTCGCCGCCGATCAGCGCGAAAAGGACCGCACGCTCGCCGACCTGCGCCGCGAGGGGGACTTCGCGCTTGCCGCCAGCCCCCGCGATCCGATCGTCGCCCCGCGCGACCAGGGCGTCACGCCGCTGATCGACATGCTGGTGCTGGAGAACGCGGTCGATCACCTCAAGCGCGCCGCCAGCGCCGCCGACGCCACGCTGGGTCGTGCGTCGGATCTGCCGCCGGCGACCCAGGCGCGCATCAACGCCAGCCTAGCGCGCATCGACCAGCTGCTGATCGATCCCGCGGGCCTGCCCGGCCGTCCGTGGTTCAAGAACCTCGTCTACGCTCCGGGCACGCTAACCGGCTACGGCGCCAAGACGCTGCCCGGCGTCCGCGAGGCGATCGAGCAGCGCCGCTGGGACGACGCGCGCACCTACGTCGAGCGCACCGCCAAGGTGCTCGAGGACTATGCCAACCGCCTCGACCAGGCTGCCGCGATCGGACGGCCCGCGGCGTGATCGCGCACCTCACCACCGGGCGAATGATCGAGCTGGCCGTCGCGGTCCTGCTGATCGGCGCGGGCATCTGGTTCTATCGGCGCCCGGGTGGTGACGGCCGTCCGAGCACGCAGGGCCCGGTGATCATGTTCGTGATCGCGGCGATCCTGGGCGCCCATGCGCTCGGCCTGATGGACTATCGCCCGAGCCAGGCGGAGCGCGAAGCGATGTTGGGCGGGGCGCAATGATCGGCGGAAACAACACTTGCCAAAGCTATTCGCATCGTCTCTCTGTTGCGAAACGTTCGCAATTAGGAGGCGCCTGTGCGCAAGTGGCATCGTTGGCTGGCCGTGTTGTTCGGCGTGTTCTTGCTGTGGATCTCGGTGACGGGCGTGCTCAGTCAGGTGGGCAGCCTGGTCAACTCGGGCGGGTTCGAGACGGAAGCAAGCGAGGCGCGGGCCCGCGCGGCGGCGAAGGCCGCGACCCCGCCGGGCTTCGTCTGTCCGGAAACCATGACCTGCCGCCCCAAGCCCGCGACCAAGCCGGCGTGGAACGTCGGCCTGCTCCATCACCTGCATTCGGGCGAGAGCTTCGGGCCCGTCGGCACGATCATCTCGATCCTGTCCGGCCTGTCGCTGGTCTTCTTCAGCTTCTCGGGCCTGTGGATGTACATCCAGATGTGGCGCGGCCGGCTGGTGAAGACCCAGCACGGCGGCAAGCTAAGAGGCGGCCGCTTCTTCTGGTGAAAGCGGCGGCTGCCGCCGCTTCCACTTCGACGCTGACCGCCTGCGCAGCGACGCAGACCAGCGCCGCCGTCGCGCCCACCGCGCCGGGTTTCCTGCTCGGCCTGTGGCACGGCTTCATCTTCCCGGTCGCCTGGGTCGTGTCTTTGTTTATGCCGCAGGTCGCGGTCTATGCCGTGCCCAACAACGGCGGCTGGTACGATTTCGGCTATTTCCTCGGCATCGTCGTGTTCGGCGTCGGCGCCAAGAAGGGCGGCGAGCGCGTCGTCTACCGCGACCGCGTCATCGATACGACCGCGCGGCGGATCGACTGATGGCCGGCTACCGCGACAACTCCGGCTACGATCCGTACGCCTACGAACAGCCCGGGCCCCCACTTCGCCCATATAATTGGGTGCAGTGGACCGGCCTCGTGATTGTTGTGGTTGGCGGGATATACTCGCTCGCTTCCTTGCTCGGCCAGGCGGGGCTGATCCCGCTTCACCTCAAGTCCACGCAGCCGTTCGCGAGCCTGCCGCTTCTTGGCATCCTGCTCATTCACTCCCGCCGCGCCCCCGGCACGCCAGCGGGTACCGAGCAATTGCGCAAGAACCGTCAGGTCCTGCTCATCACCGTTCTGATCTGTGCCGTCATCCTCGGCGCCGCCACCGTCATCGAACTCACAGGAGCGTAACCATGGGACTTCTTCAGGCGTCCAAGACCTACAAGCCGTTCGAATACCCCTGGGCGTTCGAATATTGGAAGCGCCAGCAGCAGATCCACTGGATGCCGGAGGAAGTGCCGCTGGGTGAGGACTGCCGCGACTGGGCGCAGAAGCTCACCGACCACGAACGCAACCTGCTGACGCAGATCTTCCGCTTCTTCACCCAGGCGGATGTCGAGGTGCAGGATTGCTACCACGACAAATATGGGCGCGTGTTCAAGCCGACCGAGATCAAGATGATGCTGACCGCGTTCAGCAACATGGAAACGGTCCACATCGCCGCTTACTCGCACCTGCTCGACACGATCGGCATGCCCGAAAGCGAGTATAGCGCCTTCCTCCAGTATAAGGAGATGAAGGACAAGCACGATTACCTCAGCACGTTCGGCGTCGACACCGACGAGGACATCGCCAAGACGCTCGCCATGTTCGGCGGCTTCACCGAGGGGCTGCAGCTGTTCGCCAGCTTCGCGATGCTGATGAACTTCCCGCGCTTCAACAAGATGAAGGGCATGGGCCAGATCGTCAGCTGGTCGGTCCGCGACGAAAGCCTCCACTGCGAAGGCATCATCAAGCTGTTCCACGCCTTCGTGAAGGAACGCGACTGCCTGACCAAGTCGGTCAAGGACGACATCCGCGACACCTGCCATCAAACGGTCGCGCTCGAAGATGCGTTCATCGACCTCGCCTTCGAACAGGGGCCGGTCAACGGCATGACCCCCAAGGAGATCAAGAAGTACATCCGCTACATCGCCGACTGGCGCATGGGGCAGTTGGGCTTCAAGCCGATCTACATGGTCGACGAGCACCCGCTGCCCTGGCTCGCGCCTTTGCTCAACGGCGTCGAGCACGCCAACTTCTTCGAAACCCGCGCGACCGAATACTCAAAGGCGGCGACCCGCGGGAACTGGAACGAGGTCTGGGACAGCTTCGACCGCCGCCAGAAGGCCAAGGGCGAAGCCGCCGCGAACGACGCGAGCGCGGGTGGCGAGGGGCCGGATATGTTCGAGGCGTCGGGGGTGGCGGCGGAGTAGGGCTAATGGTCATTACGGGCGATTGCCCGCATTGCGGCATCCAAAAGGTAGCGTTTGTTGCGCGCTACCAGTTCGAAGTTAGCTCATCTAAGTCTGAAGTACACATGCTCGCAACCTGCAACGCTTGCAGGAAGGGCGCTATCTTCCATCTCGGACTTTACGAGCACACGTCCGGCGCTGATTTGGTGAAAGCGACAGGCTCGCAAGAGAAACTTAGAATCACGGTCGAACAACAATGGCCTGATTATCAATCAAAAACGCCCGCTGCCGTTCCAGCCAATATTACAAACTTCTACGAACAAGGTGTACGGGCACTGAAAGCGGGACATTGGGACGCCGCTGGCGCCATGTTCCGCAAGACACTTGATGTCTCGACTAAGGTCATTGATCCTGATCATCGCGACGAGACCTTATTCAAGCGCATCCATCTGCTTGTGAACAATGGCCAATTGACTGCTGCAATGGGCGATTGGTCGCATGAAATAAGGTTGGACGGGAACGACGCTGTGCACGGCGAAGAGCCTGAAACTGAAGTGGATGCCAAATCTTTACGAAGATTCGCGGAAGCGTTTCTGACCTACAGCTTCACGTTACCTGCCATGGTAAAGGCTAATCGCGGTAAACGCACACCGGCAAACGAATCTGTCGTAACAGCAGCAGCTTAGGGTCCGAATGAGACGCGACGATCACCGAACTTCTCCAAGGTCTCGCGTCGAAACTTCTCTGGGTCCCATCGCCCATTTGGCTTCGCGTAACTATCGATCTGCCGTTTGGGATGTTCATGCCAATTGATGTTGACGGCCCAGTAGCTCGGGAAGAACCAAAGCGAAGAGTAGGGCAGGTGATCGTGAATCCACAGCGCCAAGTGCTGCCAACCGCTCACTTCAGGATGTTTGTCGTAAGCTGATGGAATGATCACGCACGCGGTCGCGCCAAAGCAACCATCTTCGTCACGCATGTCCCAGATATGCTTCGCCGCATTCTTCTCGTTCGATGCGCAATTGAAGCCTCGCTCATTACCGAGCGCGTTGACTTGGCGGCTGCGATAGGCGGAGCGTATAGCTACCCTGCCGAAACGATCTTGGAGGGGCTCAAGCAGCTCTTCGCATAGCCGTGTTCCAGCCTGAATTGCGAGGTCTGGATCGTCTGGCGCATTAAGAAGGCCGTGAACCTGCGCAATCTCGGAATAGAGCATGTCGCGCATGAAGAAGCTCTTGGAGAGTCGAACCCGCCCAAGTTCCGTTAAGGCGTCGACACTCGCTGGCTTTCGCATAGGTTTTTCTCAATCTCGGTAGTAATCCAGGCGCCGCAACAGACAGGAATGCCGTCACGGAGTAAATCCGTGACGTCGAACGGGTTCGGCTAAGGCCGACCCGCCGGCCGGACTTCCGCATCTCTTCGCGCTGCTCAGGTGGCGCTTCGCGCCGTCTTCGCTGCGCTCGGTGCTTCACCCCGCTCCAGCAACGCCACGAACTCCGCCACCTTGCGCGCCCGCGTCTCCGGCTTCTTCACCGCGCCGATGCGATAGAGGATGGCGTAGCGGTTCGCGCCCGTCAGGGTGGCGAAGAAGGCCGCGGCCTTCGGGCTGGCGTCCAGCGCGGCCTGCAGATCGTCCGGCACGCTCGCCCTGCTCGCCGGCGCATAGGCCGCGTCCCACCGCCTGTCGGCCTTCGCCGCCTCGACTTGCGCCAGTCCGCCCGCGCGCATCCGCCCCGCCGCGATCAGCTTGGCCACGCGCTCCCGGTTCACCTGCGACCATTTGCTCCGCGCCTTGCGCGGCGTGAAGCGGATCAGCCAGAACCGCTCGTCATATTTGTCGAGCTGCCCGTCGATCCACCCATGGCACAGCGCCACGTCAATCGCGTCGGACTTGGAAACACTCGCCACGCCCGACCCCGCCTTGGCAAACTTGATCCACGCCCCCGGCGCATCCGCCGGTTGCCCCTCCATCCACCGCTCTAGCTCCTCGCTGTTTTCAAAGGAGATGATCGGCAACCCGGCGCGTGTCTCGCTCATGCAATCGGTTTAGCACCAAGGCTGGCGCCCGCCTCCATATTCTCGCGCCACCCCCGCCGCGATCATCGCCTCACCGACATCCTGCCCGTCCACCGCCACATTGCGGAGCAGTCGCCCATAACTGTCCCGGTCGCGGTCGATCCGCGTCAGCGTGATCGCCCCGCCGTTCAGCAGGTCGCGCAGCATCGTCGTCGCCTGGCTTCCCAGCGCGGCCTCCTGCGGGCATCGCGACGGATGCGTCTCCGGCGCGTCGATGCCGGCGATCCGCACCTTCTCGCCGCCGATCCAGAACGTGTCTCCATCGACGACGCAGTTCCGCCCGCCCCCCGTGAAACAGAGACCAAAGCTGGCGCGAATCGCCTCGTTCTGCCCCGAGCCGGACGAACCAGCGTCATCCACTTCACCGCGCCGCGACCAGTCGCTATCCTGCGGGTCGGGCAGGGCCTCGGGCACCGGCTGCACCTCGTTCCACTCTATCGGCGCGCCCGGCGCGGTCTGAACCGTGCCGCCGTCACGGCTCCACGCGAAGCCCACGATCAGGCCCATCACTATTGCAAGGGATGCCAGTAGCAGCCCCTGCGTAAGTCGACTGCGGCGACGCTGCCGATTTTGCCCCGCCCACAAGGCACGCTTCTCGGCCGGACTTAGCGCATCATACGCCTCCGGTCGGAGCCATTCCGAGCGACTAGGTCCCCAATTGCGACCCATGATGCCAGACTAACTCGGACACGCTTACCGTCGGGTTAGCGACCTACGCATGGTATTCTTCGCGAGCGTCATTACATCTCCGTAAGAACGGAGACATTTTATGCGATTGCCCCGCACCGATGCCGCGCTGGATGCGCTCAATGACGAGCGGGATCATCTGGCGATCCAGGTCAGCCTCGCGACCGATGCCGAACAGCCCGACCCGCAACGGCTTGCCGCGCTCCGCCAGAAGCTGGCGGGCGTCGAGCTCAAGATCAGCAATTATCGGCCGGTCACGCAATGACCGCCGGCAACTGAATGATCGTTAGGTCGCGGCCGGCGGGCGTGCTACAAGGGCGTATCGCACGGAACCTATTGTAAGCCTGTGCGGCTGAGAGACCAGTTGCGCTCCCGCTTACTGCCCGGGAGCCACGCGTGGACCTCAATTACCTTTATCATCGCCGCGGCAAGTCGCTGCTCATGGCCGCGCGGGCCCGCTGCGCGCCTTCTCGCGAAGCCCACCTGCAGCTCGCGCGCGGCTATGTCGCGCTGATTGAAAAGACACGACGGGATCGTCAGGCGGCGGCCTGACGTGATCCCGCCGCTTTCCCGCGAACAGGCCATCGCCGCGCGTCGTGCGGAGGCCAAGGCCGCACGTCGGTTGAAGACAGCCGCGAAGTCCGATTCCGCGGCCATGGTCGAACCCGATCCTCCGCAAGCGAGACAAGATCCATGGATCCAGACAACATCGAAGAAGCCCAGCTTAAGCGCCCCGGCATCGAGCGCGTCCCCACCCCCGTCTACCTCCGGGGCGGATATCGCTTCGGCAACGTGCGCGACGCCTACGCCGCGGCCAGACGAGGGGGTCCCCGGTGAGCCGTGAGCTTTACGTCCGGCTGGACGAAAAGCGGGTCGTCGCGGACTGCAAGGCGGCGGACGTCGGAATTTCGACGATCGAGGCCATCCCGACGGGTGGCGTGCGCCTCGTGCTCAACAGCGGCTTAGGCGCGCATCAGATGCGGCAGAAATACAAATCGCACCTGATTGAAGAAGCGGTCACCCGCGAACGCATCCGCCCGCGCAAGCCGGGCTGGTAGGCGGGGATGTCCCGGTGCCGCATGGGGGCGCGGCGCCGGGACAGTTTCGATCCGCGCCGACGCGCGCGGGAGCGCCGTTTGGAACAGACGCCCGTGGTCGCGCGCTCTGACCTCACATCTCCTGAAGGAGGCGCCGGTGAAAAGCCTGCCTGTTTGTCTGTTAGCCCTGCCGCTGCTCGGCGCCTGCGCGACCGATCCCTATGGCAACAATGTCGAAGCCCGCACCATGGGCGGCGCGCTTGCGGGCGCGGCGGTCGGTGCGCTCGGCGGCCAGCTGATCGGCGTCGACCCGGTCACCGGCGCGGCGGCCGGCCTCGTCGTCGGCGGCACCGCCGGCTACGTGACCAAGAATGTCGGCGGGCATCAGCGGCGCTATTACAAGGACGCGTCGGGCTATTGCTATTATGTCGATGCGAACGGCGTGTCGCATTACGACGATCCGCCGGTTCGCTGCTGAATTCAGCAAGAGCCGGATCGTCCCGTTTTGAATCAGAAGCGGCTGGCGGATAACGGATAATAAAAATTCCCGCCGGTATGTTCGGACCGCTAAACGCCGCTGCGAGGTTTCGTTGTAAAGCGTACCTCCGGCCCGGTGAGTGGTTGCCCCCGCTCCCGGGCCGTCAGGCTTCAGGCGCGGCTCAGCGCTTTCAGCAGGACGATGATCTCGGCCTTGAAGCCGCCGTCGGTCAGCGCCGCCTGATAGCTTCCGCCCATTAGCGAAATCATCCGTCCGATCAGGCTCGATCCCTGGCGCGTCGATTCGACCTCGATCGGCGGGGAGGTGCCTGCATCGAACATGTCTTCCCAGGTCAGCGTCAGCGTCGGCCCTTCCAGCGTGGAGGTCATCCGTACCGATCCGTCGCGGCCCAGCGCGCCATATTTCAGGCTGTTGGTCGCGAGCTCGCCCAGCACCAGCGCCATCACGCGCGCGCCCTGCTCGTTGAGAACGATGTCGCGGCCGCTGTTGCATTCGAAGCGCGCGCGATTGTCGCCGAACGCGCCGACCGTCCGCTCGAACAGCGCCCGGACCGTCAGGCCGTCCTCGACGTCCAGCAGCTGCGCCTGCACGTCCGCCAGGCGCGACAGGCGCGCGGCCAGGTCCATGCCGAAGGCGCGATGCTCCGGCAGGTCGCGTGCCGCCGCCATCGCCACCGCTGCGCCGATCGTGTGGGCATTGCGCAGGCGGTGCCGCATCTCCGCGGCGATCGTCTGCAACTGGTCCTCGCGCCGCCGCCGCTCGGTGATGTCGCGGCTGCTCGACATGATCGAATGCACCGCGCCGTCGTCGCCGCGGATGGGGGATACGGTGACCTCCCAGAACCTGTCTTCGCCCTTCGCCGTCGGGCAGGCGGCCTCGAACCGGTGCGCGCGGCCGGCCAGTGCCTCGGCCAGCGCGCTGTCGATCAGCGGCCGCGACACGTCGGGCCACAGGCTCGACCATTGTTTGCCGGCGACGGTGTCGAAATCGTCGATCTGCATGGCCTTCTTGCCGTTGCAGTTCATGAATTGCAGCGAACCGTCGCTGCCCACGACCTTGATGCAGTCGTCGCTCTGGTCGAGGAGGCTCAGCAGGACCGACTTCAGGGGAACGCCGGTCGCTCCGAAAAAATCGAGCGCGATCGCTTCTTCGGGCGCGGGCGCACGATCGATCTCGGTGAAATTTGGCAACTGCATCAGAAGAAAACCCTGCGACGGCCGGAAATTTCACAGCCTTTCCCACCACTTATCCGTTTCGGGGCCGAATGGAACCGGAAATTTCGTCCGCGGCGACACGATAGTCCTACTCCAGGATTCGGTAAGACCGCAGGATCCAGGAAACGAAATAGGCGAGGCAGAGCGCCGCCATCCAGGTCTGGACCTTCAGCTTGCGCGACCAGGCGCCAACCGCGCACAGCACCAGCAGACCTACCAGCCGGACCGGATATTCGGGGCCGTAGGATCGGTAATATTCGGGGCCCTTGGCCAACGTGTCGATCAGGTCGACCGGCACCGTCAGCGCCAGCAGGCCGAAGAACCACTGCCGCCGCGACATGAAATATTCGCGATAGTCTTCGTAGCCGTCGATGTCGTCGGGCAGCAGGATCACCGCCAGCAGGAAGAACAAAAAGGCGTAGAACAGGACGAACACGAACAGGTCGAACGTCCACGGCTGGATGCGGACCAGGCCGTATTCGAACCACCAGAAGTGGATCGCCATCAGGATCATCGTCGCGATCCAGATCAGGTGCCCGGCGTAGAGATGCTCGCGGTCGCGGTGGGTGATGAACTTGGCCACGCCCGACAGCATCCGCGTCAGCGCCAGGCCGACCACCAGCCCCATGATGATCCGCAGGTGGAAGTAGATGTCGTGGCCTTCGACCGGCATCGGCGCCCCCGCCTGGATCCTCGGGCCAGCTTACAGCCGTGCGCGCCGCCGTCCATCCGCGCGAAAAGACTGTCCTACACGGGCCGTTCCGTGCTCCGCTCGCACGACACTCGGGCACACCCCGCGGGCCGCTAAAGTCACGGGAAACGCGCTGCGCGGCGTGAACTTTGTGAACTTAAGCCTGTTTCACGGGCCGTTTCACGCCTTTTACGCTTCGCTTACCGTGCCTGGGTTATGCTGCGGAATGCGCGCGAAAGATCTCGCTTTGCCGGCAATTGCGCTCGGTTTGGCCGCCGGATACGCTTATTCGGCGTTGCCGTCGTCGGCGCTGCAGTCGGGCGACCAGCGCGTCCGCATCGAACGCGGCGACGAAGCGGCCTGCGCTGCGATTTCGCGGACGGCCGGCAAGCGCTGCAAGCCGCGCGGCTAGCCTAGCACCAGCCCTTCGTGCTTTCCGCGTCGTAGCGGCGGCCCAGGCCCCGCTCGATCATAGCGTCGCGGACTTCCTGGCCCTTCACGAACACCTTGCGGACCGTACGGCCACCGGCGTCGCGGAACGGATCGCTCAGGCTCACCGGCCCGTTGCCGAGCAGGTCGAGCAGCCCGACCGCGGCGGCAATGCCGGCATTCCGCTCCGCCTCGCAGCGCGATCCATCGACCCTTGGCGTATCCAGCCCCGCGATCTGGATTGTCTCGCCGCCCATCCGGATGGTGTCGCCGTCCACCACGCAATTCGGACCCTGCGCCGCATAGCATTGGGAAAAGCGGGCGAGCGCCGCATCGGCGGCCGGGTCACTCTTGGAAAATGTCACCCACGCACCGGCGCCGATGGCTGCGACCAGGATCGCCGCGATCGCGCTGATGCCGACGACGCCGCGCCAAGTCTCGGCCTCGTCTGACCGCCGTACCCGCGGCTTGGCGGAGACCGGCGCCGGCGCCCGGCGGATCGATGGACGGGGCTTGGCGACGGCGGGGTTGAGGTCGACGGTCGCCTTGCCGGGATTCCAGTGCATGCTCATGCCGCCGAGCCTAGTCCGCGGGCGGTTACCGCCCGGTTAGCGCGCCGGTTGCTGCCCGCGCCTGGTCAAGAGCCATCCGGTCCCGCCGATCAGCGCAAGGTTCACGAGCGCGAGCAGCGGCGTGAAGTGGAATTCCGGCATCGGCCGATCATCGGGCATGAATTGTCTGAACTGAGGATCGCTCAGCATGATGACCACGGCCAGCGACAAGACGGCTCCGACGATCGCCGTGACGACGAGCGCGGCGCCCAATTCGACCGTCCGGTCACCCGGTGTCGCCCAGACGGCCAGCAGAAAGAACGGCAAGCTCAACAGCGCAAAGAAGGCCAGAATGCCGATCGTCGTTGCGGCGGACTGACCGAAGTCGAGCAACGCGATGAAGATTTCGCTGACCAGCATCCAGCCCCCGAGTACGTACAGGATGACGCTGAGGACCCGCCGGATCAGCGCTGCGGTTCCCGGCTTAGTGCCAGGCCGCGGGTCTGGAACCACTCGTTGGCGCGATTGGTGAAGAGGAATGCGGCGATCACGACGAAGAGCAGGATGCTGACGAAGATCATCGCCTGTTGCGGCGACGTGTAGAAGCTGACGAGAATCCCGATCACGTTCCACACGACATAGAGCACGCGGCCCCAGGGAAGGCCCTTCCAGATGCCGACGGCGGCCGTGATGGTGACGACCGCCCCGATCACCCCCCAGATCTGCAGGAACTGCAGCGACATGTGACTCTGCTCGATCACCTTCTGCGCCTGCGGATTCGAGCCGATGGTCATTACGCCGTACAGTCCGAGAAGGGAAAAGACGCCCAGGAACCAGGCGATGATGGCGATCGACAGCGGACGTTTACCCATGGTTCTGATGCTCCCCGTTTTCGCGCAGCCTAGCGCGGTTGTCTGTCCCGGCAACCGCCGCCCGTCGAAATTCGACGCCGCTTGCCAAAAGCTCCGCCGCGGCTACCGCTGTCGCCATGGGTGACCTGAACGCCGACATCGAGACCATGGAACACCGCTTCATGCGGGGCTGGGTGAACGGCGAGAAGAAGGCGCTCAAAGCGACGACCTCCCGCCATTTCATGCTGCTGGCCGGGTCCAAACCGCCGATGATCCTCGACCGCACCAGCTGGCTCGACGCCGCCGCCAACCGCTGGATCTGTTCCAGCTATCGCTTCGGCGACATCTACGTTCGCAGTCTTGCTGGCGGCATTGCCGTCTTCGCCGCGCCGCTGGAGATCAAGGGACGAATGGACGGTGCGGATTGGTCAGGCACCGTCTTCGTCACCGATGTATGGCGGCGCAGCATGACCCGGCGTGGCTGGAAGATGGTGCAACGCGTCATCACTCGACCCGACGAGGATCCGGCCCTGCCGAAAGCAATCCGCGCGCTGCAGCTCTGGAAATGAATTAGTTCTTCGCGGCGGCAGCCTGCGCTTCGGCCGCGGCTTTCACCTTGGCCGCCGCCTCGGCTTCTTCCTTCGCCTCGCGCTGCTTCTTCGCCTGCTGATACAGCTGGTACTCACTGGACGTCGGCGTGGTCTCGAACATGCTGCCGACTTCCTGTCCTTTCGAAAGCCGCTGACCCATTTGCGCGGCAACCGCCGCGACGGCGATCAGGTTGACGGTCGGCTGGCCGCGGCAGCCCATCGGACCGACGGTGGCGCAACTATGATCCGCGAAGCTCTCGTGGGGGTTCTTCGGCGGGCCGGAATTACCCTGCTTTTTGAGACGCCGGGCTTCCATCAAGTCCGGGCTGATGCGGTAGCCGTCCGGTTTGACCGCGCAGACCACGATTTCATTGGGATTGGTGGTCGGCGCCTGGGGCGCGCAATCCTTGGCCGGCTGCGCCGCGGCCTCGGCGGAGAGCAGCAGGGCGGCGGGCAGAGCAAGCAGCATCGGGCCGTCTAGAACCTCATCGGCTTTCGCGGGGATGAATGAGCGCAGCCGCCCGTCTGAACGCAGCCACCTCCGCCGCCGTATATGCGCTGCTCGCCGCTTTGGGTGCGGGATCGGGTACGCCCGTGACGAAATAGGCAATGCCGACACCCCGCTGCCGGTCGATCCAGAGCCCGCTTTTCAGTCCGTAAGCGTCGCCAGCATGCCCGGCATAGACAGTGCCGTTGCCGGGCAGATTGTCCGCGCAGCCGGGGTTGGGCAACCGATGCGTGCCGTTGCCGGCGCTGCAGTAAAAGGTGCCATCCGTCACGCCGTTCGTCCCGTCGAAACGCCAAACCTGGCGCAGCAGCGTGTCGACTGCGTTGACGGATAGCAGTCGTGAGCCGTCCAGCGTGCCCCCGTTCAGAAGCATCCGACCGATGCGCGAAAGGCCACGAGCCGAAATGCGCAACCCGCCTTGAGGAGAAAAGAGCGAACCGTTTTCGCCCAGCTTCCAGCGGCTCAGATCGCAAGGCTCGTCGTCCCGGACGAACACCGGGCACGCGGGGCGAACCCCGTGCAAATCGTCCTTGATCGGCTTGCCGTCTGCGCCGTCGAGTTCGACTGCGCGGGCGACTGCGCCATCCGAACAGGTCGGCCAGTTGAAACAGGCGTCCAGCTTCATCGGGTCCAGCACCTCGCGGCGCATCCAGATGTCGAAGCGCTCACCGGTCACCTTCTCGATGATCGACCCGATGATCGGGTAGTTCATATTGACGTAGGCGAAATAGCCGTCGCCCGGCCCGTGCTGCGCGTCCCAGTTGCGCGGGTCATTCAGGACGTCGCGCAATGAGCCGTCGAGCGGGACGACGTAATTGTCGTCATGCTCGCGCACCGAGGCCGTGTGCGACAGCAGCATGCCGAGCGTGATCGGCCGGTCCGGAAAGCTCGGGTTTCGCAATGGCCAGCCAAGCCAGCGCGACACGTTACTGGTCAGATCCAGCTTGCCTTGATCGACCAGCTTCATGACCCCGATTGCGGTCACCATTTTGCTGATGGAGGCCACGCGGACCGGGTCATCCGGCGTAACTAGGCGCTTCGTGGCGGGGTCGGCGTATCCTTCGGCGAAGACCCCGAGCTCGCCCATCCGGTCGAATGCGACGCCAACTTGCGCGCCGCTGATCGCCCTAGGCGCGGGAACAGTCGTGCAACCTCCAATCAACACAGACAGGGCAAACAGCGATTGCCGGGCGAGCTGGCTCATTCGTGGTAGGCCGGCAGGGACCAGCCGCGCACGATCGCTGCGCCCCGCAGCAGGAATGCCGCAACCGCCGCAATACCCGCAGCTATCCAGACTGGAGCTCCGACCAGCGTCAGGCCGACGAAAAGGCCCGCAGCCAAGGCGGCTGCCGTCACGTACAACTCCGGCCGCATCAGGATCGAGGGTTCGCCCGCCAGAACGTCGCGAATGATGCCGCCCAGACAAGCGGTGAGAACACCCATGGCGAACGCCGGCACCGGGGCAACGCCGTAGGCCAGCGCTTTGGCCGAACCATAGGTCGCGTATGCGGCGAGCCCCGCTGCATCGAACCAGAGCAAGGCGGCACCGCTGAAGCGCTTGCGGTTCATCAACCAGACGATGAGCGCCGCAACGATGCAGATGAGCAGGGTCGCATTGGTGTGGATCCAGAACACCGGCGCTCCGATCAGCAGGTCGCGCAGCGTCCCGCCACCCACGCCCGTCGCCACCGCAAAGAAAAAGAAGGTCACCAACGTCTGCCGCTTCTCGGCGGCCAGAAGCGCGCCCGAAATCGCGAACACTGCGATCCCGAAATAGTCGAGTGTCACCAACAGCGACGGGATTTGCGGCGTTACCGGCATCGGGCCTACATAGATCACATGGCGGACGAGACGAACAGCGGCGCGGCGATCCCGACGCTCGAGGATTGGCAACATTGGACGCTGGTGATGGGCCGGGCCCAGCAAATGATGATGGAAGCCTGGGCCGACAGCCTGAAGAAGGACCAGCCGTTTCCGGCTTGGTCGCCGGGCGCGTTTGGCTTCGCAGAGCAGCCCGCAAACGCTGATCCGATGGCGCTGATGACCGCGGGCGCGCAGGCATGGGCCAAGGGCCTGGAGACCTGGGGGAAGATGCTGGGCGGCGTCACTGCGGGTGCGCCGGTGGATGCGGCGACCAAGAAAGACCGGCGCTTCGCCGCACCCGAGTGGCGCGAGAACCCCATCTTCGACACGATCCGCCAAACCTATTTGCGCGTGTCGGACCAACTGCTCGGCACTGTGGACGAGATCGAGGGTCTCGACGCCGGCAGTCGCGAGAAACTGCGCTTCGCCACGCGCAGCTTTGTCGATGCGATGAGCCCGTCCAACTTCGCCGTCACCAACCCGCAGGTGCTGAAGCGGACACTCGAAACGCGCGGCGAGAATTTGCTCAAGGGCCTCAGCAACATGCTGAAGGACATTGCGGCGGGACAGCTTACGCAGACCAAGCCAGGCGTGTTCGAAGTCGGCCGCAACCTCGCGATGACGCCGGGAAAAGTCGTCAAGCAGACGCCGCTCTACCAGCTCATCCAGTACACGCCGACGACCGAGGAGGTGATGAAGACGCCGGTCGTGATCTTCCCGCCATGGATCAACCGCTTCTACATCCTCGATCTCGCGCCCGAGAAAAGCTTCGTGAAGTGGTGCGTGGACCAGGGCATTTCGCTGTTCATGGTCAGCTGGAAGTCGGCGGACGAGAGCCTCGCGGATGCGACGCTCGACGACTACGTCCTTAACGGCCAGATCGACGCCATCGATACCATCCGCGAACTACTCGGCGTCGAGGCCGTGCATGCGATTGGCTATTGCGTGGCCGGCACCACCCTTGCGGCCACGCTCGCCTACCTCGAAGCGGAGAAGCAGGCGGACAAGGTCAGGTCGGCAACGTTCTTCACCGCGCAGGTGGATTTCAGCGAAGCGGGCGATCTCAAGCTGTTCCTCGGCGACGAGACCATGGGCCTGCTCCAACAGCTAACGGCGGAGAAAGGCTATCTCGACGGTCGCTACATGGCCGCGACGTTCAACCTGCTTCGCGGCCGTGATCTCATCTGGAATTACGTGGTCAACAACTACCTGCTGGGGGAGGAGCCGCCGCCGTTCGACCTGCTGCACTGGAACAGCGACACGACCAACCTGCCGGCCGGCTGGCATCGGGACTATCTCGAGACGCTCTACAAGGGGAACAAGCTGGCGGAAAAAGGCGGCATCAAAGTCGCCGGAACGCCGGTCGACATCGATGCGGTGAAGACGCCGGCCTATGTGCAGGCCGGACGCGAAGACCATATCGCGCCGCCTCAAAGCGTGTGGAAAATCATGAACCATTTCGCGGGACCGAAGCGGTTCCTGCTGGCTGGCTCAGGCCACATCGCGGGAGTCGTGAACCCGCCCGCCGCGCAGAAGTATCAGTACTGGGTCAACGAAAAGGACGCACCTTCGCTTGACGCCTTCATCGAGAGCGCGGTCGAACATTCGGGATCATGGTGGCCAGACTGGATCGAATGGTTGCGCAAACAGGACGGCGAGACGGTGAAAGTGGAGGGCGCGCGCATTCCCGGGCAGGGCAAGCTCAAGGCGATTGAGGATGCACCGGGTAGCTACGTGAAGGCGCGTTAGGCGCTCAGCAGTTCTGGTACTTCCAGTGCCGTTTTTTACCTTCCGATAGCCATTCGATCGCCGTCGCGATGCGCTTGGCGCGAGTGGCATCCTGCTTGGCCTCGCCGATCCATTCGAAATAGTCGCGCTGTGCGCCCGGCGGGAAGCCGTCGAGCGTGGCCTTGGCGGCCGGTGCACGGTCCAGCGCGGCGGCGAACTCGGGATGCAGCGTCGGCGCCGGCTTCGGCTCATGCTTCGTCTTGCGTGTAGCCGGCGCGGTAGCGGCAAGCGCCGCAGCCTCCTTGATCAGCGCGTCGAGCTCCGCATCGGACGGCAGGTCAGCCACCGACTTCAGCTGACCGAACTGCCCCATCGCACCTGCCTTGGCCGAGCCATCACCAATTTCCTGCCCGCGCCAGAAATTTAGCGCCGCATGTCCCTTGAAGGCAGCCATGACGATCAGAATCTTGCCATCTAGCGTGAAACTCGGCGCGCTCCACTTCATCGCTTCTTCAGCTTCGGGAACCGCAGCATGCACGCGCTCGCGGATCTTTTCGAGGATCGGGCGGGCGAACGGCGCCTTCTTGGCGATATACTCGTCGATCCGCGGTTCGCGGGTCACAGGATACCGCCACCAAGCATCAGACGGACGACGCCGATCACGATAACCAGCAGGTTGAGATTGCGTCCGCCCGTCGAGCGGGACAGCACGCCGACCGCCGCACCGACGATCGCCAGCGGGATGATCAGCCAGTTGGCCCAACCGAGCAGCGGCAGGAAAGCGACAAGCGCGCCGATGAGCGCGACGACGCCGATGATGATGGATGCGATGTTGAACATGGGGCCGCTCCTAACATTATTCCGGCGCTTGCGGCATACGCGGCGAGCGCAGCAGCCCGACGACGTAGAGCGCGAGCGCGGTCCAGATTGCAGCAAAGGCGATAATGTGGGCTGCTGTCAGGTGCTCGCCGTATGCGACACCGATCAGGAACTGCAGCGTAGGCGCGATGAACTGCAACATGCCCATCGTCGACAGCGGCAGGCGACGGGCCGCCGCCGCGAAGAGCAGCAGCGGGGTCGTCGAGACGATTCCCGCGAATAAGAGCAGCGCCGTGTCATGCGTGCTCGTGCCCATGGCGGGATGGCCTGCGGCGACCTGAAACCCCAACCAGACGATCGCAACCGGAAACAGGATCGCGGTCTCGACGGCGAGGCCGCTGACCGCATCCGCGGCGACGATTTTTCGCAGCAAGCCGTAGAACGCGAAGCTGGCGCAGAGGGCCAAGCTGATCCACAGCTGCGACAACGCGCGGGCAGCCAGCACCGAGATGCCCGCTGCGGCAATCGCGACGGCCGTCCATTGAAGACGGCTTAGCCGCTCGTGCAGGACGAACCGCCCGAGCAGCACATTGGCCAGGGGGTTCAGGTAATAGCCGAAGCTCGAGGCGAGGATGTGCCCATTGGTCACCGCCCAAACGTAGAGCAGCCAGTTCACCGCGATCAGGATCGAGGTCAGCGTGAGGATGCCAAGCGTCGGCCGATCGGCCAGCACCATCCTGATCGCCGGCCATCCCTTGGCGGCAGTGATGAGCAGCGCCAGCAGCGGCAATGACCAGAGGACGCGGTGGGCAACGATATCGAACGCGGGAACATGCTCGATCGCCTTGAAGTAGAGCGGCAGCACGCCCCACAGCCCGTAGGCGCCAAGGCCAAGCAGTAGGCCCGTGCGATCGTGAGGGTGGCGATGGGTCGCGGCCGCATTCATCCCCGGGCGCCTAGCTGGCTGTCGCCTATCGTTAAAGACGATGGTGACCGAAGCCTTGGTTGAAACCTTCGCAAACGGCTGTCACTTATCCGGAATGATGAGGTGCGGTCTCGCATTGCTGGGCTTGACGCTTTTGACGCTGACAGCGTGCGAAACGTCGCCGAAGGCCGCGAGTGGTGTACGCCCGAGTGTCGAAGTCGGCGCGCCGCTCAAGTCAGAAACATGGAAAGCCATCGCCACCGCTGCTGACGAGGATCGACTGTCCCGTCTGGGTTTGGCGTGGCAGGAAGCATTGGAGGAGGCAAAGAAGACCAATGCCGCCGATGTCCGGCGCGAGGGCGGGCTCCTATTGCCGCGCTCTGGACTGCCTCGGCCTGATCCGACGCCGGGCAGCTACAATTGCCGCCTCATCAAACTGGGCAAAGCGACGCCAAGGGGCCGGGCGTTTGAAACGTTCAAGCCGTTCTTCTGCTATGTCGAGGTTGAAGACGATCTGCTGACCATCGTGAAGCAGACCGGCAGCCAGCGGCCTGCCGGACGCCTGTGGGCGGACGATGATCCCAATCGGCTGATCTTCCTCGGCAGTCTTGCGCTTAGCGATAAAACGACGCCGGTCGCTTACGGCGACGATCCGAAGCGCGACATGGCGGGCACGCTGGAACGCATCGGGCCATTCCGTTGGCGCCTCGTCATTCCCTGGCCGCAAAGCACGTCGAAGCTCGACGTGTTCGAATTGACCCCGGTGGATTTCACCAAGCAACCGCGATGAGCGAGGCGGGACTGCTGGCCGATCCGGCCGAGGTGCGGGCGATCCTCGTCGCTTCGGCCCAGGCGGGGGAAAGCATAACCTACGCTGAAACGCTCGGCCTGCTCGGGCACCGATTCACGCGGCCGAAAATGCGCGCGCTATGCAAGGTGCTGGCCTATGTTGATGACCATGCCGAGGCGAGGGGGGAGCCGGAACTCGCCGTGCTGGTGGTTCGGCAGTCGGACGGGCTGCCCGGCCAGGGCTGGTGGATCGGCGGCGCGCCGAAGCACGGATTTGCCGGCCTGTGGGAAGGGCCGAAGGCCGCCAAGCTCATTCGCAAGCTGCACAAGCAGGCTTTCAAGTTTTGGGCGGGACGCGAGGCCTAGCTTCCGCTAATCGCGCCCCCGTGAGCGAAATACGCACCTTCACTGTCACCGAAGATGACGACGGCATCCGCCTGGACCGCTGGTTCAAGCGGCACTTGCCCGACGTCAGCTTCAACCTGGTCTCGCGCTGGGCGCGGACCGGTCAATTGCGCGTCGCGGGCAAGCGCGCAACGCCCGGCGATCGGCTGGAGGCTGGTCAGGAGATCCGCGTGCCGCCGGTGGAGCCTGCAGCCGCGAAGCCTGCGCGCCGGCAGGCACGGCGGGATCCGCTGACGGAGGAAGAAGAGCAATATGTCCAGGACATGGTCATCTATCAGGATGGGCACGCGTTTGTTCTGAACAAGCCGCCAGGCCTCGCGACCCAGGGCGGAACCAAGACCACGCAGCACCTGGACCGTCTGCTGGACGGGATCGGTGACGAACGCGGCCGGCCCAAGCTGGTCCATCGCCTCGACAAGGATACGTCAGGCGCGCTGCTGGTGGCGCGGACGGCACGCGCCGCCGCCCACTTCGCCAAGGCATTTTCGGGACGCACCGCGAAAAAAATCTATTGGGCGATCGTGGTCGGCGTGCCGGACGCCAACGAGGGCGAGATCGACGCACCGCTGGCGAAGCAGCCGGGCACTGGTGGCGAGAAGATGCATATCAGCGAGGAGCATGGACTTCCCGCGAAGACCCGCTGGCGGGTCATCGACCGCGCCGGCAATCGTGCCGCCTGGGTCGAGTTGCAACCGCTGACGGGCCGCACGCATCAGCTGCGCGCGCACATGGCGGCCATTGGTCATCCGATCGTCGGTGACGGCAAATATGGCGGGCCGGACGCATTCCTGACCGGCGGCATCAGCCGTAAGCTGCACCTGCATGCCCGCCGGATCCGCGTCGATGCCTTGGAGGGCGGCAAGATCGATCAGACCGCCGACCTTTCCCCGCACTTTGCGGAGAGTCTCGATATGCTCGGCTTCGATCTGAACACCGGAGATGCCGCCCCGGCGCGGCAAACCGCTGCGCCCGGCGCCTCCCAGCGCAAGGCTGCGGCTGCGGCCAAGACCCGGCGGCGCGAACGGCGCGGTGAGCGGCGCGCCCGGGGCAGCGCAGCGAAGCCGAAGCGCCGGTGAACAAGCTCGCAATTTTCGACTGCGACGGCACGCTCGTCGACAGCGGCGCGCCAATTTATGCAGCGCTCGCCACCAGCCTGGAACGCAATGGTTTTGCGGTGCCTCCAGCAGCCGTTTCGCGTCGGGTGATCGGGCTCAGCCTGGTCGAGGCAATGGCGAGCCTGCTGCCAGACGCGTCAGCCGACCAGCATGCGCAACTTGCTGACGACTATCGGCAGGCCTTCATCGACCTGCGTGCCGCCGGCGAGGTCGAAGAGCCATTGTTCGAGGGTGTCGCCGAACTTCTCGACAGACTGGAAGGCGACGGCTGGATGCTCGCGGTCGCGACCGGCAAGTCGGATCGCGGTTTGCGCCATTGCCTCGATCGCCACGGCCTGCACGCACGTTTCGTATCGTTGCAGACCGCTGACCGGCATCCGTCGAAGCCCCATCGCTCGATGGTCGACCAGGCAATCGCCGACAGCGGAGCCGCGCCGGAAACGACGATCGTCATCGGGGACACGAGCTTTGACATGGCGATGGCCGTCAACGGCGGTGCCACCGGGATCGGCGCGGGTTGGGGCTATCACGATCCCCACGAATTGATCGAGGCTGGCGCGGTCGCGGTGGCTGACAAGCCCGCCGATGTGCCGAGCCTGCTCAGGGAGCATTTGCATGGATGACGATCTCGCAAGGCGTCAGCTTTGGCGACTCACGCTGCTTCGGCTGGCGACGTTCGCCCCGTTCATGCTCGGCATCGCGGTCATGTACACGGATCTGCTGCGTGTGGGTGGCTGGCCGCAGCTCGGCGCGATCATCTGCATCGTCTCCGTGCTGGCGTCGGTCGCAGTGACCTATGCCTTTCGAAAGACTCGGCGGCGTGAGCGATCGTGAAGCGGTTTTGGCAAACGGTATCGGTTGAACGCGACGGGAGCGCGTGGGGTGTCCAGCTCGATGGGCGCCCGGTAAAGACGCCGGCTCGGGCGCCGCTCGCCTTGCCGAACGAAGTCTTGGCCGGCGAAGTTGCCGAAGAGTGGCGCGGGGTTGGTGAAACCATCGATCCCCGAGTCATGCCCTTCACCGGCCTTGCCAACGCCGCGATCGACCGCGTGGCTCCTGACCCGCGGCAATTCGCTGCCGGTCTCGCGCGCTACGCCGAGGCGGACCTGCTTTGCTATCGCGCCGAGGGTCCGCATGCACTCGTTGCCCGCCAGCAGGAGCGATGGGACCCGCTGCTCGGTTGGGCACGGCGCCGCTTCGATGTCGATTTCATCGTCACCGACGGCGTGATGCACGCCCGTCAGCCCGAGGCGACGATCGAGCAATTGGCGCACGCGGTTGCTGCGCTCGACGCTTTCTACCTCGCCGGCCTCTCGCCGCTTGTCACGATCGGCGGCTCCCTGATTGCCGCCTTGGCGGTCCTTGAAGAGGCCGTCGGCGTCGAGGCGGCATGGGACGCGGTGAGCCTAGATGAATGCTGGCAGGCCGAGCAGTGGGGCGCTGATGCGGAGGCGGAAGCGGCCCTCGCGCTGCGGCGACGCGATTTCTTCGCGGGCGCGGCGTTCCTGGCGCTGCTCGATCAGTAGTTCGGGCGCTCGACCAGTCGCCTGACGAAATCGAACAGATACGGCCGGCGGTCGCGGCGGATCCGCTCCGCGTCGATGATCGCCCGGACTTCGGCCAGGCAATGGTCCATGTCCTCGTTGATCAGGACGTAGTCGTACTCGCCCCAGTGGCCGATCTCGCTCGCCGCACGACGCATGCGGCTTTCGATCACGTCTTCGGAATCGGTGCCGCGCGCACGCAGCCTGCGCTCCAGTTCTTCCATTGACGGGGGCAGGATGAAGATGCGGACCAGGTCGGTGCCGAAGGCGCCGCGCAACTGCTGTGTGCCCTGCCAGTCGATATCGAACAGGATATCGCGGCCCAGCTTCAGCGCGTCCTTGATCGGTTCCTTCGGACTCCCGTAGCGGTGGTCGAAGACGTACGCCCATTCGGCAAACTCATTGGCCTGCACCAGTTCCTCGAACCGCGCGTCGTCCACGAAATGATAATCGACGTCGTCGACCTCGCCTGGGCGCCGGGCGCGCGTGGTTGCGGAAATGGACATGGTCACCTCCGGATCGGCGTCAAGCAACATTCGCGCAATTGTCGATTTGCCCGCACCGGAGGGGGAGGAGAGCACGATCAGTAGGCCGCGGCGCTGGCGGTTGGGCTGGTCCATGGCCGCTCTTGCTTCGGGCGAACCGTACCCGTCAAGCGACCTCATGTTGCAGTGCACAAAAAATCTCTTGAAATGGTGCGGCGCAAACATTATTGTGCAATGCAACATATTTGGAGGAAAGTGTGATGGCGGACGAAACCGCGGTTGTTGCCGAAGTCGCGCAGGCGGCTGCTGAAGCGCCGGCAAAGGTTGCCAACACGGTCGCGAAGACGATCGAAAAGGTTGCTGATGAAAGCGTCAAGGTCGCCAAGCGTACACGCGCCAAGACCGTGCGTCGTGCAAAGCGCGCTGCGGTGGCGGACAAGATCAAGACTGTAACGAAGGCGAGCAAGGCCGCGGTGACCCGCACCGCTCGCAAGACCCGCAAGCCGGCGCCGGTCGCCGTTGCGGCCCAGGAAAGGATTGAAACCATGACCAAGAATTTCTTCAACGGCTTCGACGCCGTCCCTGCTTTTGCGCCGTTCCAGAACATGTTCAGCGACGCCAACGAGCGTAGCCAGGAACTGGCGAAGCGCAGCCAGAAGGTCGCCGAAGAGCTGGCCGATCTCGCCCGCGCCAACGTCGAAGCGATGGTCGAAGCCGGCCGCGTCGCCACCGAAGGCGCCCGTTCGCTCGGCCAGGACGTCGTTGCCAAGCAGCGCGACGGTTTCGAGCAGGCTGCGGACGCGATCCGCTCGCTCGCCGAAGCCAAGAGCCCGACCGAGTATTTGCAGCTGCAGGGCGACTTCGCCCGCGCTTCGTTCGACCGCATGGTCGCCGAAAGCTCGAAGCTGACGGAAACGATGGTCAAGCTGGCCGGCGAAGCTTTCCAGCCGCTGTCGAACCGCGCCGCGGCGAACGCTGAGCGTTTCAACACCCTCGTTGCCTGACCCTCTCCCCTCCTAACGGAAGGGCAACGATAGTTGGCGGCCGCTCCCATATCGGGGCGGCCGCCTTTTTTTTCGCGATTTGCTGCTAAAGGGCGGCTTGCCGCGTTCCGGCGGGTTGCCATATTTTAGGAAGCAATGATTTCGCATTTCATCACCATGGCCGGACCGGACGGCGACGATGGCCTCGACGATATCGAGACTGGCGTCGCGACGCGCACGCGGCCCAAGACCAAGAAGCCGTCGAACTACAAGGTTCTGATGCTCAATGACGATTACACGCCGATGGAATTCGTCGTGCTCGTCCTCCAGACGTTCTTCTCGATGAGCATCGAGGATGCGACGCGGGTGATGCTGCAAGTTCATCAGCAGGGCGTGGCGGTGTGCGGCGTGTTCACTTACGAGGTCGCCGAGACCAAGGTCACGCAAGTGGTGGACTTCGCGCGGGAGAACCAGCACCCCCTGCAGTGCACGCTCGAAAAGGCCTGACGCCTACTTCCCGACGAACATGAATCCCACGGCGCCGCCAAGACAGCAGAAAGCGCCGATATAGCGCCAGCCGATCGGTTCTTTCAGGACTACCGCAGCGAAGACGGCGAACACGCCGAGCGTGATGACTTCCTGAATGATCTTCAACTGGCTGCCGGTGAAGCCGTGCGTGTACCCGATGCGGTTGGCCGGCACTGCGAAGCTGTATTCGATGAGCGCGATGCTCCATCCGATCAGGATCGCCGCGACCATCGGCAGATGCGGGAACTTCAAATGTCCGTACCAGGCGAGCGTCATGAAGATGTTCGAGATGACGAGTAGTCCGATGGTCAGCATTCACGGGCTGTAGGCGCGCTTGCTGGCAGGAGCCAGACGGCACGGCAGTTGCGCGACTTCGGCTGCGCGTTAAAGCGCGCCAATGGACAGCATCTGGATCCAGGGCGGCAAACGCCTCGAGGGCGACATTCAGATCAGTGGAGCGAAGAACAGCGCGTTGACGCTGCTCCCATGCGCGCTGCTGACAGAAGAGCCGGTTACGCTCGGCAATCTCCCACGCCTCGCCGACGTCGATAGTTTCGGCCACCTCCTCAACGAGCTCGGCGTCACGACCAAGGTCGCCGGCGCACGGAAAGGCCAGATCAGCCGCAAGATGACGCTGACCGCGGACGACATCGTCTCGACCGTCGCCCCTTACGACATGGTGCGCAAGATGCGCGCGTCGATCCTGGTGCTCGGGCCGATGCTCGCGCGCATGGGCGAGTCGACCGTCTCGCTGCCCGGTGGCTGCGCCATCGGCGACCGTCCGATCGACTTGCATCTCAAGGCGCTCGAAGCGATGGGCGCGGAGATCGAGCTCGCGGCGGGATATGTGAAGGCCTCGGCGCCCAAGGGCAAGCTTCCCGGCGGTGACTTCAGCTTCCCCGTCGTGTCCGTCGGCGCGACCGAGAATGCGCTGATGGCCGCGGTTCTGGCCACGGGCAAAACCCAGCTCTTCAATGCGGCGCGCGAGCCGGAGATTGTCGACCTCTGCAACCTGCTGGTGGCGATGGGCGCGAAGATCGAGGGGATTGGCAGCGGCCATCTCGTCATCACGGGCGTCGAGGCGCTGCACGGCTGCGAATATGACGTGATGCCAGACCGCATCGAAGCGGGCAGCTATGCCTGCGCGGCCGGGATTACCGGCGGCTCGTTGCACCTTTTAGGGGCTCGGCCGGACGAGATGCTGGCGACCACCAACGTCCTCGCGCAGGCAGGCTTGGCGATCGAGTTCACCGAGAAGGGCATGAGGGTCAGCGCGCACCAGCCTTTGCGGCCGGTCGCCGTCTCGACCGCCCCCTTCCCGGGTTTCGCAACCGACATGCAGGCGCAGCTGATGGCCATGCTCTGCGTCGCCGAGGGCCAGAGCTTTCTCGAAGAGACGATTTTCGAGAACCGCTACATGCACGTGCCCGAACTTCGCCGCATGGGCGCGGAGATCGAGGTGCACGGGCGCTCCGCGATCGTTCACGGCCCACGGCAACTGACTGGCGCTCAGGTGATGGCGACGGACCTTCGCGCCTCGATGAGCCTGGTGCTCGCAGGGCTTGCCGCTCAGGGCGAAACCGAAGTGCTGCGCGTCTATCACCTCGACCGCGGCTACGAGCGGCTGGAAGACAAGCTCTCCGCCGTCGGCGCAACCATCGAGCGCCGCAGCGGCGGCTAGAGTTTCTTGAAGAAGCGGATGCTCGTCCGCTCGTAACCCATGTGCCGGTAAAAGGCGTGAGCGGCGGCGCGGCTGTCGTTGCTCGTAACCTCGATGAGCTTGCAGCCTTTTTTGCGACACCATTGCTCCGCGGCCTCGATAAGCAGTCGCCCCAGCTTTTGCCCCTGCGCCTCCTTGGCCACGACCAGCACGGGGATCCGCCCGACGGGCGCATCGCGGTGTACCGTCACCATGCGATGAACGCCGATCAGACCGACAACCTGCTTGTTGAGCGTTGCGACGATCGGCGTCTCGCCCAGCTTCCTAAGCGCACCGAGGTTTCTGCGGACGGTCTTCTCCGTCACGTCGTGACCAAGGAAATTGATCAATTCTGCGATGCGGCCGCAATCGCCCGGTTTGGCATCGCGCAGCTTGGGCTTGGGCGGCTCTTTCGGCTTTGGCGGGGGACCGGGATTCTTCGCCTCCTGTGCCGGTTCGCGGTCGTTGGCCGCGTCGCGCGCGGGCTTCTTGGGCTTCTTGCGCGGCATGACCGCAACGTCGAGCGACGCGCCCCAATCCTGCGCGCCGAGATTGCGCAGATAGTGTTCAGCATCGTCGGGCGATCCGATTGGGCCTTTGCCGTCCATCCCGAACACCGGCTTGCCCGACATGTCAGTAAGGCCGACCTTGCCGAACCGTCGCTTGCCCGGGGTCCGCACACGCGATCGCACCAACTTGAGCCCACGATTGCGCGCCGTTTCGGCCAGCGCATCGATCCGTTCGTCGCTCACAATTTGTCGACCACGTAGAGGATCAGGCCGACTAGGCCACCAACGAGAGTGCCGTTGATCCGGATGTACTGCAGGTCGCGGCCGACAGCAGACTCCAGCCGCGCGGTGACCGTCCGCGCATCCCAGCCGCGTACCGTTTCCGACACCAGCTTGACGATCGATCCGCCATAGCTCGCGGCCATGCCCACGACGGCGCGCCGGGCGAACTGATTGATTGCGGCGCGGATGCGCGCGTCTTTTTCCAGCGTTCCGCCCATCGATTGCAAGATTTCGCCAAGCTTGCCCGCCAGCACCGCATCGGGATTGCGGGCCGCGCGGATGATCGATTCCCGGCCTTTCTGCCACAAGGTATCGAGCCATAGGCCGACAGACTTGTTGTCGAGCAGTTGGTTCTTAATGGCTTCGACCCGGTCGCGCGTTTCAGGCTTCGTCTGCAAATCGTTGGCAAGCTGGACGAGCGCCTCCTCGATCTTGACCCGGACAGGGTGAGCCGGGTCGGTCGACATTTCCGTGGTTAGCTTGCGCAGCCCATCGATGATCGCGTCAGCGAGCTTGGCATCGAGCCCCGCCAGCTTAAGCGCCCAGTTGGCTTTCTTGTGCACCATTTCGCGGATCAGCGGCTCGTTGGCGTCAAGCGCGCGCGCCAGCCAGCGGATGGTCGCTTCCAGCATCGGCACATGCCGGTCTTCATTGATGGCGGACGCCAAAGCATGGCCGAGAACGGGGGAGACTTCGGCGTTTCGAAGCCGTGTCGAAATCGCGCCTTTGACGATCCCGCCCAGACGCTCGTCGTCCAGGCTCTCAAAGACATCGGCGATAAGGCGCGAGGCGCCTGCTCGAATACGGGTGCCGTGCCCAGCCGGGGTCTGAAGAAAGCGCCCCGCCGCGGCCGCTACGTCCAGCTTGCGCATGCGCCGCGCGACGACGGTGGGGATGAGGAAATTCTCCTTCAGGAAGTTCGCGAGCGACTCCCCGATCCGGTCCTTGTTGCGCGGGATGATGGCCGTGTGCGGAATCGGCAGGCCGAGCGGATGCCGGAACAGTGCCGTCACCGCGAACCAGTCGGCGAGGCCGCCGACCATCGCCGCTTCGGCGAATGCCTTGACGTAGCCGAGGCCCGGATAGGCCGGTTCGAAGGCGCGGGCGGCGAAGAACACCAACGCCATTGCGACCAGCAGGCCGGTCGCGACGATCTTCATCCCCCGCGCGCCGGACTGCACGGGGTTGAAGCGGGAAAGGGCGTTGGCCGTCCTCATGCCGGCTCAATAGACGAGCCAGGCCATGGGTTCACAAGTCCCGGCAGTTCATTCCGCAGGAACTGGCGTACCGGTTGCGTGCGCCTCGCTGCCGACCAGCTTGTGGAACAGGCGTCCGATCCTGCTCTCGAGCGAGATCGCGATCGAGAAATAGGCCGGGACCAGCAGCAGCGTCAGCAACGTCGAGAAGATCAGGCCACCGATCACGGTGATGCCCATCGGTGCGCGCCAGCTGTTGTCGCCGCTGAGGGACATTGCCGTTGGCAGCATGCCCGCGACCATCGCGACGGTCGTCATGACGATCGGCTGCGCGCGCTTGTGGCCAGCTTCGTGGATCGCCGCGTCCTTGGGCATCCCGTGGTTCATCATCTCGACGGCGAAATCGACCAGGAGGATCGAGTTCTTGGCGACGATTCCGAACAGCATCAGGATGCCGATGAGCACGAACAGGGAAATTGGCTGGTCCGCTATGTGCAACGCTACCGCAGCGCCGAGCGGAGCGAGCAGTAGCGAGCCCATGTTCACGAACGGCGACAGGAACCGGCGATACAGCAGCACCAGCACCGCGAAGACCAGCAGCACGCCCGAGGCGAGGGCCACGGCGAAGTTGAACAGCAGCTCCGACTGCCACTTCTGGTTGCCGAGGTTCATCTTTTGCACGCCCTGCGGCAGGTTCTTCACGGAAGGCAGCTGATTGACCTTCGCCATCACATCGCCCTCGACCACGCCCGGCGCGAGGTCGGCGCCGATCGCGAGGCGGCGTAGCTGGTTCGACCGCATGATCGTCGTCGGACCCGACCCGAAGCCGATCTCCGCGACCGACTTCAGCGGGACCGAGCCGCCCCCTGACGTCGGCACCGGCAGGTTCTCGAGCGTCGAGAGATCACGGCGCGCGTTTTCCGACAGCGAGACCTGGATCGGTACCTGGCGGTCCGACAGCGAGAACTTCGCGCTGTTCTGCTCGATGTCCCCAAGCGTCGCGATGCGTATCGTTTGGCTGAGCGCCGCAGTCGTTACGCCAAGGTCTGCCGCCAGATCGAAGCGCGGCTTGATGGTGATTTCCGGCTGCGCCAGCTGGCTGCCGACGCGCGGCGCGCGGAGACCCGGAACGCCCTCCATTTCCTTGGCTATCTTTTGCGCGACCGCGGTCAGCTGGACCGGGTCGTCGCCGCCCAGATAGAGCATGATGTCGCGCTGGTCGGCATCGGGGCCGCCACCGTTCTGACTCATGAAGCTCGCGCGGGCGTCGGGAAAGGCCGACATCTTCGGCGACAGGTTGCGTTCAAATTCCGTGCTGGTGACGTCGCGGTCCTTCTTGAGGACGATGTTCACGCGTCCGCTGCCGACGTTGACGCGCTCGAATACGCGCTCGACGGTCGGATCCTGCGATACGATCGCCGCCAGCTTGTCGGTCGCCGCTTCGGTCTGCTTCAGCGTGCTGCCTGGCGGTAGCGTCACGTTGAGGCGCGAGTAGTCCGAATTCTGCGGCGGGAAGAACGACATCGACAGCGTTCCGAACAGAACAATGCTCAGCAACAGCGTGCCGAAGCCTGCGGCGACCATCGCCAACCGGTGATCGTGCATCCGCGCGTGGAGCCGGGCGGAAACGAGGCTGTGCCAGCGCCCGAACCCTTCCGGAGCCAGAAGCCGGATGAGGAAGGCGATGAACTTGATCACGCCGTAGGCGGCGGCCGCGCCGACGAGGACGCCCAGCGAGAAATTGATAGCGCCGCCGGTCCAACCGAGCTTGCCCAGCGCGGCCATGACCATACCGATGACAATCACGAATGCGGCGACGACCGGCAGCGCGAAGAGCACGGTCAGCGCCCAGTAGCCGGCATTGCGCGCGGGCTTCGGCAGCGGGCTCAACAAGGCCTTCGCCTTAGACGTGTCGAGGCTCCAGTTCAGGATCTTCAGGTAATAATCCATCCACTTCCACGCCGCGTGCGGCTGGGCGCCGTGCGAGCGAAGGAAGTAGGCCGCGATCAGCGGCGTGATCATGCGGGCGACGAACAGGCTCATCAGCACGGAGAGCACGACGGTGAAGCCGAACGCCTTGAAGTACTGGCCGGCAATACCGGGCATGAGCGCGACGGGAAAGAAGACCGCCACGATCGCCATGGTGGTCGCCAGCACGGCAAGGCCGATCTCGTCCGCGGCGTCGAGCGACGCCTGATAGGCCGATTTGCCCATGCGCATGTGCCGCACGATGTTCTCGATCTCGACGATCGCGTCGTCGACCAGAACGCCCGCGACCAAGCCCATCGCCATGGTCGACATGAAGTTCATGGTGATGCCCATCATGCTCATGAACCAGAAGGCCGGGATCGCCGAGAGCGGGATGGCGAGCGCGGAGATGGCCGTGGCGCGGATGTCGCGGAGGAAGATGAGCACGACGAGAACCGCCAGGACGGCGCCCTCGATCAGGCCTTCCATCGCCGATTCGTACTGCGCCTTGGTATAGTCGACGGTGTTGAAGACCTCGGAGAAGTGGACCTTCGGGTTTTCCTTCTCGAGCTTTTTCAGCTCCTTCCACGACGCATCGTAGGCGGTGACCTCCGACGAGCCCTTGGCGCGCTGGATCATGAAGGTGACGACCTGGCGGCCGTTCATCTTGGCGATCGAGCGCTGCTCGCTGTTGCTGTCCTTGACCTCGCCAAGGTCGGCCAGCTTCACGAACCGCCCGCCAGGCAGGGAAATCTGCGTCTGCCCAAGCTGATAGGCATCGGGGGCATTGCCGATGACGCGAACCGATTGCTCGGAACCGGCCACCTCGGCGCGGCCGCCAGCGCCGTTCAAATTGTTCTGTCGAAGCTGGGCGTTGACCTGCGCGGCCGTGATGCCCTGCGACTGCAGCGCAGCCGGATCGAGGACGACCCGGATATTGCGGTCGACGCCGCCGATGCGCGTCACCGCCGCGACGCCCTCAAGGCCCAGCACACGCTTGGCGACGGTATTGTCGATGTACCAGCTGAGCTGTTCCAGCGTCATGTCAGTGGTTTGCGCGCCGACATAGGTGAAGGGTTCGTCCTCAGCGTCGACGCGCTGCACCTGCGGCTCCAGGATGCCGTCGGGCAGGTTGCTGCGGATCTGCGCAATGACGTTGCGGACGTCGTTGACGGCGCGGTCAGTCGGCGTGCCGAGCTCGAACTGCACGAAGGTCGTGCTGTTGCCCTCTCGGATGGTGCTGCTCAACTCCTCGACACCAGAGATGCCGCGAATGGCGGATTCGACGCGCTGCGTGACTTGCGTTTCAAGCTCACCCGGCGCGGCGCCCGGCTGAGAGACCGAGACCACTGCGGCAGGAAAGTCGATGTCCGGTGCGTTGTTCACCTGCATCCGGGCGAAGGCGATCAGTCCCGCCAGCATCAGGCCGACGAACAGCACGATGGGACCGACCGGGTTGCGAATGCACCAGGACGAAATGTTCCGGAAATTCATGGCCTAAAGCTTTCCTTGTCGCTCCGCGCCGTCAGCGCGCAGCTTGCCGCTGCGGATTGACCTTCTGGCCCGGGTTCAGGAACGGACCGGCCGAGAGCACGACCTGTTCGTTTCCGCTGAGCCCAGCGGTGATCGTCACGCCATTGTCGCTGACTGCGCCGATCTTGATGTCGCGCCGCTCGACCTCTTTCTTGGCGTTGATGATGTAGACGTAATTGCCCTTGTCATCGCTCAGCACCGCGCTTTGCGGCAGCATCGGAGCATCGGTCGTGCCCGCGGTAATGCGCGCTTCGGCGAACCCACCCGGACGCATGATCGGATCATAGGGAACCGCGATGCGGACATCCCCAAGGCGGGTCTGCGCGTCGATCATCGGCGCGACCTGCCAGACGTTGCCGGTGAAGCTGCGGTCGGCACCGACAGGCGTAACCTGCGCCGGCATGCCGGTGTGGATCGAAGCGAGGTCCTGTTGCGACAGCTGTGCGCGCATTTCCATCTGCCCGCCTTCGGCAAGGTGGAAGAGCGCGCCCGACCCCGGGCTGACGATTTGTCCGACCTCAACATTGCGCGAGAGGATCAGCCCGGAAGCGGGCGCAACGACGTTCAGCTGGCCGATCTGGGCGCGCGTGGCGCCAAGCTGCGCCTGGGCGACGCGAACCTGGGCGTTCGCCGCATCGCGCGCCGCACGCTTGGAATCGATTTCCGCCTTGGAAACGAAGCCGCGGCCCTGAAGGGCAACGGCGCGTTCGTAGTTGTTCTGCGCCAGCACGGCATTGGCCCGTGCGGCCTCGACCTGCGCGGCGAGCTGCGCCGCCTGTTGCGCCTGAACCGAGCGGTCCACGGTCGCGAGCACCTGCCCCGCGCGGACCCAGCTGCCGGCATCCACATTGACGCTAACGACGCGGCCGCCCGCGCCGGCAATGCCGATCGGCTGATCGCGGCGGGCACTCAGCGGACCGCTAGCGGTGATCGTGCGCCCGACCGTGGTGCGCCCCGGGACGACGACGGTCACGCTGGGCACCTGGCCCTGGCTTGCAGCGGCCTCCTTCGCGGCTTCCGCCGAGCGTCCACGGGAGACGAAGAAAGCAATCGCACCGATGATCAGGACGGCGGCGATGGCCGCGGCAATGATGATCGTCCGACGCCGCCGCGACCGATCCACCACCACGAGCGTGTCGGAAGAGTGGATCGAAGTTTCCCTGTTCATGATGTCCATACCCGTGCGAATCTGGTGTTGCCCTGGAGTTGGACTGTATTAGCCCAATAACTCACCCCGCGCAACAGACCCCCTATGCCTGCGTCCCGCCACCGCTTTTCGACTAACGGTGGCACTCATTACGCGAGCGCGCGTTTGCGGTTAACAGCAGCAAACTTCAGATCAACGTCGAAAGGGCGAAATTCCATGGAAAGCTACGGCATCATTGGCTGGATCGTCATTGGTGGGATCGCGGGCGCGATCGCCAAGATGCTGATGCCGGGACGCGATCCCGGGGGCTGCATCATCACAATCCTCCTCGGCGTCGCCGGTGCGCTGGTTGCTGGCTGGATCGGTCACGCGGTCGGATGGTACAATACGGGCGAGGGTGCGGGCTTCCTCGCGGCTATCGTTGGCGCCTTCCTGCTGCTGGGCATTTATCGGATCGTCGCCGGCCGACGAGCCTAGCAACGGCTGTTCAGCGGCTAGCCATGGCGCCACGTTAATCGTTGGCGTCATGGAACGAGCCGAAAGGAATCCAGCATGAAGTCCGCTTTTCTGGCGGCACTGATGATCGGTGCCGCTGCTATCCCTGTGAGCGCATCGGCGCAGCAGGCGATGATCAACCAAAGCATCACCGGCACCAGGCTAGACATTTCCGCGACCGGTGAGGTCAGCCGGGTGCCCGACATGGCGACCATTTCTGCGGGAGTCGTCACCAAGGCGCCGACCGCCAGCGCTGCGCTGCAGGACAATGCCGGCCGGATGCAGCGTGTGGTTGCCGCTCTCAAACGGGCGGGGATCGCCGATCGCGACATTCAGACCAGCAACGTCAGCCTTAATCCGGAATATCGCTATCCCGACAACCAATCACCGCAACTGACCGGCTATAGCGCGTCGAATAACGTCAGCGTCCGCTTCCGCGATATCCGGACGTCCGGGCAAATCCTCGACGCGCTGGTCGGGCAGGGGGCGAATCAGATCAGCGGCCCGAACCTTACGATCGACAAGCCGGAAGGCGCCTTGGATGAAGCGCGGACCAGAGCGATTGCCGTCGGACGCGAGCGCGCCCAGGCCTATGCCCGGTCGCTGGGAATGCGGGTGGTCCGTCTCGTGGCCGTGAGCGAGAGCGGCGGTAATTCCATCGTGCAGCCAATGCCGATGTATGCGCGAGCGGACATGGCGAAAACGTCGATCGAGCCGGGCGAGCAGAAGCTGCAAGTCACGCTCAACATGACGTTCGAACTTCAATAGCCAATGAAAAAGGGCCGCCCGGTCATCCCGGACGGCCCTTCATTTCACCGGATGCCTGTCCGTTAGCGGACGGTGCCCCGGCGGATCAGGTTGACGATCGCAAGCAAGATCACCGCGCCGATGAGCGCATAGAGGAAGCTTTCGATCGTGATGCCGGCGTTCATGTTCACGCCGAACAGCAGGCCGGCGATAACCGCGCCCACGATGCCGACAACAATGTTGAGAATGACGCCCTGCTGAGCGTCGGTGCGCATAATCAAGCTGGCGAGCCAACCGCAGACACCGCCGACGATCAGCCAGATGATAATACCCATCAGCCTTCCCTCCTGTTATTTTCGGCTGACCCCGAACACTTGGGGCCGCCGTTCCGGCATCACAGACGCGTGATGCGCCCCGATTGTTCCGGATTCGGAAGGGTTCGTCCAGAAATTTGGTGAGGCAGTTGCCGACTTCTGGCAAGTCGGCAATGAAAACAGCGGTTTAGTAACGCTGCTGGCGTTCGTACTGATCCCGATATTGCTTGATCCGGGTCACGCGGAGGCCCGGCATGCCGCTGCGGTCGACCGCACGCTGCCAGCTGGTGAACTCCTCGAGGCTGAGGGTATAGCGCTTGCAGGCTTCGTCGACGCTGAGCAAACCACCAGCGACCGCGGCCACGACTTCGGCCTTACGGCGAACGACCCAGCGGGTGGTCGACGGCGGCGGCAACGAATCGAGAGTCAGCGGCTCGCCGAGCGGGCCGATGACTTGGGCCGGACGAAACTTCTGGTTCTCAAGCATTCTTGGTCACACCTGCTTAATCATTGGTACTGGCCATTGTTTAATCCGGAGCCGTTGAAAACATTCTGAAACGGGCTGGTTAACGGTCCGGTCAATCCTTTTGCGGGCTCCTTAACCCTGTGCCGTGATCGGCGAACGCACCGTCGAGCAGCTTAGCCGCTTCACGCCAGCCGTCGCCACTCGCAAGGTAACAGGCGATTGCCTCTCGCGAGCACCCCGTCCTGCCGGCATGATCGCCGAACAGAAGGAGCGTCTCGGACAGACTGAGCGGCTCGTGGCCGTCGGCGTGAAGTTCGCCGTCGTGACGCGCCAATGAAAACCCCTCGCTTTGCTACCCTGCCCATCGGTCTAGCGGCGAGGAGTGAAATTCGGGTAAAGACCCGCCGAGAGCTTCCGATGATTGTTGATTTCCAGCTGGGCCGCCCCGCGGGCGATTGCCGTATCGTCGTCGCCATGTCCGGCGGCGTCGACAGCTCCGTGACCGCGGCGCTGGCCGCGCAGACGGGCGCGGAGGTGATCGGCGTCACGCTCCAGCTGTACGATCACGGCGAGGCCGTCCGCCGCTCAGGCGCGTGCTGCGCGGGCCAGGACATTTACGACGCCAAGACCGTCGCAGACCGGCTCGGTATTCCTCACTACGTTCTCGATTATGAAAGCCGCTTCCGCGATGGCGTGATCGACCGCTTCGTCGACGAATATGCGCAGGGCCGAACGCCGGTGCCCTGCGCCAGCTGCAACCAGAGCGTGAAATTCGTCGACCTCGTCGCCTTCGCGCGAGAGCTGGGCGCCGATTGTCTTGCCACCGGGCACTACGTTCGGCGCGTGGTGAACGGCGGGCGGGTCGAAATGCACAAGGGTGCCGATCCGCGCCGCGACCAAAGCTATTTCCTTTACGGCACGACGCGCGAACAGCTCGATTTCCTGCGCTTCCCGCTTGGCGACCTGCCCAAGGACGACGTGCGCCGCATCGCTGCCGACATTGGGCTCGAGGTGGCGGCCAAGCCGGACAGCCAGGACATCTGTTTCGTACCCGACGGCGACTACGCCGGCCTGATCAAGCGGCTACGGCCGGAAACGGCGCAACAGGGCGACATCGTCGATCTCGAGGGACGGGTTCTCGGCCGGCATCGTGGCGTGGTTCACTTCACCGTCGGCCAGCGGCGCGGAATAGAAATCGGCGGTCAGCGGGAGCCGCTCTACGTGATCCGGATCGAGCCGGAGGCCGCGCGCATCGTCGTCGGGCCCAAGCGCGCTCTTGCGATCGCGGAGATGCGTGTCGCCCACTGGAATTGGATCGCCGAGGATCAGCGAGACGTAAGCGTAAAGGTGCGTTCCCTGGCGCCGCCCGTCCCGGCTGTCCGTGACAGGGACCGGATCCGCTTCGCGCAGCCCGAATATGGAGTCGCTCCGGGCCAGGCGGCCGTCCTCTATGACGGCACGCGTTTGCTCGGTGGTGGATGGATTGCCGAAACGGCAAGCGCTGCAATGCTTGATGCCGTCGCCGCGTAGCGCGGGCATTCTGCTTTTCCGCGAGCGGCAGGGCGCGACGGAAGTGCTGCTGATCAAACCCGGGGGTCCGTTCTGGCGCAGGAGGGATGCCGGCGCGTGGATGATCCCGAAGGGCGAGATCGAACCGGGGGAGACCCCGGTCGAAGCGGCGTTGCGGGAGTTCGCCGAGGAGACGGGGGTAGCGCTCGAAAGCGTGCCCGTCCCGCTGGCCACCATTCGGCAGTCGGCAGGCAAGCTCGTCGAGGCATTCGCGGTCGAGGGTGACCTCGATGCCGACGCCATCCGCTCCATCGATTTCGAGATGGAATGGCCGCCGCGCACAGGTCGCCTCATGCGCTTCCCGGAAGCGGAGGAAGCACGGTGGATGACGCTTGCCACTGCACGCGCCATGATGCTGCCAAGCCAGCTACCGTTGCTGGATGCTCTCGAGGCCAGGCTGAAAGGTTAGTCGATGCTTTCTTTGCTTCTTGCCGCCGCTGCGCAGGTTGCGACCATGCCGGCGCGCATTCCCGAGCCGACCGAGCGGGACATCACGCTCAGAAATTTCCGGTTCGGCACGGGCGAAACACTCCCCACGCTCCGCATGCACGTCTCCACGCTCGGCACGCCGCATCGCAATGCCGCCGGCCAGATCGACAATGCCGTCATGGTGCTTCACGGCACCGGCGGCACCGGCAAGCAGTTCCTCCAACCCCAATTCGCGGCCGAACTCTACGGCACCGGTCAGCCGCTCGACCTCAGTCGCTATTACGTCATCCTGCCCGACAACATTGGGCATGGTGGGTCCTCGAAACCCTCTGACGGCCTGCGGATGAAGTTCCCAAAGTACGACTATGACGACATGGTCGCGGCGCAGCGGCGGATGCTGGTGGAAGGCCTCGGCATAACGCATCTCCGGCTGATCATGGGCACGTCGATGGGCTGCATGCACAGCTTCGTCTGGGCCGAGACCTACCCCAACTTTGCCAGCGCACTGATGCCCATGGCCTGTGAGCCGATCGAGATCGCCGGGCTCAACCGGATGTGGCGGCAACTTGCGATCAACGGGATCAAAGCCGACGCCTCCTGGCAAGGCGGAAATTACAGCACCCAACCGATGATGGGTCTACGCGCCGCGCAAAACCTGCTGTTCGTGGCGGGTGCCGCCCCGCTTTTGTATCAGCAGCAATATCCTACGCGCATCGCGGCCGGTGCGTTTGCCGAGGAGCGGGTTTCTGCGGCACTCAAGGCCCTTGATGCCAACGACCTGATCTACGCCCTAGATTCATCGCGAAACTACAATCCGTGGCCGCGCCTGGAACAGATCAAGGCTCCGATGACGTGGATCAACTCGGCGGACGACTTCATCAATCCCCGCAACTTCACTTACCCGCAGCAAGCCTTGAAGCGCATGCCAACGGTGCGATTTCGCCTAATTCCCGAGTCGGCCCAGACGCATGGCCACGGCACGCACACGTGGGCAAAATTCTGGAAGGGAGACCTGGTCGCGCTTCTGGCGCGCTCAGAACCCAAGCGCTGACTAAAGCTGGAACTGGCCGACGATCACCGTGTGGCACGTCCCGCCCAGGATGGCGCGGTCACCTTCCTGGCGGCAGTGGAGCACGCCGGTGCGTTTGCTCGCCTGGAGCGCGGTGAAGTGATCGCGGCCGAGCCGCTTGGTCCAATAAGGCACCAGCGCCGCATGTGCCGAACCGGTGACCGGGTCTTCGTCGATCCCCAGGTATGGCACGAACACGCGGTCGACGATGTCGTGGTGATCGCCGCGTGCCGTGATCACCGCCATCCGCGGCAGCTTCTTCAAGGCCGCAAAATCAGGGTTCATCGCTACGACCGCCGCCTCGTCCGCGACTTCAATGATCGCCGCGTCGTTGCAGCCGGCGGCTAGCCAGGCCGGGCCGTCAGGAAGGCCAAGGGCACGGTTGAGCTCAGGCTCGTGGATCTCGGTCAGATCCGCCGCCGGCAGATCCAGTTCGAGGAAGCCCTCCCGCCGCCTTACGGCAAGCGTGCCGGCGCGCGTCGAGAACAGAACATCATCACCAGTCATCAGTACATGCCCGGCGGCAATCGTGGCGTGCCCGCACAAATCGACTTCCGCGACCGGCGTGAACCAGCGCAATTCGAAATCCACGTCCTCGCGATCGCTCGGCACCGTGAATGCCGTCTCGCTCAGATTATTTTCGGCCGCGATCGCTTGCATCATCGCATCGTCGAGCCAGCGGTCGAGCGGCATGACAGCCGCGGGATTTCCCGTGAGCGGCCGGTCGGCGAACGCATCGACCTGAAAGAAGGGCAGGCTGGTCACGTCGCCTGCTCGGTGATCGCTTGCGGCAACAGCGTCTCGCGGTCGATCTGCCCTTCGGGATCGACGTGGATCAGGATTTCGGTGTCGGGAAACCGCTTCTGCAATTCCTCTTCCACGCGGTCGAGCTGGTCGTGCGCATGCTGCACGGTCCAGTCCGCCGGCACCCAGACGTGGAATTGCGCGAAATGGTGGGTGCCGCTGCTGCGGGTCCGAAAATCATGGAGCCCCGCAAGTTCGGGATATTCCTTTGCGGCGGCGAGGAAGCTCGCCCGCCGTTCCTCCGGCCACTCGCGGTCCATGAGCTGATCGAGCGCGTGGCTCGACGCTTTCCAGGCACCCCAGGCAAGCCACAGCGCAATCAGAATGCCGAACACCGCATCAGCCCCGACCCAGCCAAGAAACTGGTCGAGCGCGAGGGCAATGATCACCGATCCGTTCAGCAGCAAGTCGGAGGAATAATGCAAGCGATCGGTACCGATCGCGAGTGACCCCGTTCGGTTCACCACATGCCGCTGATAGCTGATCAGCGCGATGGTCAGCACGATGGCAATGACGGACACACCGATGCCCAATTCCGCCTGCGCCGTCTCCGCGCCAGCGAGCAACCGCTGAACGGCTCGGAAACCGATGAACGCTGCCGAAAAGGTGATGATGATCACCTGCACCAAGGCGGCGAGGGCTTCGGCCTTGCCATGCCCGAACCGGTGGTCGTGATCCGCGGGCGCCGCCGCGATGCGGACCGCGAGCAGAACGATCAGGCTCGCGACAAGGTCAAGGCTGCTGTCGGCCAGCGACCCGAGCATTGCCATCGACGATGTTTGCAGCGCGGCGTAAGTCTTGAGGACGATCAGGACGACGGCCATGGTCGTGCTGGCCATCGCCGCGCGCGCCGTCAGCTTCGAACGCTCGGCAGGGGTAATGGCGGGGTTGCTCACGGGTACAACAGGCCTTCCGTCCATCCGCCATCGGCGTCGGCCAGGAACAGCCGCCGTTCATGCAGGCGGTGAGCTCGATCCTGCCAGAACTCGATCCGCAAGGGGGATACACGAAAGCCGCCCCAATGCGGCGGTCGCGGCACGTCTTCGCCGTCGAATCTTTGAGTCATGTCCTGCACGCGCGCTTCGAAGGTCTCGCGTCGATCAAGCGGCCGCGATTGATCCGACGCCCAGGCGCCGAGTTGAGAGTCGCGCGATCTCGATGCGAAATAAGCGTCCGCCTCTTCCGGCGAGACCCGACTAACCGGACCACTGATGCGCACCTGACGCCGCAGGCTCTTCCAGTGGAAGAGCAGCGCCGCCTCGGCGCGCGCGGCGAGATCACGCCCCTTGTTGCTCTGCTCATTGGTGTAGAAGACAAAGCCGTCCGGCCCATGCCCCTTGAGCAGCACCATCCGGACACTCGGCCGGCCATCCGCATCCGCGGTCGCCAGCGCCATCGCCTCGGGATCGTTAGGCTCTGCCGCGCGCGCCTCGGCGAACCAATCGTCGAACAGGGCGAAGGGATCGGTCATCTTGTCTGCGCCTTAGGCTTGGCCTTGGCGCGGCGGCAACCCATCTGGTCAGGCCGAAACTGTTCCGGCATGGGAAGATTATGGCACTCGACCTCTATCAGCGCTTGGGATTGAAGCGGGGCGCTAGCGAAGCCGAGATCAAGAAGGCTTATCGCAGCCTCGCCAAGCAGCTTCATCCCGACCGCAATCAGGATAATCCGAAGGCCGCTGAACGCTTCGCCCAGGTCACCCAGGCTTATGATCTGCTGTCCGACAAGGACAAGCGCGCCCGCTACGATCGTGGGGAGATCGACGAGGACGGCAATCCGAAGATGCCGTTCGGGGGCGGCGGTTTCGGCGGCGGCGGCGGTTTCGGGGGCTATTCGCAGGGTGGCCCGCAACCCGGCGGCCCTGGTTTTGAAAACTTCAACTTCGGCGGTGGTGACGGCGCCGACCTTGGCGATTTGTTCGAGGGGCTGTTCGGTGGGACCGCCGGCGGCCGTGCGCGCGGCGGCCCCTTCGGCGGCTTCCGCCAGCGCCAGCAGGCGCCGCAGAAAGGTGCGGACATCGCCTATCGGCTGAAGGTGCCGTTCGAAGATGCCGTTGCCCTGAAGCCGCAACGCATCACACTCGGTGACGGCAAGACGATCGACCTCAAACTGCCCAAGGGGCTTGAGGACGGCACAAGCATGCGCCTTGCGGGCAAGGGACAGGAAGGTCCCGGCGGTCGCGGGGATGCGATCGTGACGATCGATATCGCTCCGCACCGCTTTTACACGCGCGACGGCGCGAACATCCGCCTCGAACTTCCTGTCACGCTTCGTGAGGCTGTGCAGGGCGCCAAGGTGAAGGTGCCGACACCCGAAGGACCCGTCATGCTCACCATCCCCAAGGGAACGTCGTCGGGCAAGGTACTGCGCCTCAAAGACCGGGGGTTCACCGGCAAGGACGGTAGGCGCGGGGATCAATTGGTGACCGTGGTAGTCGATATCCCGGCGAATGACGCCGAATTACAGCGGTTCACCGAGAACTGGACCGGGGGCGGCAACCCGCGAGCAGGGCTCGGCGTCTAGCGCAACTGGATGAGAGACGCTTCACCTCAGTCGCCCGAAGCACGCCGCAAACGCCTGGCAAGCATGCGTGCCGCCTTCGGCACCGAGGTCGAGGAGAAGCTGAAGCCGCGGACGACTGCAATTGAAGTCGTGAAACGGGTGGCCGTCGGCGTCTACAATGACGGCTTCATCCACGCGGGAAACCTCGCCTATCTGTCGATCGTCGCGCTGTTTCCCTTTTTCATCGTAGCCGCGGCTGTCGCCCATCTGCTGGGGCAGGGACAGGACGCGCAGCTGACGGTGATGAATGTCCTTCGGCGTCTGCCCCCGGACGTCGCGAGTACGTTGCGAGAGCCGATCAACGAGGTGCTGACCGTGCGGACCGGTCCGCTTCTGTGGTTCGGCGCCCTTGTCGGGCTTTGGACCGCCACCAGCTATCTCGAAACGATCCGCGACATCCTGCGCCGCGCCTACGGCGTGAAGTTCTGCTCGCCGTTCTGGGAGTATCGGCTAGGATCGATGCTGGTCATTCTGGGCGCGGTCATTCTGCTGATGATCTCCTTCGCGGCGAGCGCGACCCTAACCCTGGCGCATCAGCTGATCATCCACTGGTTCCCGCTCGCGCAGGACATCGCCAGCGCGCTGGGCCTTTATCGCCTCGTGCCGGCGTTCATCCTCTTCTTCACCTTCTACGTCTTGTTCTACGCGCTGATCCCGGCCCGCTATCGCAAGCGGGATTGCCGCAAGTGGCCGGGCGCGCTGTTCATCACCTTGTGGTGGCTGGCAACGGTCGAACTCCTGCCGAACGTAATCGGCCTGTTCGGGGGCTACAGCCTGACCTACGGCAGCCTGGCGGGCGTCATGATCGCGCTGATTTTCTTCTTCGTCGTGGGGCTTGGGGTTGTGATCGGCGCCGAACTGAATGCGGCGCTGGCGGAAAGCGGCGCCACCGCGCTAAAGGGCGAGGTCTACAACGGGCCATATACGGATGAGCTCGAGGTTGAGGAACCGCAGCCCGGCGAGGACGTCCAGCCGACGCTGCAAAAGGAGGGGCCGGCACTTTGAGCGGACTGATGCAAGGCAAGCGCGGATTGATCATGGGGCTGGCGAACGACCGTTCGCTGGCGTGGGGTATTGCACGCGCGCTGCATAGTCAGGGGGCGGAACTGGCCTTCTCCTATCAAGGGGACGCGCTGGAAAAGCGCGTGCGTCCGCTGGCCGCCGAACTCGGTTCCGACTTGCTGGTCGACTGCGACGTTTCGGACATGAAGGCGCTCGACCGGACTTTCGACGCGCTCAAGGAGCGGTGGGAAACACTCGATTTCGTCGTTCACGCCATTGGCTATTCCGACAAGAACGAATTGCGCGGCAAGTTCGTCGATACGTCGATGGACAACTTCCTCATGACCATGAACATCTCGGTCTACAGCTTCGTGGCGGTTGCCCAGCGGGCGCGCCGGCTGATGACCAACGGTGGGTCGATGCTGACGCTCACCTATTACGGCGCAGAGAAGGTGATCCCGCACTACAACGTCATGGGCGTCGCCAAGGCGGGCCTTGAAGCCAGCGTCAAATATCTGGCGATGGACCTCGGCCCCGAAGGCATTCGCGTGAACGCTATCTCGGCCGGACCGATCAAGACGCTCGCTGCCAGCGGCATCGGCGACTTCCGCTACATCATGAAGTGGAATGAATATAATTCGCCCCTTCGCCGCAACGTCACGATCGAGGACGTCGGCGGGGCTGGCCTATATCTGTTGAGCGACCTTTCGTCCGGTGTCACCGGCGAGACACATCACGTCGACAGCGGCTATCACGTGATCGGCATGAAGGCCGAAGACGCCCCTGACATCTCCGTCGCTTAACCGGCGAAGGGGTCGCGGACGAGGATCGTATCGTCGCGTTGCGGGGAGGTGCTGACCAGCGCCACGGGGCAGCGAATCAGTTCTTCGATGCGGCGGACGTATTTGATTGCACGTGCGGGAAGTTCCGCCCAGCTTCGCGCGCCCTGCGTCGACCCGGGCCAGCCCTCAATTTCTTCGTAGACTGGCTCGACCCGCGCCTGGTCCGCGGCATGGGCTGGGAGGTAATCGATGATTTCGCCGTCAAGACGATATCCCGTGCAGATCCTGATCGTCTCGAAGCCATCGAGCACGTCGAGCTTGGTAAGCGCAATCCCCGTCACGCCGCTGACCGCAGCTGCCTGACGCACAAGCACCGCGTCGAACCAGCCGCAGCGCCGACTGCGCCCGGTGACGGTTCCAAATTCATGGCCGCGTTCGCCGAGCCGCTGGCCGACTTCATTTTCCTGTTCGGTCGGGAAGGGACCTGACCCAACGCGCGTGGTGTAAGCCTTGACGATGCCCAGCACGAAACCCGCCGCGCGGGGGCCCATGCCCGCCCCGGAGCCAGTCGTGCCGGCAACCGTGTTCGATGAAGTGACGAACGGATAAGTGCCGTGGTCCACGTCGAGCAGCACGCCCTGTGCCCCTTCAAACAGCATCTTTCTGCCTTGTTGCAGCGCCTGGTCGAGATCGCGCCAGACGGGCCGCGCATAGGGCAGCACGAAGCCGGCGATTTCGCGCAGGTCGGAGAGGAGGCGCTCACGATCGATCGGCGGTTCGTTAAAACCGGCGCGAAGCGCGTCATGGTGCGCGCACAGACGGTCGAGCAGCGGCGCAACGTCATCCAGCTTGGCCAGGTCGCATACCCGGATGGCGCGGCGGCCAACCTTGTCTTCGTAGGCCGGACCGATGCCGCGGCGCGTCGTGCCGATCTTGCCCGCACCCGAAGCATCTTCGCGAAGGGCATCGAGGTCGCGGTGGATCGGCAAGATCAGCGGGCAATTGTCCGCGATCATCAGCACGTCCGGGGTAACTTCGACACCCTGTGCAGCAATCCGCTCGATTTCAGCCTTCAGCGCCCACGGATCGAGTACCACGCCATTGCCGATGACCGACGGTGTGCCGCGCACAATGCCCGACGGGAGCAGCGATAGCTTATAAGTCTGGTCTCCGACGACGAGGGTATGACCCGCGTTGTGCCCACCCTGAAACCGGACAACGACGTCGGCGCGGCTGGCCAGCCAGTCGACGATCTTGCCTTTGCCTTCGTCACCCCACTGGGCGCCAATGACGGTGACGTTTCCCACTTTTGATTCCTCGGCTGTGCAAACGCCGCGGCCTTAGAAAGCTCAATGGCTTTGGTCCAGTTTGGACCAAAGTAGATGGATGCCTCGATGTAACGGATTCATCCACAGTGAACATGTTTGTAGTTCTTGTTTCGTTCTATTCTGCAATAAGAAACATGGGTTGGCCGACATTCCCAATGGAAACAGGTCGGACAACAATCGTTGTTTATGGATCTATATTGGTCCATATTGAAGATTATTGTATTTGAATACCTGAGATTGGACATCAATATGGCGGACGATGGAAGGGTGGTCACCGCAAAGCTGCCGGACGATCTCGTTTCTAGGCTGGACGAGGTCGCGGACCGGATTGACCGCAGCAAGAGCTGGATCGTTCGCGAGGCGGTCGCTGAATGGTTGGCCGAAGAAGAACGGCGATACGAACTAACGATGGAGGCGATCGAGGCCATGGATCGCGGTGAATCTTTGAGTCAGGACGAAGTTGAGAGGCATTTCGCGGCCCGTCGGAAAGCTCGAAGTGCGAAGCGCGCTGCGTGACCATCAGGTGGTCGCTTCAGGCCTTGCATGATGTTGACCGTCTTGTGGATTTCATCGCCGCCCACGATACCGCAAAGGCAGATGAGGTTGAGGCAGCGCTAAACGAGACTCCCAAAAAATTGCTTCATTTCAACAGGATGGGTTCCAGGCTAAGCGAATTCGATCCACGCGAAGTCCGCGAACTGCGCTTCGCACGCTACATTTTGAGGTACGAACTCGTGGGTACCGAAATCCGCGTACTGCGGATCTTCCACGGCCGAGAGAATCGATTCTGAATGCCTGGTTCGAGAAGGCCGAGCGAGACGCGAGACTATTCGCGCGCATATCGTTAGCTTGACGGAACAGAATTCGGCCGCCACGCGTATAGCTGTTCCGCGACGCGTCCCGACGCGGATGCGAACGAAACCAATAGGGGAATGCAGATCATGAAGACCACCACCGTTCTGGCGATTGCCCTCGGCCTCGGCTCGCTCGCAGCGTGCAACAAGAGCCCGCAGGAAGCGACTGCCGATAACATCGAAGCGAATGCTGAAAATGTTGCCGACAACATCGAAGCCAATGCCGACAACGCCTCGGACAATATCCAGGCGAATGCCGACAACGCTGCGGACGCCGTTCGCAACGCCGGCGAAGTGAAGGCCGACTCGGTCCGCAACGGTGCGGACGCCGACGGCAACAGCGCCAACTAAGTTATCGACTAGCCTTCCGCACGCAGAAGGCCGGTCGAAGGGCGCCCCGGAAACGGGGCGCCCTTTTTCTTTGGTCAGAAGCTTAGCGGCACCACTTCGCGTACCCCCGGCAAATCGCGCAACTGCTGCGCCACTGCCGGCGTAATCGGATCATCCACTGCTACCAAGGCGATAGCTTCGCCCCGCTCCTGGCGGCGGCCAAGGTTGAACGTCGCGATATTCAGGCCATTTTCCCCCAGTCGCGTGCCGAGTGCGCCGATGAACCCCGGCTGGTCGTTGTTCACGATGTAAATCATTTGGCCGGTCAATTCTGCTTCCACCGGAATATCGAAAATTTTGACCAGACGCGGCGCGCGATTGCCGAACAAAGTGCCCTCGACCCGGCGCGGGCCGTCATCCGTGCCGACGGTCACCGCGACCAGCGTATGGTAGTCGCCTTCGCCCTCATTGCGGATTTCCCGAACGCCGATGCCGCGTTCCTTGGCCAGATAAGGCGCGTTCACCATGTTCACGGTGTCCGACCAGGTCCGCATCAGCCCTGCTAACACGGCGCCGGTGACCGGTTTGATGTTGAGCGCGGCGGCGGCGCCTTCGACCTCGACGTCGATCGAGCGGATCGAAGTTCCGGCAATCTGCCCAACCAACCGCCCAAGCTTTTCGGCAAGCGCCATGTACGGCTTCAGGCGCGGCGCCTCTTCCGCCGACAGCGATGGGACGTTCACGGCGTTGGTAATGCCGCCAAGCAACAGGAAGTCGCTCATCTGCTCGGCGATCTGGATTGCGACGTTGACCTGCGCTTCGGTTGTCGACGCGCCGAGATGCGGCGTGCAGATCAGGCCCGGCGTCCCGAACAGCGCGTTCTCCTTCGCCGGCTCCTGCGCGAACACGTCCAGCGCCGCGCCGGCGATGTGGCCGCTTTCAAGGCCTTCCTTGAGCGCCGCTTCATCGATCAAGCCGCCGCGTGCGCAATTGACAATACGCACGCCCGGCTTGGTCTTCGCCAGCGCATCCCGGCTAAGGATGCCCCTCGTCTGATCGGTTAGCGGCGTGTGCAAAGTGATGAAGTCGGCGCGCGCGAGCAGCTCGTCGAGCTCGACCTTGTCGACGCCGAGCTCCACCGCCCGCTCCGGCGACAAGAATGGATCGAACGCGGCGACCTTCATCTTGAGGCCATGCGCCCGGTCGGCGACAATCGAGCCGATATTGCCGCAGCCGATCAGGCCGAGCGTCTTACCGGCCAGTTCGACCCCCATGAACCGGTTCTTTTCCCACTTGCCTGCCTGGGTCGACTGATCGGCCTGCGGAATTTCGCGGGCCAGTGCGAACAGCATCGCGATGGCATGCTCGGCCGTCGTGATAGAATTGCCGAAGGGCGTGTTCATCACCACGATGCCGCGTGCCGAAGCAGCGGGCACGTCGATCGTGTCGACGCCAATTCCGGCGCGTCCGATCACTTTCAGCCGCGGCAGGGCCGCATCCATTGCCGCGGCGCCGATCTTCGTCGAGCTGCGCACGGCGACGCCATCATAGCCGCCGATGATGGCGCTGAGCTCTTCAGGCGTCAGGCCGGGCTTTTCGTCAACCGTAATGCCACGGTCACGAAACACCGCCGCAGCGCGCGGATCCATCTTGTCCGCGATCAGGACGTTAACTGCATTGCTCACTTCGTCATCTCCCAGGCCCAATCGAGCCACGGCCCGAGTGCGTCGATGTCGGCGGTTTCCACGGTCGCACCGCACCAGATTCGCAGGCCCGGCGGCGCGTCCCGGTAAGCGCCGATGTCATAAGCGGCGTCCTCCTGCTCCAGCAGCTTCGCCATCGCTTTCTGCCGCTTGGTGTTTGTTTCAGGATCGCTTCGATCGCTGAATTGCAGACATACCGACGTGTTCGATCGGATCGCCGGATCGGTTGCGAGGTGCTCGATCCAAGCCGCTTCCGCGACCCACGCGTCCAGCGCCTGTGCATTGGCGTTTGCGCGCGCGATCAATGCGTCGAGACCGCCGAGTTGCTCGGCCCACCCGATTGCATGCAGCCAGTCCTCGACGCACAGCATCGATGGGGTGTTGATGGTCTCGCCGTGGAAAATCCCATCGATGAGCTTGCCACCCTTGGTCAGGCGGAAGATCTTCGGGAGCGGGCGGGGAGCAGGCTCGCCCTCGAGCCGCTCAATCGCGCGCGGCGAAAGCACGATCATTCCGTGCGCCGCTTCGCCACCAAGTGCCTTTTGCCAGCTGAATGTGCCCACATCGATCTTTTGCCAATCAATCGGCTGCGCGAAGGCGGCCGACGTCGCATCGCAGATAGAAAGGCCGGTGCGATCCGCGGCGATCCAATCGGCATCGGGCACCCGCACGCCGCTCGTCGTCCCGTTCCAGGTGAAGACGATGTCGCTTGCCGGATCGATGCCCTCCAACCGGGCAATTTTTCCATAATCCGCCGTCCGGATGTCAGCATCCAGCTTCAGTTGCTTCGCGACATCGGTGACCCACCCCGCGCCGAAGCTTTCCCATGCCAGCATCGTCACTGGCCGCGTGCCGAGCAGCGCCCACATGGCCATTTCCATGGCGCCGGTGTCGGAAGCGGGGACGATGCCCAGTTTGTAATCCGCCGGAAGCTGGAGCAGCGCGTGCGTGCGCTCGATCGCCTCCGCCAGCCGCGCTTTGCCGATGGCGCCGCGATGCGAGCGTCCAAGCGCCTCGATATCGAAGGAAGATAGTGACCAGCCCGGCGGCTTTGCGCAGGGACCAGACGAGAAATATGGACGCGCAGGACGCGCCGCGGGACGTTCAACCATTTCAACTCTCCTCGCAGAGAGCACGCGCCGCGTTGGGACGGCGTGGCCCGAGGCCGCTTGTACGGTTGATTGCGGCGCTCGCAAGGCAGCGCGAAAGATTCGCGGAAATCCGGATTTTTCGCTTTCGCTTGGACGAGAAGAGGGGCGGGATGCTCCGAGAATCTTCCATTCACCGTGTCGTCCTGACGACTCGTCCCGCGATCGGTCGATTGCGGTTGAATTTGTTAACCATCCGAAAGCAGTGTCTGTCGGGCCGGAGCGCGGTGGGGCAATTCGCGCGGACGGCGGGGCTGGGGAGCTCCTTTAGATTTGGGACATTCGGCGGTGCGCCTGTTTGCGCATCCCGATGGTGGAGCGGGACGCATGACGCAACTTCTGGCCACGACGACCGGCCTGTTTCGCGATCGCGATTTTTTCATTCACGACGGCACGAAGCTTCGCCGCTTCCGGATTTCCGCACCGCTTCAGGCGGTGTTTTTCGTTGTTCTGCTGACCATCGTGGGATGGGCAAGCTACGCAACTGGCCAACTGCTGTCCCGCCCGTACGCCCCGGCGGCGGCTGCTTTGCCGGCGGCCACCGAAGCGCGCGCGCAGATGATTGAGCGCCGCCAGGCGATTATCGAAGCCGCGCTTGCCGGCCATAAGATTGATCCCTCCTTGGTTGCTGCTGCCGCCAGCGGCAAGCTCGGCAATGAAGGCCCGCTCGCTCGCGTGGAAAAAGCGCAGCTCGAGCAGGCCGCGCTCGTCGCGAAGGCACTTGACGTCCGTTACCAGGTCACCGCCGCCGAGCTGAAGCGCTTAGGCATCAGCCCCGCTCGCGTCGGCAGCCCGACCGGTGTCGGTGGCCCGTTCGAGGGCGTTGCCAACGCCAGCTTCAAGGCGCTCTTCGACAGCTGGAAGAAGCTCGATCAGCTGCAGGACGGCGTCATTGCCGTCCCGTCCGACAAGCCGATCCGCGCCAGCGTGACGTTCACCAGCGGCTTCGGTGTCCGCTCGGATCCCTTCAAATTCGCCGCGGCCATGCACCCCGGCATCGACCTGTCCGGCGCCTATGGGACGCCCATCTACGCCACCGCCGATGGTGTCGTACTTCGCGCCGGCTGGAACAGCGGCGGCTACGGCAATCTGGTCGAGATCGACCACGGACGCGGCATCACCACGCGCTATGGCCATATGTCGGCGGTCCTCGTCTCGGCGGGCGATCACGTTAAGCGCGGCCAGCAAGTCGGGCGAATGGGCTCCACCGGACGCTCGACCGGCAACCACCTGCACTATGAAGTCCGGATCGACGGTCGCGCGGTCAACCCGATCCCCTTCATGAAATCGACCGATTACGTTCTTGCGATGCAGCGCCGTTCGGGTGCGGCGTCGATGGACGCAGTGGCCATGGGCGGCCCCGGCGGCGGCCACTGATATTGTTCGGCCCAACCGGGCTTCCTATTTCGTGCTTGTGACCGAACCTCAGATTATCCTGACGCCTAGCGCTGCACGCCGCGTGGCCTGGATCGCCGAGCGGCAGGCCAAGCCGGCCATCCTGCGACTTGCGGTCGATGGCGGCGGCTGTGCGGGCTTCACCTACAAATTCGAACTCGCGTCCGCGCCGGAAGCCGACGACCAGGTTGCCGAGACCGACGGTGTTCGCCTCGTCGTCGACCCGATGAGCCTCGAGCTGGTCCGCGGTTCGGCGGTCGATTTCGTCGAGGATCTCGGCGGCGCTGCCTTCAAAGTCACCAACCCGAATGCCCAGTCGGGCTGCGGCTGCGGATCCAGCTTCTCCGTCTAGTGCCCCGCGTCATGGTGGCTCATGGCACCTGCCATGGCCGGCTTGTGGGCCGCGCAACTCACCTTCGGATTATACTGCGCGAACACCCCGTTGGGATTGTCGCGGAACAGCCAGACGTGTCGGTCGTAATGCGGCTCGAACATGTGCGCCTCATCGACCTTGGTCGCTGGATTGTCTTCCATCAGGTCGTACGCGACCCCATGGAAGCTCGGCGGCGCATTATGGCCCGCCTCTCGCCACGCCAGTTTGAACACCAGGTTTTCGACCGCGACCAGCGTGAGCGATCCGTCAGCTTGCGGTTCGTAGATGAGCACCGACGGCTTGGTGAAATCCGTGTGCGTGCCGTTGCCGTTCACCCGCGGGTTTGGCGGTCCCTTGATGCCGAGAAGGTCGGGACGGAAGAAGTGAATACCCATTCCGCCAAGGCTTGCCGGACGACCCATGTTGGTGGCCGTGTCGCACATGTCGGACGGATCGCGGACGTAGCCTTCGGCAAGCGCGACCTTGACGTCCTTAAACCGCTGGGTCGCGGCCCGAACGGTGTCCAGGTCTGGCTCCGGCGATGCGGTTTTTGCGGGATGCGAGAGGACAAGCGCGAGCGCCAGCGCTCCGCTGCTGAGTTTCGGGATCATGAAAACCTCTGATTACAGCGCGAAACTGTTCAAGCGGGGATGAAGCACGCGCCGCGCTGGGCGGCTTGTCGCGTCAGAACGGGGTGCCTGATGCGGCTTAACCTTACCCCCTTCGGCCGAATCGTTGCCTTCGGCCTTGGCCCAGGCGGCGCGTGCGAGCGCTAAATCTGACCAGAGCGGACTCATAGCGTGAATGCCTGAATGCCCTGGATGAGCTGGGTGACGAACAGCACCGCGCTTACGGTGATGATGCCACCAAACCCGGTTTTCGCGCGACTGATGAACATGTTGCCCCTTTCACAAGTTCGCGGTGGTTTAGCGTTGCGCCGCATATCTGCCTGTCGCCCCGCCGCCGCCACAGGCAGTGTTTGGAAATCGCCGTCGCGTTGTGCCGGGAGTGTCCAGCCAGTTGACGAGATGTGCGGAAATGTGCGGAGATGTGCGCACTGATTCTGGGGCAATCATGCAGCACGAGCTGAGCAATAAGAATAGCGAGTCAGTCGCGACGATCGTGCGCGAGGAGCTCGCGCGCCGGCGATTGTCACGGCAGTGGCTGGCGGACGAAGCCAAGGTGAGCCTGTCGACGCTGGAGAAAGCGCTTGCCGGCCGGCGCCCCTTCACGCTGGCAACGGTGATTCGACTGGAGGATGCGCTCGGCACGAAGCTCCGCGCCCCGGTCACCATGCCCCAGGACATGCGCCTGTTCGCACCGGACACCATGGGGGCTTATGCTCGGCCGGCGGTGCAATGGCTGGAAGGCAGGTATCTGACGCTGCGGCCCTCCTTCAGCGAAGCCGGTGCGATTTTCGCCTATCTGACCTCGATCAGCTGGAATGACGCGGAAGGTCATCTCGTCTTCAGCGAAGCTTCCCGGACCGACCGCGAGTTCGAGCAGAAGGGCTTCGTTTCCTTTCCCAACATATCGGGCGCCATTTACTTGGTGACGATCTGGCAGGGGCAGTACCGGATCGCCTTGCTCAACCGCCCCTCGGGACGGTGGCTAAGTGGCATTCTGCTGACCCTGGCGTCGGGCGAGGGCGCGCAACTTACGCCGGCATCGCTGCCGATCGTGCTGCTTCCGCATGATGATGACGAGGAGAAGGCTGTCGGCGTCGTGCGCCCGGGCGACAAGGACTACGACGATTACCGGACCTGCGTCGATCGCGTGACGCAGCGCGGATACGCGCGCTTCCCCGTCTAGGCGCGGCCCGCTAAGCGGGTTCGGTGAAGCTCGCTACCTACAATCTCAACGGCATCCGCGCGCGCCTGCCGCGGCTGCTCGAATGGCTCGACCGCGCCAAGCCGGACGTCGTTTGTTTGCAGGAGCTCAAATGCGCGGATGAATCGCTGCCGATCGCCGATATCGAGGCGGCCGGCTACGGCGCCGTCTGGCACGGGCAAAAGGGTTTCAACGGTGTCGCGATCCTCGCCCGCGGCGATACGCCGAAGCTGCGGCGGATGGGATTGCCCGGCGATCCTGACGATACACACAGCCGGTACATCGAGGCTGAGGTCGGTGACCTGATCGTCGCGTCCATTTATCTGCCCAACGGCAACCCGGTCGGCACCGAGAAGTTCGACTACAAGATCCGTTGGATGGAACGGCTTCTCGAGCACGCGGATGAGCTGTTGCAGACCGAGCGCCCCGTTGTTCTCTGTGGGGACTGGAACGTGGTCCCGGAGGACCGCGACGTCTTTTCCGTCAAGGCTACCCAGCATGACGCCGTCATGCAGCCTGCCGCGCGCGAACTTTGGCGCCGCTTGGTCAGCCAGGGCTGGACCGACGCTTTACGCGCCTACCACCCGAGCGAAGAGAAACTGTACACCTTCTGGGACTACACCGCGGGCTGCTGGCAGCGCGACCTCGGCTTTCGCCTCGACCATCTGCTCTGCTCACCGGAGGCCGCCGACCGCCTCACCGGCGCCGACGTCGACAAATGGGTACGCGGCGAGGAGAAAGCCTCGGACCATACGCCGACCTGGGTGGAGCTGACTTAAGCTCCGTTCACCGACAGGTCGTTGGCTGCGGGCTCAGTGTCGTCCCTCGCTGGTTGACCGTAACCACGTCACCGATACTGCAATGATTATCCCCGATCGGCACGGATACGCTGCCCGTTCCATGAGCGTTCCGGATGATGATCCATTGCCGGGGCGATCGTCCAAACGTGGGCGCGATCGCAACCACTCTGGCCTTCGCAGGGTGGATGGGTTGCAGTGGCAAGCCGTGGAACTTCCACACCAGCCACGCGCTCGGCACGCCGATCACGGCGACGAGGACGATCCCCATGATCGACCCAAGACCAAACCGATGCGGACGGGACTCGTCAGTCAAGTCTCACTTCGCCTCGTTCACAGCGCTTTTTCGTAAATCCGATAGCGGTGGTTGACCGATGCGCCGGGTAGCTGCGCGATCGACAGCATCCCCTTGTTGTCTTCGAGGATCCAGCCGAACTCGCCTTCCTTCGCGCCGAATTTGGTCACCGCGTCCCGGCGGGTGAACTCGATCATCATGAAAGCGAGCTGGCTGGCCAGGCGGCTGCCGTGCAGCTTCTTCGCGACGCCCATCAGCGGTACGCGGAGCCGACGCGTGCGTGGTTTGCGCAACCGCCACAGCAGCTTGATGAAGTTGAACGGGAACAGCTCACCGTTCAGGTCCTTGGTTAGTTCGTTGATGTCCGGGATCGTCAACATGAAGGCGACCGGCTCACCGTCGAGCTCGGCGACCCTCACCAGCTCGTTGAAGATGATCGGCTTCAGCTTCTTGCCTGCGTAGGCGATCTCGGATTCGGTTAGCGGGACATAGCCCCAATTGTCCGACCATGCCTCATTGAGCAGGTTGAGGATGAGCCGCGATTCCTCCGCGAATTTCGACTTATCGATTTCACGGATGCGAATGCGCGGATTGCGTTCGCCGGTCGCGATGAGGCGGTCGATCATCGGGTCTTCCCAATGCTCGATGTTGAGCGCGTAAGTGATCAGGTCCTTGGCCTTGCCGTAGCCCGCGGCCTCGATCCACGACTGATATTCCGGACGGTGGTGACCCATCATCGCGGTCGGTGATTCCGCGAAACCCTCGATCTCCAAACCCGGCTCGTCCCAGATCGACAGGCTGATCGGGCCCATCGACGTCTTCATGCCTTGCGCGCGTAGCCAATCCTCGGCCGTCGCGATCAAAGCTGCTGCTGCCTCGCCATCGAGCGCCTCGAACATGCCCCACTGGCCGGTGCCCTTGGCCATATGCTCTTGAACCAACTCGTCGACCTGCGCGCTAATGCGCCCGACGACCTTGCCGCCGCGCTCCGCTAGCCACAGCTGGGCGCGAGCGTGCTCGAACCACGGATTCTTGCCGGGCGTGATGAGGCCATGCACCTCGTCCTTCAGCGGCGGCACCCAGGCGGGATCGACCTTGTAGACGTCCCAGGCGAAGTCGACGAAGGCCTTGCGGTCCTTCTTGGTCAGGACGGGGCGGATGGTGACGGCGCTGCTGTTCATGGCCGCATGGGCTAGCCGTTCATCGGTCGTTGCGCCAGTGAACCCTACAAACGCCCAATTCGCGCCATTATCTGATGGCATTAGAGACACTTCACGCGGACCGATGGACACTTCAGCGACCCTTATTCGCGATCGCACCGGTGCGGCTTCCACGCCGCGGGTTCCTGCGCGCCCGAAGGACGATGCCGCCATGCTGAAAGCCGCGGCGGGCCTCACGCGCGATCTCAATGTGCCGGACTCCCGCATTTACTGGGCGGACATGATCGGATCGGCTGCCATCGGTTACGCGGCTTTGTTCGCGGCGATGGTCGCGCGTCCGACGTGGGTCTCCGTGTTGAGCGGCCTCGTATCCGTGCTCGCGCTCTACCGCGCCGGCTCGTTCATCCACGAGCTGACGCACATCAAAAAGGGTGCGGTGCGCGGATTCCGCCTGACTTGGAACGTGCTCATCGGGGTGCCGCTGCTGATCCCGAGCTTCATGTACGAAGGCGTTCACAACCAGCACCACGGCAAGACCTATTATGGCACCGCGGACGATCCCGAATATCTGCCGCTCGCGCTAATGAAGCCATGGACGCTGCCAGTCTTCCTGATTGCCGCCGCGCTAGCGCCGATCGGCCTGTTCATCCGCTTCGCCATCCTCGCGCCCTTATCGCTGCTTTCGCCGCGCCTGCGGCAGATCGTCGTTGCCCGCTATTCGGGCCTGCAGATCAATCCGAGCTTCCGCCGCCAAATGCCAACGGGCCAGTTCGCGCGCGACTGGAAGGTGATGGAGATTGCCTGCTCGCTCTGGGCAATCGCACTGCTGACGATGGTCGCAACCGGCATCGTTCCGCTCCGCGCCTTCCTCATCTTCCTCGCCGTGACGTCGGGAACGATGTTCCTCAACCAAGTTCGCACTCTTGTCGCTCACCTCTGGGAGAATGACGGCGAACCAATGAGCGTCACCGCGCAGTATCTCGACAGCGTCAACGTGCCGCCACCAGGCACGCTGCCTGCACTGTGGGCGCCGGTTGGCCTCCGCTACCACGCGCTGCACCACCTGTTGCCGGGCCTGCCGTATCATAACCTCGCGGAAGCGCACCGGCGCCTGTGCCGTGAGCTCGACGAACGCTCGGTCTACCATCACGCTAGCCATCGTCGCTTGTCGTCGCTGGTCGTCCGGCTCGGCTCGCGAACCTTGACGAACCGCGCCAAATCCGCTTGAGGGCAGGCGTCCGGCGGGCTTGGTGCTCGCCGTTGTCATTTTTGGGCAAAGCGCAGCCGCCCCAAGAGCTGCGTGGCCGGGGATACCTCGTACGGTCCCCAGACGAACGAAAGGACTGACCCATGCGCCATCGTGTTGGCGGACGTAAGCTTCAACGCACCTCGAGCCACCGCGCTGCCCTGTTCCGGAACATGGCTGCTGCTCTGATCAAGCACGAGCAGATCACCACCACCGTCGCCAAGGCGAAGGAACTGCGCCCCTATGTCGAAAAGCTGGTCACGTTGGCCAAGCGCGGCGGGCTCAGCAACCGCCGCCTCGCGCAGTCGCGCCTGATGGACGACGCGCAGCTGACCAAGCTGTTCGACGTTATCGCGCCGCGCTACGCTGGCCGTGACGGCGGCTACACCCGCGTCATCAAGGCCGGCATCCGCTCGTCGGACGCCGCCCCAATCGCGGTTATCGAATTCGTCGACCGCGACGTCTCGGCCAAGGGCCAGGATTCGGGCCCGGTCCAGAACGCGGAAGAGTTTGAGGCTGCCTAAGACGGTTCGTCGAACACTCGCTTGAGTAAACGATGGCGCCGCTGCTAGCAGTTGGCGCCTTTCGTTTATCCGGGGAGTGGAGTTGATGCGTCGTGTTCTGGCCGCCGTTTTCCTGTCGAGCGTATCGATCATGACCCTGCCGACAGCGGCTGCCGCGCAAACCGCCCCCGCCATCACTTACCCCGCCGCACCCACCGGCAGTGTCGTCGATACGCAGTTCGGCGTAAAGGTCGCTGATCCCTATCGCTGGCTCGAAAACGACGTCCGCAACGACAAGCAGGTCGAAGCCTGGGTCACTGCGGAAAACCAGGTCACCGACGCCTTCCTTGCGAAGCTGCCGCTGCGCAACATCTTCAAGCAGCGGATGACGGCGCTCTACGATTACGAACGCTTCGGCATCCCCGACAAGAAGGGCGCGCATTACTTCTACACGCGCAACAGCGGGCTGCAGAACCAGTCGGTCCTCTACGTCCGCGACGGCGCCAAGGGCGACGCTCGTCAGCTCATTGACCCGAACGGCTGGTCCAAGGATGGCGCCACCGCGCTCGCCGAATGGACGCCGAGCGACGACGGCAAGCTGCTCGCCTACGCAATCCAGGACGGCGGCACCGACTGGCGCACCGTCCGGCTGATGGACGTCGCCACCGGCAAGATCCTGCCTGACGAGCTCAAGTGGCTGAAATATAGCGGCGGCGTATCTTGGGCAAAGGACGGCAGCGGCTTCTTCTATTCGCGCTATCCGGCGCCCGCCGCCGGCAAGACCTTTCAGAACGCGACGCTCAATCACCGGGTCTACTTCCACAAGCTGGGCACTCCGCAGTCCGCCGACCGGCTAATCTATTCGACGCCCGCAAATCCCAAGTTCAGCCACTATGCGCAGGTCAGCGACGACGGCCGCTGGCTGGTCATCTCCACCTCGCTCGCCGGTGACGAAAACGATGTCCACGTCATGGACCTGCGCAAGCCGGGCATGAAGCCGATCGCCCTGTTCACCGGCATGAAGAACCAGTGGAACTTCGTCGGCAACGAAGGCAGCCGCTTCTATTTCTCCACCGACGAAGGCGCACCGCTCAAGCGCGTGGTCGCCGTCGACGCGATCCGCCGCATCGCGCCGGTCACCGTCATCCCGGAAGGCAAGCAGGCGCTCGACGGCGTCAGCCTGATCGGCGGCAAGCTGATCGCCAGCTATCTCGTCGACGCCAAGTCCGAAGTCCGCGTCTACGGTCTCAACGGTGACCGGCACTCGACCATCGCGCTTCCTGGCATCGGCACCGTATCCGGGTTCAACGGCAAGATCTCCGACCCTGAGACCTTCTTCGCCTTCACCAGCTTCAACCGACCCGCGACCATCTACCGTTACGATGCCGCGACCGGCCAGGCGAGCGAATGGGCCGTGCCCAAACTGACTTTCGATCCGGAAGCCATCTCGGTCGAGCAGCGCTTCTACACCTCGAAGGACGGCACCAAGGTGCCGATGTTTGTCGTCCGCAAGAAGGGAGCCACCGGCCCCGCGCCGACGCTGCTCTACGGTTACGGCGGCTTCAACATCAGTGTGACGCCGAGCTTCAGCCCGGCCAACGTCGCCTGGGTCGAGCAGGGCGGCGTGTTCGTCGTTGCCAACATCCGCGGCGGCTCCGAATATGGCAATCCGTGGCACGACGCCGGACGCCTCGCTAACAAGCAGAACGTGTTCGACGACTTCATCGCCGCCGGCGAATATCTGAAAGCCAACGGCATCGCCGCGCCCAAGGGCCTCGCCGCAATTGGCCGCTCGAACGGCGGCCTGTTGATCGGCGCCGTCACCAACCAGCGTCCGGACCTGTTCGATGCCGTCTCTCCGGGCGTCGGTGTGATGGACATGCTGCGCTTTGATCGCTTCACCGCCGGCCGTTACTGGGTCGACGATTACGGCCACCCGGATCAGGAAGCCGACTTCAAAACGCTCCTGACTTACTCGCCCTATCACAACATCAAGGGCGGCAAGGCCTACCCGCCGCTGATCGCCGTGACCGCCGACACCGACGATCGCGTCGTGCCGGGCCACAGCTTCAAATATATCGCGAAGCTGCAGAACACGCCCAACGTCGGCAATGCGCCGCATCTAATTCGCATCGACACGCGATCGGGGCACGGCAGCGGCAAGCCGGTGACCAAGATCATCGAGGAATATTCGGACGTGTACGCCTTCCTCGGTTATTTCACGGGTCTAAAGCCCTAACCTACCGCGCTGTTAATTGACTCGGCGGGGCTGGGGATAAGTGTTAGACAGGCGTCTGCCACCGGGGGGTGACAGGGGTTGCGTTACTATCGCCTGTATTTCTTGGACCGCTTCAGCGGCCACATCGATCACTTCCGCGAGTTTGAAGCCGCGGACGATGATGCTGCGCTCGCCGTCGCGCTGGGCTGGCAGGAAGATCGGCCGATGGAATTGTGGAACCGCCATCGCAAGCTGAAGCATTGGGATGCGCCGCCGCCGGCGGACGACGAAGCTTAACCGCAGCAAACGGCCGGTTCAGGGCCGGTGCAATCCCGTAACGATAAGGCGACCTAATGGGTCGTCGTGCGTTGTGCCGGCGAACAGGGAATGAGAGGAATTGCCATGAAGGCGTTCACGAAGATTGCGGCGGCCGGCATTGCGTTTGCTGGCCTGGCCGCAGCGGCTCCTGCCGCGGCACAATATTACCCGGGTTACGGCTACGGCTATCCGAACGGCGGCAACGTCGTGGGCCAGGTGATCAACCAGGTGCTTGGCGGCGGCTATGGCTACAACAGCTACGGCGCCAACAGCCAGGTTGCAGTCAACCAGTGCGCGGCTGCGGTTCAGCAGCGTCTGGGCGGCGGCTACGGCGGCTATGGCTACAACAATTATGGTGGCGGGCGCGTGCTCGGCATCAGCAGCGTCGAGCCCCGCGGGAACGGTGGTTTGACCGTCCGCGGTGTTGCGACCAGCGGCCGGTATGGCGGCTATGGTCAGGGCCAGGTCGACATGACCTGGAAGTGCAAGACTGACTATCGCGGCTTCATCAGCGACGTGAATCTGTATCGGCAGAGCGCCAACTACGGCTACGGCAACTACACGCCGTACGATTACTCGCAGTACGGCTATCGTCGCTACTAAGCGGACCTAGCTAAGCGAAACACGTGCGCCGGGGCCGAAAGGCTCCGGCGCATTTTTTATGCTGCCGTCGCCGGCCTCCCCGCAAAGTGCGCAAATCACGGGCAAGTTGCGGAGACTGGTGCCGGCGTTAATGTTCGTGGGGTTGGGGGCTCCACATGGCACAGATCTTCTTGAGCTATGACCGGCGCGACGAGACCCGAGCGGAGTCGGTCGCAGCACTGCTGGAGCGCAGCGGGCACAGCGTCTGGTGGGACCGCCACATCAAGGGCGGACGGCAGTTCGCAAGCGAGATCGAACAGGCGCTCGAGGCTGCGGACGTCGTCATCGTGCTATGGTCGGCGCACTCGATCAAAAGCGACTGGGTGAAGGATGAAGCCGCGGCTGGGCGCGATCGCGGACGCATGGTGCCCGTGACGCTGGATGGAACACCGCCGCCGCTGGGATTCCGTCAATATCAGACGGTGGATCTTTCGGCGCCCTCTGGATCCGGCAATCGTCTCGAGGAAGCCATTGCAGCTGTGATCGATGGAAGCGCTTCGTCACCTTCGGGGACAGCGCGGCCCATGGTTCACACCACCCGCCGCCGCATACTTGCCGGCGGTACCATAGGCTTGGCGGCGGTCGCAGCTGGAGGTGGAATCTGGCGGTTTCTCGTGATTGGCAAGGAGCCGCCAGCCGAGGTGAAGGCTTTGCTGGCCCAGGCTTGGCAGGCGTGGACGCAGGGCACGCGTGACAGCAACGCACAGGCGATCGGTCTCTATCGCCGGGCCATCCAAATCAGCCCGACTTATGCGGATGCCTGGGGCCTTCTGTCCTGTGCGTACGGAGATCGAGGCCACGGCCTGTCTGGGGCCGAGCGAGCAGCGACGTGGCAGCGTGCGCGCGAAGCAGGTCAGCGAGCCCTGAGCCTGGACCCCCACAATGCCTACGGACGCATTGGTGTGGCCTATGCTCGTCCCCTGCGCGGAAATTGGGCGCTGATGGAACAAGAGTTTCGCAAAGCGGAGGAAGCTCAGCCCGGCAAATTTCTGGTCAACTACAGCCTGGGGTTGCTGCTTGGCGATGTCGGTCGCTTTGCGGAAGCGGCTCGGTTATTCGGCGGGCTGAAGGGCACGGCGCCGACTGCGTTTCAGTACCTGTGGCATTCCCAGGCTCTTTGGGCGTCCGGTAAACCCGATGAGGCAGATCGACTGATCGAAGAGGCTGCCAGTATCTATGGCAGTCACCCCGCGATCTGGCGGCAGCGCTTCGACATGGCGCTGCACTCGGGAAGGGCGACGACGGCAATCGCTTTAGCGGAAGATACGCAAGGACGACCGGATTCAATTGATGAGGACTTTCTGCAGGTAGCTACTGCGGCCGCACGGGCCTCGCTGACCGGTGGAGCGTCCGCGGTCGGCAGCGTCAAGGCCCAATTGAACCAGTACGTGAGGAAAAGCGTCAGCGCCGCAACGGTCGGTATCCAGTTGGCGGTACTGCTGCGCCAATTGGATGCAGCGTTCGATTATGCCGGTGCTTTGTTCACCTCGGCTGGATTTAGCATTCCAGACTTTGCGCCACGTGATGGCGCTGCCCCTGCTGTAACGCTGGATGAAAGGCGTAGCAGGTTGCTGTTCCTTCCCTCCACCGCGGGCATGCGGACCGACGCTCGATTCGACCGGCTTACGGAAGCGGTCGGCCTCAACCGCTATTGGCGCGAAAGCGGGAGCCTGCCTGACTACCGAATACAGTAGGCTGTGCCCGCGGCGGACACACCCAGCGGCTTTACTCGCTGCGGTCGCCTCCCTAATCGCCCACCATGACGGTCCAGCCCACCGAATCCATTCTCATCGTCGACTTCGGCAGCCAAGTGACGCAGCTCATCGCGCGGCGCATTCGCGAGGCCGGCGTCTATTCCGAAATCGCGCCCTTCAGCGCCGCGGAGGAAGCGTTCGAGCGGCTGAAGCCAAAGGGCATCATTTTCTCGGGCGGCCCGGCCTCGGTGACCCACGCTGAGAGCCCGCGTGCGCCCCAAGTGCTGTTTGACAGTGGGCTGCCGCTGCTCGGCATCTGCTACGGCCAGCAGACGTTGCACCAGCAGCTTGGCGGCAAGGTCGTCGCGTCAGACCAGCGAGAGTTCGGTCGCGCGTTCATCGATATCGTTGCGCCCAGCGCGCTCTTCGATGGCCTGTGGGACGTCGGCGACAAGCATCAGGTGTGGATGAGCCACGGCGACCGTGTCGAAACGCTGGCGCCCGGCTTCGAAATCGTCGCCCGTTCCGAGGGCGCGCCCTACGCGATCGCCACTGATGAGGCGGAGAAGCGCTATAGCCTGATGTTCCATCCCGAGGTCGTGCATACGCCCGACGGCGGGAAGCTGCTTGCAAATTTCGTCCGCCACGTGTGCGGCTGCGCGGGCGACTGGACGATGGCCAGCTTCCGCGACGCCAAGATTGCTGACATCCGCGCGCAGGTCGGCAAGGGCCGCGTGATCTGCGGCCTGTCGGGCGGCGTCGACAGCGCTGTGGCGGCGGTGCTGATCCACGAAGCGATCGGGGAGCAGTTGACCTGCGTATTCGTCGACCACGGCCTTATGCGGGCAGGGGAGGCGGAGCAGGTCGTCTCGCTGTTCCGCAACAGCTACAACATCCCGCTCGTCCACGTGGACGCCAGCGCCGACTTCCTTGGTGGCCTCGAAGGCGTCACCGACCCCGAGAAGAAGCGCAAGTTCATCGGCGCCGAGTTCATCAACGTGTTTGAAGCCGAGGCGAAGAAGATCGGCGGCGCCGATTTCCTCGCGCAGGGCACGCTTTATCCGGATGTGATCGAGAGCGTCAGCTTCACCGGCGGCCCGTCGGTGACGATCAAGAGTCACCACAATGTCGGCGGCCTGCCCGAGCGCATGAACATGCAGCTCGTCGAGCCGCTGCGCGAGCTGTTCAAGGATGAGGTGCGTGAGCTGGGCCGCGAGCTTGGCCTGCCGGAAGCATTCGTCGGCCGCCATCCGTTTCCCGGCCCGGGCCTCGCCATCCGCATCCCGGGCGAAGTCACGCAGGACAAGTGCGATATCCTGCGCAAAGCCGACACGATCTACCTGGAGGAGATCCGCAACGCTGGGCTCTATGACGCCATTTGGCAGGCGTTTGCCGTGCTGCTGCCGGTCCGCACGGTCGGCGTGATGGGCGACTACCGAACCTACGATTATGTCTGCGGGCTGCGCGCGGTCACCTCGCTCGATGGCATGACGGCGGACATCTACCCCTTCGACGCCGCCTTCCTCAGCCGCGTCGCGACCCGCATCGTCAATGAGGTGAAGGGCATCAACCGCGTCGTCTACGACTACACCTCCAAGCCGCCGGGAACGATTGAATGGGAATAAGGGTCGCGCTCACGCTCTCCGCGCTGTCGCTCATCGCCGCGGCGCCGCCGAAGCTCGACCCTGATACGCGCGCGTGGTGGGCGACGACCGCGGAGCTCTCCAATGACTCGATGGAAGGGCGCGATACCGGCTCAGCCGCTTATGAACGCGCCGCCCGGCTTGTCGCGCGCAAGTTCGCCGCGGCGGGGCTGAAGCCGGCGGGCGAGAACGGCGGCTGGTTCCAGCGCGTGCCGATGCACGAGATCGCCCTTACCAGCGTGCAAATCTCGGTAGGCGGGCGGCCCTTGCGGTTTCTGTACGACCTCACGGTTGGGGTCGGTCCTGGCATGCCGCAGCGAGTTAACGCTGAACTGGTATACGCCGGCTACTGCGGCACCGATCAGCTAGCGGGAGTTCGCGGCAAGATCGTCATCTGCCACGGCACTCACCGCGAAGGTCTGCCCGACGCCGCCGCGCGTGAAGCCGCCGTCCGCGCCGCCGGCGCGGTGGGCATCATGACCATCGCCGACCCCGGCTTTATCGTCGAACCCCCGCGCTGGCCGTTCGCTTATGCGCGCTCGGTGACCCTGGCCGACGATCCGGCGCAGCCCGACGCTTTCCTGAAGTTCACGCTGAACGCAGCCTCGCTGTCCAAGGTCGTCGGCCCGAAAGCGATCCAACTGATTGCGGCCGGAAGTGCTGGCAAATCGCTGCCCACCTTTGCGGTTTCCGGGCAGTTCAGGGCGCAATTCGCCACCCGCGAGCGCGATATCGCCTCGTCAAACGTGCTCGCCATGCTCCCCGGCCGCGATCCCGCCGCCGCCAACCAGGCGATCGCCTTGACCGCCCACCTGGACGGCTACGGCTTTGGCACGCCGGTCAATGGCGACCGGCTCTACAACGGCACCTTGGACGATGCGGCCTATGTCGCCCTCCTCATCCGCCTCGCTGAGCGCCGTCGTGCGCAGGCATACCGCCGACCGCTGTTGTTCACCGTCGTTTCCGGCGAGGAAAAGGGCCTGCTCGGCTCGCGCTGGTTCGTGAAGCATCCGACCGCGCCGCTCAGCGGCATCGCCGCAGATATCAACCTCGACCAGTTGCGCCCCATCTTCCCGCTTGAGATCCTCACGGTCCACGCCCTCGATGACTCCACGCTGGGAGACGATGTGCGCGCGGTGGCCGGCGGCCTGGGGATCGCCGTGCGACACGACCCCGAGCCGGAGCGCAACTTGCTGCGGCGGTCCGACAATTGGCCGTTCATGCAGGCGGGTATTCCGGCAACCGGTTTCGTGTTCGGCTATCGCCCCGGTTCGCGAAGCGAGCAAATTTACCGGCAATGGTATCGCACCGGATATCACAAGCCGCAGGACGATCTGAACCAGCCGATGGACTGGAAAGCGGCGGAAGATTTCAACCGGTTCTTTTACGCATTGGTGGAGCGAGTGGCTGATCAGCCGACCGCACCAGCCTGGAAATCGACCAGCAAATTCCGCCCCAGCCGGTAAATCGCGCCTGTTAACAGCAACTTGGCGTTAAACGATGGATTGACTCTTCCGGTCCATTTTTGCTGTTCGCAAGTGGGCAAAGGTGAGGTGCGGGGAATTGATGAAATTTACTAAGGCGGCGACCCTGATCGTCGCGATGGCCTTGGCTGGCTGTCAGACCGCGTCGGCACCGCAGATGGCGGCTACAAAGGCCGGCCCGTCGGTTTCGAACGAGGTCCCGTATCGCTGGACGCTGGGCAATGCGCCGCAAGCCCACAAGGACATGGTCGCGGAATTCAACAAGGTCGGTCTGAAACCGGGTGAGTTCGTCTGGGCTACGGAGGCCCCGGCGGCCGGAGACACGCGCATTGTCGTCGATCTGCTGACGCAGATGACTTACGTCTACCGGGGCGAAAAGCTTCTTGGTGCGTCGAGCATGTCTAGTGCCAAAACCGGGCACATCACGCCCTACGGGAACTGGACGATCCTCGAAAAACGCCCTTTCTACCGTTCAAAGAAGTACGACAACGCGCCGATGCCATTCATGCAGCGCATCGATGATTACGGCATCGCGTTCCATGGTGGCGCGAACCCTGGTTATCCCGCCAGTCACGGCTGCATTCGTCTTCCAATGAAATTCGCGCAGAAGCTTTACGGGGTCACCAAGCTCGGCACGAAGGTCATCATCGAGGGATAAGGAAGCGCGGACCGTTTTGTCCGCGCTCCCAAGGAAGTCTTACCGACGGTTCCGGTTCGGTGCCGTCCCGAACGCTGCGTCGGCCATTGCCGGCTGGGCCTGTGACGACGTATCCAAATCCGTCGTAATGTCCGGCATCCCCTCGGGATTGGTGCCGGTCGAAGTCTGCGTCATACCGGTGCGCAGCGGCTGGACGCTGTCGCGGCGTTGGCTTCGCCATGTGTCGAAGTCGCTATGGAACTGCTGCTCACGCTCGCGGCAATAGTCCGCATAGTCGCGGTCGAGCGCTTCCATCTGTTTGTCGCGCCAACTGCGGTAATGGTCGTCCTGATTGGCACCGTGGCTCCGCGATGAGCGATTCTGGTCGCCGCCGAACCATTCGCGACTATCGCTCCAAGGCCTGCGCGGTCGGGACATATCGTCCTGCCTGCGCATTGAATCGCGGTTGCGATTCTCGTCCCAGCTGCGGTTTCGGTCGTTCATCATGAAGTCGCGATTGCGCAAATCATCGCGCTGAGTGTCGCGGTCGTGCATCTGATCGCGATCGTAGTCCTCATCATATTCGCGCATGTAGCCGTGTGCCATTTACTCTCTCCTGACTGAGGGCCAGCTGCCCTGAGGGAGAAACGTTTCGGCAAGCGGTCGGATGCGCGGTTCGTCGACGGCGTGCGGCGCTCGTCGCAGCCTTAGCCGCGTCCGTTGTCGCCAGTGATCACCGGGAGCAACAGAACGGTGCGCAGGCCAGGTGAATTGTCCTCTAGCAGCAGCTTGCCCTGGTGGAGATGCGCAATTGATTCAGCGAGCGCGAGGCCAAGCCCGGCACCCTCCTCCGAGCGACTGGAATCCAAGCGTCCAAAACGGCGGCGGGCCTCGGCCCGGCGATCGGCCGGAATGCCGGGCCCCCTATCGGAGACTTCAATTTTGATCTCTCGCTCGCCGGGCGTGATCCCGATTCGAACACTGCCGCCATCAGCCCCGTATCGAATAGCATTTTCGACGAGATTGCTGATCGCCTGTGCGAGCAATTGGCGGTGGCCGAACAACGGTATGGTTCGTGCCGGGCGCTCGAATTCCAGCGCGGCTCCGCGCTCCTCGATAAGAGGATCATACATCTCCGCGAGTTCCGCCGTTAGTTCACCCAAGTCGAACCAGTTGAACTGATTGCGCCCGGTCAGGGCTTCAGACCGGCTGATTTCCAGAACGGCCGTGAGAATGCGCATCAGGGAATCGGCTTGGCGGACAACGCTGCCCAGTCTTTCTTCCTGTTCGCCCGGGTCGGTCGTTTCGGCAGCCGCCTGTGCGGCCGAGCGCAAGCGGCTGACTGGCGACCGCAGGTCGTGCGCCAGACTGTCTGTCAGCAGCCGCAACTCTTCCATCAGCCCCGTGATGCGATCGAGCATGGCGTTAATTTGGACGCCAAGGCGGTCAAACGCGTCGCCGGTACCGGATAGTGGGACCCGCTGCGATAGGTCGCGCGCACTGATCCGGTCGGCGACGCTGGCGATCTCGCCCACTCGGCGCCCCACGTAGTTGGCGAGAATGAGACCGCAGAACAGGCCAAGCAGACCGGCGACGATGAGCGCGATGAACAAAGATCGTTCAAGCGTTTCGCGCAGCGCGAAGGCTTCGCCCGCCAGTCGACCGCTGAGCAGCCATTGATCGGTCGGTAACCGGTAGGCGATCAGCGCTGCTTCATGCGGCGTGGTCTGGCCTTTCACCCGAACCAAAGCGTGCTGATACCCGTCCTGCCGGGGCAGCGAGCTTGCCGAGGATGGCTCGATATTGCCCCTGATCTGCTGTCCTTGCGGGGACAGAAGCGTGATGACCGTTTGCGGGTCTGCGTAGGTCATCGTGTCTTCAATCGCGTCATCCAACGCCGGCTGACCGCCTGAACGGTAAACGTCAGACAGAACCTTGCCCTGCTCAACCACCTGCTGGCGCACCGTGGCCACAGCCTGGTCGTTGGTGCGCAAATAGATGAATCCAATGACCGCGAGATTCGACAGCAGCGCAAGAAGCCCTGCCAGCAGGGCGATCCGAAGGGTTGTTGGCACGCGCAAGGTTTAGCGCGTCAAGCCGCCAGCATGTAGCCCGCGCCGCGAACCGTATGCAGCAGGGGCTTGTCGTATCCTTCGTCGAGCTTTCGCCGCAGCCTGCTGACATGCACGTCGATCACGTTCGTGCCTGGGTCGAAGTGATAATCCCACACTTGCTCCAGCAGCATCGTGCGAGTGACGACGCGCCCTTCATTGCGGGCAAAATACTCGAGCAGGAGGTATTCGCGCGGCTTGAGATCAAGCTTCTTGCCGCCGCGTTTGACGGTGCGCGACAGCGGTTCGATCTCCAGGTCACCAACCGTCAGCCGATGCTGGGCAGGGTCGATCCGCGCCTCGCGGCGACGCAACAACGCGTTCACCCGAGCCAGAAGTTCCGCAAAGGAAAATGGCTTCACGAGATAGTCGTCTGACCCGCACTCGAGGCCTTCGATCCGGTCGCCGACCGACGCAAGTGCGGAGAGGACAAGGACGGGGGTCTCGATGTGCGCCGCACGCAAAGCGCGCAGAACGGAGAGGCCGTCTAGGCCGGGCAACATGCGGTCGAGAATGATCAGGTCGAAACTGCCGTCGGTGGCGCGAAACAGGCCGTCCTGGCCGTTGTGCGCTTCATCGACGCAATGGCCTTCCTGGGTGAGTCCCTTGGCAAGATAGGACGCGGTCTCGCGATCGTCCTCAATCAGCAAGATCTTGCGGCCCATAATACCTCTCAACAAAACACCTTGCGTCAATGTCCCGTACGACGCTGCCTCGCGGGAGTCGACGGAAGCAGCGTCGTACGAAGACTGGCGCATCAGCTCTTCTTGGTGCCGGCCGACTTTGCGGAAGTCGACTTTTTCATGCTGACCTTGGTGACGTGCGTGCGCTGCTTAACCTGGGCGTGCGCCTTGCCCGTGGTTGCCACTGGCGTGACCTTGGTCGTGACCGTCGTCGTGGCCTTGGCCGTGGGCGTTTTCGTCGTTACCGTCTTTGTGGTGGTCGCGGTCGGGGCCGCCAGGACCGGCGTTGCCATGAGCGCGGCTGCAGCGACCGAAGCAATCAAGGTTTTCATGTCTTACTCTCCAGCGGCGAAAGTCTGCCGAGGATTCCGCGGTACTGCGATAGATTTCTCATCGCCGTGGCCAGCAGGTTAAATGAAGTTCACATCGGTACGGGACATTGGATCGGTCGCGGCGATCGGCCGGTTCTTGCATTGCGCGCATGCGGGGAGCGGCTAGGGTCGCAAGCCAATGATCGCACAGAAGACCCGTTACGCGTTACGCTCCCTGTTGTTTCTCGCCGAGCAGTCCAGCGGCGTGCCGGTTCAACTCGGCCGCATCGCGGAAACTCAGCGAGTTCCGCCGAAGTATCTCGAGCTGATCATGCTCGACTTGAAGAAAGCGGGGCTGGTGAAGAGCTCTCGGGGACCTCGCGGCGGCTATCAATTGGCGAGAGAAGCCAACGCGATCTCCTTCGGCGAAATTGTCCGAACGATGGAAGGGCCGATTGCACTTGTCCCGTGCGCGAGCGTGAATTTCTACGCACCGTGCGGGGACTGTCACGACGAAGCTACTTGCGCCATTCGGCGAGCTTTCATGGTGTTACGCGATCAAAGCACCACCGTACTGGACAGTATCAGCCTGGCGCAGGGCGCGGAATGGGAAGACCGTCTACCGACCTGAATCAGTTGGGCGCGAACAGGCTAAAGCGATTATCGACCGGCGACTGCGTCATCTTTGCAATCCTGCTCGTCGGAGCGGGATTGACGTCATGGACGGCGTGAGACGTAGCGGCGATGGCCGAGACGGGGATGGCGAGAAGGACCGCGAGGGCAAGGTCGCCAAAGAAATGGCGAGTGGTCATCGATAGCTCCAACATTCCAAATCACGCAGGCTTGCTGCGCACTTGCGACAAAGACGAAAAACAGCTGCCTAGGTTCCGACTGTTTTGGCAGCGAAACGACAGCGTGATTGGCGCGCGGCTTTGTGAGCGGCTAGATGAGCAAAATGTCCACCTTCACCATCGATACCGCCACTAGTCGCGCAACCCCATCGCCGGTGCCAGGCAAGAGGATGACGGCGCCGGCCCTTCGCGCGCGAAAAGTCGATGGTTCGACCGCCGAACCGATCGTCATGCTGACCGCTTACACGATGCGAATGGCGCAACTGCTCGATCCGCACTGCGAAATGCTGCTGGTCGGCGATAGCCTCGGGCAAGTCATCTATGGATTGCCATCGACCATCCCAGTGACTCTGGAGATGATGTGCGCGCATGGCGCCGCGGTCGTCCGCGGAAGCTGGCACGCATTGGTGGCCGTCGACATGCCCTTCGGCAGCTACGAGCAATCACCGGAGCAAGCTTTCGCCAACGCCTCGCGCATCCTAAAGGAAACCGGTTGTGCCGCGGTGAAACTGGAGGGCGGGGCGGCGATGGCGCCGACGGTCGAATTCCTGGTTCAGCGGGGAATTCCTGTCATCGGCCATGTCGGCTTGACGCCGCAGGCCGTGAATACACTTGGCGGCTATGGCGCTCGAGGCCGGCAGGAGCAGGAAAAGCGCAAGATACTCTTCGATGCGCGGACAATCGACGCGGCGGGCGCCTTTTGCATCGTCGTGGAAGGCGTGCTCGAAGAACTGGCCGACGAGATTACCTCCGCGGTATCGGTACCGGTGATCGGTATCGGCGCTTCGGCGAACTGCGACGGCCAAGTCCTGGTGACCGACGACATGCTGGGTTTGTTCGAAAGAACCCCTCGTTTCGTGAAGCGTTATGACGACTTGGCGACGAGGATCGGCGAAGCAGCGCAAGCCTATGCGGAGGAAGTGCGCAGGCGCCGCTTTCCGACGGCGGACCAGACCTACCGGTCGAAGGCCTGACGCCTCTTTGCGTTTATCGCCATAGCCGCTAGACGGTGCGCCGCCAGCTTCCGTTCATCATCGGTGGGGGAGGGAAGCGACCGGCAGTTTGACCCCTTTGCTAGCCGACTGAGGAACCTTCTTGGCGCAGCCCCCGGAAATCAGCGACACCTTCGTCCGCGAAGTCGACGAGAACCTGCGTCGCGATCAGGTTGAGGATTTTTTCAAGCGCTATGGCAGCTGGATCGCGGCCGCAGTGGTGCTTTTTCTGGTCGTCAGCGGCGGCTTCATCTGGTGGAAGCAGCGCCAGGCAAAGCAGAATGAGGCGCGGGTCGAGAAGCTTGCGCAAACCTATACCGACATCGCGTCGGGCAACGTTACACAGGCTCCTCAGAAGTTCGACGAGCTATCTAAGGACGGCAGCAAGGCGGTGCGCGGGACCGCAATGTTCGCGCGCGCGGCCGTCGCGCTTCAGCAGGGCGACCCGAAGCAGGCTACCGGAATCTATCAGTCCATTGCTGGCAATAGCGGCCTACCGAAGCCGTACCGTGACGCGGCGCTAATCCGGCAAACGGCCCTGCAGTTCGACCAGCTTCAACCGCAAGAAGTGATTTCACGTCTGCAGCCGCTTGCGAAGCCTGGCGATCCCTGGTTCGGAAGTGCCGGTGAGATGACCGCCCTCGCCTTAATCAAGCAAAACAAGAAGGCGGAAGCCGGGCAGCTGTTCCTGGCCATCGTCAAGGACGTCAATGTCCCGCAATCCATTCGCGCACGCGCCGTTCAGGTCGCTGGCTCGCTTGGCGTCGACGCCAGCAGCGCGCTTCCGCCTCAGGCCCAATAGGACCAGCATGAACAAACTGACGCTTACCCGGACCACCCTTCTTGTCGCGGCGACGCTCGCGGCCAGCGGCTGCGGCATCCTGAAGAAGGGGAAGGGGCCGAGTACGCCGGTCCTTGGCCAACGGATTGCCGTCCTGACCGGTGAAGGCGACGTTGCGGTCGATCCCGAGACTGCGGCGCTGCCGATGAGCTTGCCTGCCGCAACGGCAAATACGGAATGGACGCAGTCGGGCGGGAACGCCGTCAAGTCGATGGGGCAGCTGGCGCTTGGCCAGGCCCTCAACCGCGCATTTAGCGTGCAGGCCGGACGGGGAAATTCGCTGACGGCCCGCTTGGCCGCGGCTCCAATCGTCGCCGGCGGCCGCGTCTACACCATTGATACGCTGGGTTCGGTACGCGCCTTCGACGCGTCAACGGGTGGACAGGTCTGGGCGAGCCAGACCCCGACCGAGCGCAATAACCAGGCGTCGCTCTATGGCGGCGGCCTCGCCTACGCCAACGGCCGCGTCTACGCGACCAACGGCTTGGGCTTCGTCGCGGCACTCGATGAGCGGAATGGCGGGATCGTCTGGCAGGTTCGTCCGGGCGGTCCGCTGCGCGGCGCCCCGACGGTCGCCTATGATTCCGTCTATGTCATCAGCCAGGATAATCAGATCTACTCGCTGAAGACGGCGGACGGCTCGACCAACTGGTCGCAGCAAGCCTCTCTAGAGGTCGCCGGCGTATTCGGCTCGGCATCACCGGCAGTCGGCCAAGGCACGGTCGTGGCCGGCTTCTCCTCGGGCGAGCTTAACGCCTATCGCTACGAGAACGCCCGCCAGGTCTGGCAGGACGCCCTTCAGCGCACGAGTATCCGTACCAGCGTTTCCTCGCTTAACGATATCGACGCCGATCCGGTGATCGATAGCGGCCAGGTCATCGCGATCGGACAGGGCGGACGCATGGTCGCGCTCGAGCTGACGACCGGCCAGCGTCAGTGGGAGCTGAATGTCGCCGGCATTTCGACCCCATGGGTCGCGGGTGATTGGATCTTTGTCGTCACCGACGATGCCAAGCTCATCTGCGTCTATCGGCAGAACGGGCACGTGCGTTGGATTAGCCAGCTGCCGCAGTTCCAGAAGGCGAAGTCGAAAAAGGGTGAGATCGATTATTCCGGTCCCGTGCTAGCGGGCAACCGGCTGATCGTCACAGGCTCAAACGGCGCCTTGATCTATGCCGATCCGACCACGGGCGCGGTGCAGAGCCAGACGAGCATCGGCGCGCCGATCAGCCTTTCGCCAGTGGTGGCCAATTCGACGCTTTACATCCTCGATGATCGCGCCCGCCTGACGGCGTTCCGCTAAGCCCCCTCGCAGCGCCGACGTGGCGCTGCTATCGGCGCCTCATGCCTCTTCCGACCGTTGCCATCGTCGGCCGACCCAATGTCGGCAAATCGACCCTGTTCAACCGGCTGGTCGGTAAGCGTCTCGCGCTGGTCGACGATCGGCCTGGCGTCACGCGCGACCGTCGTGAGGGCGACGCAAGCCTGCTGGGCATGGACTTCCGAGTCATCGATACAGCTGGGTTTGAAGAGGATGATCCACAGACATTGCCGGGCCGAATGCGGGCGCAGACCGAGGCCGCGGTTCGCGAAGCCGACGCCGCGCTGTTTCTGATCGACGCACGCGACGGCCTGACACCGCTTGACGAGGAAATTGGCCGCTGGCTGCGCGCGGAAAGCACGCCGGTGATCGTCGTCGCCAACAAAGCAGAGGGCCGTGCCGCTGAAGCGGGCATCCTCGAAAGCTTCAGTTTGGGCCTCGGCGAGCCGATTGCGGTCAGCGCCGAGCACGGCGAAGGAATCGCCGACCTGTTTGGGGCGCTGCAGCCGCTGATCGAGCGCGAGGACTTTGAGGAAGAGGCGGAAGACGACGAAGACGCCCCGCTGAAGATTGCTATCGTCGGACGGCCGAACGCGGGCAAGTCGACGCTGGTGAACCGATTGCTGGGCGAGGAGAGGATGATCACGGGGCCGGAAGCGGGCATCACCCGCGATTCCATTAGCCTGCAGTGGGAATGGAACGGCCATCCGGTTCAACTTGTCGATACCGCGGGCTTGCGCAAACGCGCCAAGGTCGAGGACAAGCTTGAACGCCTGTCGGCCGCCGATACTCGCCGCGCCATCGACTATGCCGAAGTGGTCGTCCTGCTCCTCGACGCCACCCGCGGCCTTGAATCGCAGGATCTGCGCATCGCCTCGCAAGTCATCGAGGAGGGGCGAGCGCTGATCCTCGCCCTCAACAAATGGGATGTCGCCGAAAACGCCTCTTCGTTGTTCAACGGCGTAAAAGCCGCGCTCGACGAGGGCCTGTCCCAGCTTCGTAATGTCCCGTTGCTCACCGTGTCTGCCAAGACCGGCAAGGGGACGGACATGATATTCAAGGTCGCGTTCGAGATGCGGGAGGCGTGGAGTCGCCGCGTGCCGACGGGCGAGCTCAATCGCTGGTTCGAGCGCGCTATCGAGGCCAATCCGCCACCGGCTCCGAAAGGCCAGCGGATAAAGCTTCGCTACATTACGCAGGTGAAGAACCGCCCGCCCAGCTTCGTCGTCTTCGGGAACCGCACTGACGAGTTGCCGGACAGTTATCGCCGCTATCTGCTCAACTCCATGCGGCGCGACTTCAACATGGAAGCGATCCCTTTGCGGCTCGAATTCCGAGGCCGCAGCAATCCGTTCGACCGCAATCGCCGCTAGGTCGTAAGGCAAAGTTTACCGTTTCCGGCCTATCCCACCCTGAAGAATCAGGGAGCTTTGAGTGGCCGAAGAGGCTTTGGACGTCGTCGACTGGGTGAGCTTCGAAAAGGGGCGGTCCGAACTCGGCCCGGGCTTCATCCGCATTCTCAGCTACTTCAAGGAAGATGGCGTGAAGTCGATCGCGCAGATCGAACAGGCGATGCGCGACGAGAATACGATCGCGCTGGTCATGCCGTCGCACACGCTCAAGGGAGAGGCTCGCCAGCTTGGCGCAGAACCGCTCGCCAAGGTTGCCGAGCTGATCGAGACGACCGCGCGCTTCTGCATAGAAAGCCGCCGCTTCCCCGACGAACTGGTGCCGGAGGTCGTGCAGCTTCGAAAGCTGTTCGATCAAACTGTCGAACTTTTCGAGAAGGCCACCAATCCGCTGGTTCAGCGCACGCCTACGGGCGGCTTTGGCCGAAAGGTCACCAATCAGGGCTTCGGCCGGATCTAGCCGCGCAAGAAGCGTCGCGCGATCAAAGCCGTCGGAATGCCGACCAGACAGACGTGGGCGAACAATTGGGTCGCGATCGATAGACCCGATGGAGGCCATGCGGCGGGAAACCGCAAGGGGACGACGACAAGGTCAAGCACGACGTAGGTGATCAGGCCGTAAATAACGCCGGCTGTCGAAGGCCAGTCCGTCAGCCGTTGCCACGCGCGGGCGGCGATCATGAACACGCCGACCATGATGGCCATCAGTGCAAAATGCACAGCGAGCCCGAGCAGGGCGCCCGCATCCCCCATGCTCGTGGCGCTTGGGAATGGGCCTGACGCAACGAAGCGAAGCATGTTGCCGACGTCCTTGCCGCGCGACAGCGTCAAGATAATCGCCAGCAGGATGTCCAGCGATCCGCACAGCAACGTGGCGAGTACGATCGGCTTCACCATTGACCGCTGCATCTTCCATTCCCCCTTCAGCGATGTTCCTTGCGTATCACCAGCTTCAGGCCCGACCATCTCTCATCGACCGAGCAGACCTTCACATCGATCAAGGTCAAAGGCAGCGCAACTTCACGAATGACGTCCTCGGTCATCGCGGTCGGCACTTTCGCGGCTTTCTTGGGCCAACTCACCCAAATGAACCCGGCGCGATCCAGCAGCGGCAATAGGGCGATCAGCCGCTGGTGCAGGACCTCACGCTCGACAACGAAGAGATGCGCGGCGTCCAATCCGGGCTCGGCAATCCGGAGCCAGGTCGGACTGCCACCGATGTCCTCCTGGATCTGGTGCCGGACGGCATCCGGCATCCCATCAATGAGAACTCGCGCGCCCGGCCGATAGCCGAGCTTCCTGCCGAGCGGCGTGCCGGAATAGCCAGAGGCCAGCCCTAGAACTCCGGCGTCAGCTCGCCACCCATTAGCTTGGGGAAGAAGCCCTCGTTGAATGCACGGATCTCGGCGAGCGGCACCTCCGCGATCACCGACCGGTCAGCCCGATCAATGGCGATCGTGTCGCCGGCGGTCCAGCCAATGAAGCAGCAGCCAACGCCATTGTCGCGCGCAAGTTTCTCGACGGCGTGCTGATCAAGCCGCTCGGTGACGACGAAGCGTCCCTGCGTTTCGCCAAAGAGGGACGCCGCATGATTTTCAACCTCACTGTCGACCTCGTCCTCAAACGTGTCGATCACCAATCGCGCGCCGATGTTGCCGGCCAGCGCCATCTCCGCAACGGCGACGAAAGTGCCTCCGTCCGAACAGTCGTGCACGGCGGTGGCGAAGCCTTCGGCGATCAACATGCGGACGAATTCGGAGTTCTTGCGCTCGGCCTCGAGGTTTACGCGCGGCGGCGGGCCATCACGGCGACCGTGACATACATCCAGCCACAAGGATTGGCCCACTTCGGGCTGCGCCCGGGCATCCGCGCCAATCAGGAGAATCTTCTCTGCTTCGGCTTTGAATCCGACCGTGGCAGTTTTGACCCAATCATCGACAAGTCCAACGCCACCGATCGCCGGGGTCGGTAAGATCGCCGAGCCACCCCCGGTTGCCTTGCTTTCATTGTAGAGGCTGACATTGCCGCTCACGATCGGAAAATCGAGCGCGCGGCAGGCGTCGCCCATGCCGCGCAAGCACTCGACAAATTGCGTCATGATTTCAGGGCGCTGTGGATTGCCGAAGTTCAGGCAGTTGGTGACCGCAAGCGGCCGCGCACCGACCGCGGATAGATTTCGGTAGGCTTCCGCAATCGCCTGCTTCCCCCCCTCATATGGGTCGGCATAGCAATAACGCGGCGTGCAATCGGTTGTCATCGCGAGCGCTTTCTTCGATCCATGCACGCGCACGACGGCCGCATCGCCGCCCGGACGCTGGACCGTGTCGCCACCGACCTGCTGGTCGTACTGCTCCCAGATCCAGCGGCGCGAGGCGAGGTTCGGCGAGGCCATGAGCTTGAGCAAGTCGGCCATCACATCGCTGCTTTTCGGCGGATCCTTAAGTGGCGCCACGTTCGCCCAAGCTTTGTACTTGGGGAGTGGAAGATGCGGCCGGTCGTATAGCGGCGCCTCGTCCGCGAGCGGGTCCAGCGGAATGTCGCACACGACTTCTCCGTTGAATTCCAGGACCATGTGCCCGGTGTCAGTCACTTCGCCAATGACCGCGAAATCCAATTCCCACTTGCGGAAGATCGCCTCCGCCTCGGGCTCGCGGCCGGGCTTGAGCACCATGAGCATACGTTCCTGGCTCTCCGACAGCATCATTTCATAGGGCGTCATGCCGGTCTCGCGGCAGGGCACCTTGTTCATGTCGAGCCGGATGCCCGCACCGCCCTTCGACGCCATCTCGACCGAAGAGCTGGTTAGCCCCGCCGCGCCCATGTCTTGGATGGCGACGATGGCGTCGGTCGCCATCAGCTCAAGGCAGGCCTCTATAAGAAGCTTTTCGGTGAAGGGATCACCAACCTGCACGGTCGGGCGCTTCTCATCGCTGTTCTCGTCGAAATCAGCGCTGGCCATGGTCGCGCCGTGGATTCCATCGCGACCGGTCTTGGAGCCGACGTAGACGATCGGATTGCCGATCCCACTCGCGGCGGAATAAAAGATCTTGTCCGTCTTCGCGACACCAACCGTCATCGCGTTGACCAGGATGTTGCCGTCATAAGCCTGGTCGAAATTGACTTCGCCGCCAACGGTCGGGACGCCGACGCAATTGCCGTAGCCACCGATCCCCGCGACGACGCCAGCGATCAGGTGCCGCATCTTCGGATGATCGGGCCGCCCGAACCGTAGGGCGTTGAGGTTCGCCACGGGCCGCGCGCCCATCGTGAACACGTCGCGCAGGATGCCGCCCACGCCCGTGGCCGCCCCCTGGTACGGCTCGATGTACGACGGGTGATTATGGCTCTCCATCTTGAAGATTGCCGCGTCGCCGTCGCCAATGTCGATCACGCCAGCATTCTCGCCCGGACCGCAGATGACCCAGGGTGCTTCGGTCGGCAGCTTCTTCAAATGGACGCGCGAGCTTTTGTAGCTGCAGTGCTCGGACCACATGACGGAGAAAATGCCGAGTTCGACGAGGTTTGGCTCGCGGCCCAGCGCTTTCAGGATCCGGTCATACTCTTCGGGGCTGAGGCCGTGTTCGACGACCATTTCGGGCGTGATGCGGGAAGCTTCCAGAACGTCCATGGCGCCGCTTTAGCGATGGCGGTCAAGTGGGGCTAGGTCACCGGCCCTAGATGTCGTGACGAGTGAATTTCGTTCCAGAGAAAACAAACGTCTGTGGCCGACCGTCGATAAAGTCAGAGAAGGAGGCACGCTCCGGCGACCAGCTTTCGCGACCGATGCGCCAGAGATTGTCGCCGATTTTTGTCATCGGGGTCTCGGTGCCCAGCCAGAGCCGACCACCGCGCTCGACAACTGGCGCCGGTCCATACCAGGGGTCGTCGTTGACATAGCGTCCCGCGAGCGCTGCGATGGCAGGATCGCTCGAAGGTATCGATCCGGCGGCACCTGCGCGGATGAAGCTGCTCGATCCCCACGCCGCGCGCGACACCGCGCCGCCAGAGCGCTCGAACAAAAAACTGTTCTGGCGGAAGGAAGGATGGGTCGTCCGGAAAATGTCCTCAGTCAGCCACTCCAACGGCGCTGATTGTCCGTTGGCCACGATGGTCAGCAATTTGCCTGCTTGCACCTCGAATCCGCCTGAGGGACCTATGTAGCGTGCCGCGTAACTCGCGGGGTTTGGCAGCGTCGGTTCCAGGCCCGGGGTGCTCGGCACCGGCTTGCCGGCCATTGCGCTGCCGATCGCATCGACGGCGAACATGGTCAGCAGCCGCGGACGATATTCGGCGAATGCGTTGATCGTCGAACTCGCGAAGGCGCTGATGCCGCTGCCGACGTCCGTGTGAAACGAAGACGAGAACGATAGCATTCCACCGGTATGGTGAAGATAGTTTCGGCCGCCCGTGCCGACGTGCATCAGACCGTTACCGTACGTCATCCCTGGCGCCTCGCTACGCACCGCATGGGTCACGAACTCGCGCGCTTGGGCTGGCGATAGTCCCAGCACGCCCTTGCCTTGCGCCGCGCCAGCCAGCGCCTGCAAGAACGACAACATCTCGTTGGCTGTCGAGGCTACGCTACCAGCACCAAATGTAACGTCCACCCAAGGGGCCGGAGCCAGCGGAACGCCGCGAACGTATGGGGCTAACTGGTCGGCAGCCTCATATCCTTGCGCGTATCGCAAGCGGTCAGCGCCGATGATCGCGCCGCGCGAACGAGCCATCCCGAGCGGAAGCAGGATTTGCTCCTGCAGCAACTGTGCGAGCGGCTTGCCGCTTAAATGCTCGGTTAGCTTTCCTAGAATGTCGTAACCGGTGTTGGAATAGTGCCAGTGAGACCCGGGCGCATAAGCGGTCCACAGTCCGTCGGCCGCGAATGTCGGCGCGTCCCCCGGGATGCCCGCGACGTGATCGAGCAGGTGCTGCACCGTAATCGTGTTCCCACGCGGCAAGGGGACGGACGGCAATAAATCAGAAACACGGTCGGTGAGGCGCAGCCGGCCCTCAGCTGCGTATCGGTGCACAAGTAGCGCAACCATGACTTTGCTGATGGACCCAATCTGGAAGAGTGTGTCCGGCGTGATCGGGGTGCGCGCGTCGGCGTTGGCGAAGCCGAAATTGAAGGTCTGCCGTACGCCGTTCGGTACCCCGACCGCCAGCGTCATACCCGGCAGGTTAAAGTGTTGCCGATGGGCCTCGCCATAACGCTGAATCGCAGCGAAGGCCGCGGCGACCGCGGACGTCGACGCTTGGGCTAAGGACTGGGTGGCTAGGGAGCCGCTTACCGTCGCGCTGATCGCGCCAGTCGTGAAGGCGCGCCGGGTCAATATCATGAAAAATCCCCTCCCGCCGCGACAATGAAGCGCGCGAGAGGGGAGTTCAAGCGGAGCGACTTAAGCTTTGCAGCTTTCGCCGTTGTAAGTGACCGTCGAGGCCTTGGCGTCACCCTTGAGCTCATTGCCGACGGTGACGCTGGTGCCGGCTTCCTCGCGCGTCTTCTTCACGCGTGCCGTGCCGTCCGACATCCAGTCGATGTAGACGAGTTTATTATCCTTGCAGCGATACGACTTGCTCGCTTGGATCGAAGGGGGGAGAGCAACCGGCTCGTTGTTCGTAACGGCAGTGCTGGGATCTTCCTGCGGCCCGCCGGCCACGATGGTGTGATCTTCCTTGTTGCAGCCGGCTAACGCAGCGGCAGCGACAAGCGCGAATAGCATGGGGGTGCGAGTCATGGCGTCGCCTTCGCTAGCAACGCTGTTAGCGTCAAGGCCGACTTCTTGCATATTGTCGAAGCGAGACATAGCTTCGTCGAGACGATGCCCTATCAAGCCGGCAGTAGCGCGCAGCGCATCCGCATCGGGTTGACCGGGCTTGCCTGCGCCTTTTTGCTGGTTCTCCTGGGTTCGATCATCAGCCGTTCGAGCCGGGACGATACGGTGAACGCGGCCGAGCAGGCATCAATGAATAAAGAGCCAAGCGAGCCTCTCGCAGAACTAGGTGTCGCGCCTGGGGCTTCGTCGCGAGACAGCAACTCCGCCACTGAAAACAAATGACCCGCGCGCGTCGACGCGCGCTCTTAGGGTTGTTCGTTGCGTTTGTTGCTGCTGTTTTCCTGGCGGGAACCTATTGGCAGCGTAAGTCGAGCCGCACCGTCGCGAAGCCGCAAGTGATGCTGCTGACCAGTTTGCCTATCGTATTTGGCGAGGGCTTCGACCCGCGCGGCCAGGGATCGCCGACGCTCACCGCGCTTTCCGCGATATTCGATGTTCGGCCGATCAGTACCTCCAGCGCGACTGAACTATCGAAGGGGCGTTTATTGCTCATGGCGCAGCCGCCTGCCCAGTCGCCGCAAGATCTCGTCGCTTTGGATGCATGGGTTCGACGCGGCGGCAGGGTCCTCGTCCTTGCGGACCCGATGCTGGAATGGCCGAGCGCCCGCCCGCTCGGCGATCCGCTGCACCCGCCTATCATGTTCACCGACACTGGCCTCCTGGCGCACTGGGGACTGAGGCTTAACGCGCCAGACGCACGCGGGCCCGCCAAACGAGCGCTGGCCGGCCGCGACGTCACCGCCGTGTCACCGGGCGCGATAGAAGGAGCTTGTAACATCGGAAGCGATGGCTTCGTCGCTGTATGCCGGATCGGTAACGGCCGCGCCATCGTCGTCGCCGATGCGGATTTTCTCAATGCAGAACCCGGTTCGCCAGCGCTCGCCGCAATAACGGATCTTCTGGCGTGGCTATCCGGCAACGATTCGCAACAAACAGACTTATCCACAGGGGTCGCCGCAAGAACAAGTTAAGAACAAAACCAACCTTCGCCCACCAAAAAAGCACGGAATTCCGGACTTTCCCACGAAAACCCACGAATTCCCATGAAAACCCATTGTATCCCGCAAGTCGTTGAGTTACCAACATCGACTGTAGCGCGGGGGCTTACCCTTTGATTCGATCCTGACGCGGTGCGCGCGATGGCGCGCATCCGTGATGGACCCGCTCGTGCGCTACGAACGGGGAGTGGTTTGGCGTGGCGCTAGAGCATCTGTTTCAGGGCAGTGCGCTGAACGCGGTCGATGCAAAGGGCCGCGTATCCATTCCCGCATTCCTGCGCGGGGTGATCGAACGCCGTGGCGACGCCCGCACGATCGTCCTCGCCAAGCACGAAGCTTTTCCCTGCCTCAGCGCCTATGACCCTGCCTACGCCGCGCTGAAGCACGCAAAGCTCGAGCGTCTGGCCGAAAAGGAAGAGACGAGCCCGGACGCGCAGCTCGAATATCAGCAGCGCAACCTCATGGCGTTCGCCGCCACCGAAGAAACGCCTTACGACAGCTCGGGTCGCATCCTGATGCCGCCGATGATGCGCCGCAAAGGCCAGATCGGCGATCTCGCGCTGTTCCTCGGCACCGGCGAGACCTTCCAGATCTGGAACCCGCAGCTGCTTCTCGACGATCCTCGTATCCCAGAGGACCTCAAGGACATCGCCCGTTACCGCCTCGAAGAGCGAGGCGCCTCATGACCAGCACCGGCACGAAGCTTGCCCCGCATGTACCGGTGCTGGTCAATGAGGTCATCGCGGCGATGGCGCTGCACGACGGCGGCACGGCGGTCGACGGCACCTTCGGCGCGGGCGGCTACACCCGCGCGATCCTGGCCGCCGGCGCTGACCAGGTCATCGGCTTCGACCGCGACCCCGATGCGATTGCTGCCGGCCCCGCGCTCGTTGACGATCCGCGCCTGACGCTGGTCGAGGAGCGTTTCTCGCAAATGGACCGTGCGCTGGCCGATCGCGGGATCGGTCTGGTCGATGCCATCGCGCTCGATATCGGTGTCTCATCGATGCAGCTCGACCGCGCCGATCGCGGCTTCTCGTTCCAGGCCGATGGTCCGCTCGATATGCGGATGAGCCGCTCGGGTCTTACTGCTGCAGAATTTTTGAATTCGGCCGAGGAGGCCGACATCGCCCGGGTATTGCGCGACTTTGGGGAGGAGCCGCGCGCCCGGGCGATCGCCCGCGCCATCGTTGCCGCCCGTCCGGTCGAGCGCACGGCTGAACTGGCCGCCATCGTGCGCCGTGCCGCGGGCTTTCGACCGGGCCAGAAAAGCGATCCCGCGACCCGCACCTTCCAGGCGATCCGCATTCACCTGAACGCCGAGCTCGACGAGCTGGAAGAGGGCCTGGAAGCCGCCGAGCGCGCGTTGAAGCCCGGCGGCCGCCTCGCCGTGGTCACGTTCCACAGCCTCGAAGATCGCATCGTGAAGCGCTTCTTCCGGGAACGCAGCGGAAGCACGCCTGCCGGTTCGCGGCATCGTCCGCTGGTCGCAGCGACCGACGAGCCGACCTTCGAGCGCGTCGCCAAGCCCGTCTCGCCCTCTGAGCAGGAACTCGCAGTCAACCCGCGCGCCCGCTCGGCGCGCCTGCGCAGCGCCATCCGCACTTCCGCCCCCGCCCGCAACCCAATCTCCAGGGATCGCCTCCAATGAGTGGCCGTAGTAGTTTCCGCTCCGTCTTCATGGTCGCCAGTTGCGCCGGTGCGGCGCTTGGCTGCTATCTCGTGTCCCTCCGCGTCGCTTCCGAGCGAGCGGCGCTGGAAGATGTCGAGAGCCGGATCGTCCTGGCGCAGCGCGACATGCGCGTGCTGCAGACGGAGATCGGTACGCGCGGACGCCTGTCGCAGCTCGAGCGGTGGAATGCCGGTGCGTTCGCCTTGTCCGCGCCGGCGGCCGATCAATTGCTGAAGGGCAGTTTCGAACTCGCGCGCCTGGCCCGGCCGGACCATCAGGTCGACTTTAAGGCGCCCATGGTGCTGGCTTCTGCGCCGGCGCCGGAGAAGGCATCGCCGATCGCGCAGCCTGAAGTGGACGACAGCGGCGCGCCCGCTGCCACGGCTTCGCCGGCGGCGCTGATGCATGTCGCCAGTTACAAGACCGAGACGCGCGAGGTCCCGGCACGGTCCTCCGTTACATTGCCCCTGACGGAGACCAAACCCACGGGCAAGCCGGCCACGGCGGATAGGTCGGCATCACCCAAGTCCGTAGGGAAGCCGGGCCTCGCGGCCGCCCAACCCAAGGCGGTCAAAGTCGCGTCGAAGGACACGCCTAAGTCCGTTACGGCGCCGGCCAAAAAAGCGGTGGATAAGCCCGCTGTCCCTGCCGCCAAGCCGGTGACAAAGCCGGTGCAGCTTGCGAAAATCGACCCGCTGGCGCCGCTACCGGCCAAGCATCTCGCAACCTCGAAGGGCAAAACTGCCGAACGATGAACGCACCGTCGCCCGCTCTCGTCGCGCCACGGCCCGAGCGGCTCCGACTCGTCGGTCAGCGCCGCCAGCTTCTGGCGCTGATGCACCAGCGCCTGATGTTTGGCATGATCGTCTACGCCGGCATCGTCGCGATCATTGCGCTTCGCATCCTCTATCTCGCCGCGTTCGGTGATCATGCGGGCCGCAAGGAAAGCCTGACCCAGTTGATTCCGGACCGCGGCGACATCGTCGACCGCAACGGCGATCCGCTCGCCCGCACCATCGACGCCTGGACCATCGCCATCCACCCGAACAAGGTGATCGGCGACAAGCTGGCGCTGGCCCGTCAGCTCGCGCGCCTGATGCCGGAGCAAAGCGAAGAGCAATATTTCGCGCTGCTGCGCTCGGGTAAGCCGTTCTTCTATCTGCGCCGCCGCGCCTCGCCCGGGCTGGTTGAAGCGGTCAATGCACTGGGCGAGCCCGGTCTCGCCATCCAGCGCGAGCCCGACCGTCTTTATCCGCAGACGACGTTGGCCGCCCACGTGCTCGGCTACACCGACATCGACGGCCATGGCGTCGCCGGCATGGAGCGCGCGTTCGATCAGCGCCTGTCCGACGCCGCCACGCGCGGCGAACCGCTCGTGCTGTCGATCGACAGCCGCGTGCAGCAGGCGCTCGAGCATGAATTGATGGCCGCGATGACGCATTTCTCGGCGATCGGTGCCGCGGGCGTCATCATGGACGTGAAGACCGGCGAAGTACTGGCGATGACCTCGCTACCGGAGGTCAATCCAAACGCGCCGGGCGCCGTCAACCCGGATGCGCGTTTCAACCGGGCGACACAGGGCGTCTACGAGCTCGGCTCGACCTTCAAGCCGTTCACGGTTGCGATGGCGATGGACAGCGGCCTCATCAAGAGCTTCGGCCAGATGTACGATTGCCCGAACACCTTGCCGATTTACGGCCATATCGTTCACGACACCCACCCGTTCGGACGCGCTTGCTCCGTCGCGGACATCATGCGGGAAAGTTCGAACATCGGTACCGCAAGGATCGCCGATCAACTCGGTACCGAACGCCAGAAAGCTTGGCTCAAGAAGATGGGCTTTACCGGCCCAGTCCCGATTGAGCTGAAGGAACGGGGTCGCGCTCTGACCCCGGGTTCGCGATGGGGCCCGTTCGAGACGCTGACCGTCGGTTTCGGCCAGGGCATCGCGGTGGCCCCGCTACAACTGGCGATGGGCTACCAGACGCTCTTCAACGGCGGGGTCTTTCATCAGCCGACCTTGGTGAAGGTCGACCGCGCGCACCCCCTGACCGCCGGCAAGCGCGTCTTCAGCGAAGAAACCAGCTTAAGGATGCGACCGCTGTTGCGCGTCGTGGTCATGAAGGGCACCGGCAAAAAGGCCGATGCCCCCGGCTACCGCGTCGGCGGCAAGACCGGCACGGCGCAGAAACTCATCAACGGCCGCTACAGCCAGACGATCAACATCACGAGCTTCGCCGGTGTGTTCCCGATGGACGAGCCGCGCTATGTGGTCGTCGCCATGCTCGATGAACCCAAGGCCACCAAGGAAACCTACGGCTTCACGACCGCGGGCTGGAACGTCGCGCCGGTCGTCAGCCAGACGATCAGTCGCATCGCGCCGATGTTGGGTGTGCAGCCGGACATGAACCGCGAGCCCGACATGTCCACGGTCCTCCCTTACATCGTCGAAAAGAAGGACTAACCGCCGGTGCGGCTGCGCGATCTCGCGGACGTGGATTCGGATTCCGAGGTCACGGGCTTTGCTATCGATCACCGCAAGGTCGCGCGCGGCAGCGTCTTCGGCGCCTTCCGTGGCGCGAAGTTCAACGGCGAAGATTTCATCGGCGATGCGGTTGAGCGGGGCGCCGTAGCGGTCGTTGCCCGACCTGATGCCAACGCTTCGGTTCCTGTTCTCGCGGACAAAGAGCCCCGTCGACTCTTTGCTGGATTGGCGGCCAAGTTCTACGCCCCGTTCCCAGAGGTAGTGGTCGCCGTCACCGGCACCAATGGCAAAACCTCGACGGTCGAGATGACCCGCCAGTTGTGGCGCATGCTCGGTCACCGTTCGGCGTCCATCGGCACGCTGGGGGTCACCACGTCCGACGACCAGGTCAGCACCGGCCTGACGACCCCCGACATCGTCACCTTCCTCAATAACATGGCCGGCCTCAAGCGCATGGGCATCAGCCATGTCGCCTATGAAGCCTCGAGCCACGGCCTCGATCAGCACCGCGCCGAAGGCATTCCGCTAGCGGCCGCCGCTTTCACCAACTTCAGCCGCGACCATCTTGATTATCATGAGACGATGGACGCCTATTTCGACGCCAAGATGCGGCTGTTTGACGACTTGCTCGAACCCGGTAAGCCCGCGGTAATTTGGACCGATGATCCCAAATCGGGCGAAGTCATCAAACGCGCGGCGCGGCGTGGCCACCAGGTCAAGACGGTCGGCCGAAAGGGCGAGACCATCCGCCTGGTCGAGCAAAGCCCGACGGCGCTCGGACAAACACTGATCCTTGACCATGACGGCAAGACCCACCGGCTCGCCCTCCCCCTGATCGGGGCCTACCAATCGGCCAACGTGCTTACCGCTGCCGGACTCACCCTCGCGACCGGCGGCGCTTGGGACGCGACATTCGCGGCAATGCAGCGTCTTGCACCGGTCCGCGGCCGCCTCGAACGCGCGGTGATCAGCCGCGCCGGCGTGCCCGTCTACATCGACTACGCCCACACGCCCGACGCGCTGGAAGCCGCGATCGCTGCGCTTCGTGCGCATGTGGAAGGCCGCCTGATCACCGTCTTCGGCGCCGGCGGGGACCGCGACCAGGGCAAGCGCCCGCAAATGGGCAAGGTCGCGACCGAGCTGTCGGACATCGCGATCGTCACGGACGACAATCCGCGTAGCGAAGATCCCGCCCGCATCCGCGCCGACGTCATGGCCGGCGCACCCGGCGCTCTCGAAGTCGGCGGCCGCCGCGAAGCCATTGCCGAGGCGATCCGCATCGCGCGGGCAGGCGACATCGTCCTCGTCGCCGGCAAGGGCCATGAGACCGGCCAGATCATTGGCGACAAGGTGCTGCCATTCGACGATGCGCTCGTGGCGCGGGAGTGCGCAGCGTGACCGCGCTTTGGACCTCCGACGAAATCGCGGAAGTGACCGGCGGCACCGCAAGTGGTAGCTTCGAAGTCACTGGCGTGACCTTCGACAGCCGCGAAGTTGAGCCGGGCGAGCTGTTCATCGCCATGCCGGGCACGGTCTATGACGGCCATCGCTTCGTCGAGGGCGCCTTCGCCAAAGGCGCCGCGGGAGCAATCGTCGCCCAGCCCGTGGACGGACCGCATGTGCTCGTCGACGATGCCGTAGCTGCACTCGAAGCCCTCGGCCGCGCCTCGCGCGAGCGCAGCCGCGCAAGGATCATCGGCGTCACCGGTTCGGTGGGAAAAACCAGTACCAAGGAGGCATTGGCCGCTGCGCTGGAGCGTTCCCACCCAGGCAAGGTCCATCGCTCGGTCAAAAGCTACAACAATCACACCGGCGTCCCGCTCAGCCTGTCCCGCATGCCGCGCGACGCCGAGTTCGCCGTGCTGGAAATGGGTATGAGCAATGCGGGCGAAATCGCGGCGCTGACTCGTCAGGTCCGCCCCCACGTCGCGCTGGTCACGGCTATTGCGCCCGCGCACATCGAAAGCCTCGGCTCCATCGAAGCGATCGCCGACGCCAAGGGCGAGATATTCGAGGGTCTTGAGCGGGATGGTGTCGCAATCATTCCTAACGACACACCGCAGCGCGACCGGCTCGTGAAGGCTGCGCGACGCCATGCCGACCGCATCATTACCTTCGGCACTGGCGACGCTGACGTATTCGCGATTCATGCGGTGACCGCCGAAGGCGGCGGGAGCCTGATCAGCGCGTCGCTCCTCGAACGCGAGTTGACGCTCACCATTTCCCAGCGGGGCGAGCATTGGGTTTCGAACGCGCTCGCCGTGCTAGCGGCGGTGGAAGCGGTCGGCGCTGACGTGGGCCTTGCCGGGCTTGCGCTGGCGGATCTCGGTGGTCTGAAAGGCCGCGGCGAACGTCACCGGATCGATGCCGAAGACGGCGAGATCCTGCTGGTCGACGAAAGTTACAATGCCAATCCGGCCTCCATGGCCGCCACGCTTAAGAGTCTGGGTGAAGAGCGGGGCGTGCAGCGGCGCATTGCGGTGCTCGGCACGATGCGCGAGCTTGGCGCACATGCCGACGCGCTTCACGCGGGCCTTGCCCCCGCGGTTCTGTCAGCAAAGGTCGACCACCTCATCCTAATCGGCGCCGAAATGGCGTCGCTCGAAGCCGCACTTGCTGGCCAGCTGCCGGTCGACCGCGTGAGCGACGTCGATCAAGCCACCGCCGCCTTGCAGTCGATCCTTCGCGGCGGCGACGCCGTGCTGGTCAAGGCGTCCAACGCCGTCGGGCTTGCGAAACTGGTCGAGCGCGTTGCAGGGGGCGTCACATGCTCTACGTGATCGCCGAGCAGCTGGGCTTTCCCGGCATCCTCAACCTCATCCGCTACCTGAGCTTCCGCGCCGGCGCGGCGAGCGCGACCGCGCTGCTGATCGGCCTGCTGCTCGGTCCCTGGCTGATCGGCTGGCTGCGCACCAAACAGGGCAAGGGGCAGCCAATCCGCACGGACGGCCCGCAAAGCCACCTCGCCAAACGCGGCACGCCGACCATGGGCGGTCTCCTCATCCTGACCTCGGTCGCGATCTCGGTCTTGCTGTGGATGGACCTCAAGAACCCCTATGTCTGGGCGTGTCTGCTCGTCACTGGCGGGTTCGGGCTGATCGGCTGGCTCGATGATTACGACAAGGTCCGCAAGGCGCACCACGCGGGCCTGTCGGGCAAGACGCGCCTTGCCCTCGAATTCCTGATCGCGGGCGCGGCCACTTGGTTGATCGTCCGCACCGGCGGCACCGGCCTGCACCTGCCTTTCATCAAGGAGACTGTGGCGGACCTCGGCTGGGGCTACATCCTGTTCGGTGCCTTCGTCATCGTCGCCTTCGGCAACGCCGTGAACCTGACCGACGGGCTCGACGGCCTCGCCACCATGCCGGTGATAATCGCCAGCATCGCCTTCCTCCTGATCAGCTACCTAGTCGGCAACGCGAAGTTCGCCGAATATCTCGGCATCCCGCACGTCCCCGGCGTCGGCGACCTTACCGTGCTGTGCCTCGCCATCGTCGGCGCGGGCCTCGCCTTCCTGTGGTTCAACGCGCCGCCCGCGGCGGTCTTCATGGGCGATACCGGCAGCCTTGCGCTCGGCGGCGCGCTCGGCGCAGTTGCGGTCGCCACCCACCATGAGTTCGTGCTCGCCATCGTCGGCGGCCTGTTCGTCGTCGAGGCCTTAAGCGTCGTCATCCAGGTCGCCGTCTACAAGCGCACCGGCAAGCGCGTCTTCCTGATGGCGCCGATCCACCACCATTTCGAACATCTCGGCTGGTCGGAGCCGACCGTCGTCATCCGCTTCTGGATCATCAGCTTCGTGCTCGCCCTGGCGGGCCTCGCGACGCTCAAGCTGCGGTGATCACCTCGCGGGCCTTCGCAGGCAAGCATTACGCGGTTTACGGTCTTGCGCGGTCGGGGATTGCGACGGTTGAGGCGCTGCTGGCGAGCCGCGCGCACGTCACCGCCTGGGATGCGAAAGAGGAGGCGAGGGCGAACGCGCCCGCGGGTACAGAACTCGCCAACCTCGACGAAGCCGACCTCTCCCAGTTCGACAGCCTCGTCGTCACGCCGGGCTTGCCACTCAACCGCCACCCCATCGCGCAGCGCGCCCGCGATGCCGGGGTCGAGATCATCGGCGACATCGAGCTGTTCGCGCGAGCCCGCCCGGAGCTGCCGCCGCACAAGGTCGTCGGCATCACCGGCACCAACGGCAAGTCGACCACCACCGCGCTCGTCCACCACATTCTCAAGACCGCGGGCGTGCCCACCACCATGGGCGGCAACATCGGTCTTCCGATCCTGTCGCAGGATCCGCTGCCCAAGGGCGGGGTCTATGTGCTGGAGCTCTCGAGCTACCAGATCGACCTGACGCAAAGCCTCGACTGCGACGTCGCGGTGCTGCTCAACATCACGCCCGATCATCTCGACCGGTACGAGAGCTTCGAAGCGTATGCCGCGTCCAAGGCTCGGCTGTTTGCCGTGCAAACGGCTAGGCACACGCCAATTTTCGTCGAAGATCGAGGTGCGGTGTCACAGATTGCCGCGGAGCACGAAGAATTCTCCGAAAACGTATTGATCGTAACGGCGGGCGAACTGAGATCAAAAGACCTGCAATCCCGCATCGGCAGGCAAGAAGACTGGCCGACGCTCGCCGGGCCTCACAACGCAGAGAACGTGATCGCGGCGGTGTGGGCCGCACGGAACATTAGGTCGAATTTCATCGGCCGCTCAGTAGTGAGTTGGGACAAGATCCGTGACGCTCTCCGAACCTACCCCGGCCTCCCACATCGCATGGAGCGCATTTGCGACCTGAACGGCGTCCTGTTCGTCAACGACAGCAAGGCCACCAACCCGACAGCCACCGCCCCCGCGCTCGCCGCATTTGAGCGCATTCGCTGGATCTGCGGCGGGCAGGCGAAGACCGACAATCTCGACGAATGCTCGCCTTTTTTCGGGCACGTCGTCGCCGCCTACACGATCGGCGAAGCGGCTGACCTGTTCGAGCGGCTGCTCGGTGGGCGCATCTGTGTGAAAAACTGTGGAAAACTGGCCGATGCCATACGCGCGGCGGCTGCGGATTCCGCGCCCGGTGATACGGTGCTGTTGTCGCCGGCCTGTGCCAGTTTCGACCAGTTCCGCGACTTCGAGGACCGGGGCGACCAGTTCCGGGATTTGGTGGGGAAGTTATGATCAAGAGCATCTCGGGCCAGATCAAGGCCAAGGCGTCGCTGATCGATCCGGAACGCTATGGCCGGTCGGACACCAGCGCCATGGGCCGCTGGTTCTGGGAGATCGACAAGGTCCTGCTGCTGCTGGTGACCGTGCTGATCGCCATTGGCCTGATTGCCGTCGCCGCCGCCTCGCCCGCTGCCGGTCAGCGTTATTCGGGCGGCAACGTCCGCTTCTCCGAACTCTATTATTTCTGGCGCCAACTGGTGTGGATCGCGGTCGGCGTGCCGGTGATGATCGGCATCTCGATGATGCCCAAGGACCGGGTGCGCCGCTTCTCGCTGATCGGCGCGGCGATCTTCTTCACCATGCTGATCTTCGTGCCCATCGTCGGGCCGGAGCATAACGGCGCCCGCCGCTGGCTCGAATTCGGCCTCGGCCAGGTGCAGCCGTCGGAATTCCTCAAGCCCTTCTTCGTCGTCGCGATGGCGTGGCTGCTCAGCCTGAAGAACACCGACAAGTCGCTGCCGGTCTTCCCGATCTCGGCCGGCGTCGTCGGCCTCATCGCCATCCTGCTGATGAAGCAGCCGGACTTCGGCAGCACGATCATTTTTTGCTCGGTGTGGGTCGCGATGCTGGCGCTAGCAGGCGTCAGCCTGCGCATGCTCGGCATCCTCGCCGCCTGCGCGGTGGTCGGCGTCATCCTCGCCTACTTTTTCTATCCCGTCGCCACTGTCCGCATCGACGGCTTCCTGTTCGGCGAAGGCGATAATTTCCAGGTCGAGAACGCGCTGCGGACGATCACCGCGGGCGGCCTGTTCGGCATGGGTCCGGGCGGGGGCACCCGCAAATTCGGCCTGCCCGAGCCGCACACCGATTACATCTTCTCCGTCATCGGCGAGGAGTTCGGGCTGATCGCCTGCCTCGCCATCGCCTTCCTCTATCTCGCCATCGTCGCCCGGGTGCTGATCAAGTTGCTCGACGAGGACAACAGTTTCTCGATCCTCGCCGCCGCCGGCCTCGCCATCGAGTTCGGGCTACAGGCGCTGATCAACATGATGGTCAACGTGCAGCTCGCGCCATCCAAGGGCATGACGCTGCCGTTCATCAGCTATGGCGGTTCATCGATGCTCGCGCTCTCGATCGGCATGGGCCTGCTGCTCGCCTTCACCCGCCGAAATCCCTATCTGACCCGCTCGCCCTACGTCGTGAAGTGGAGCGGGGAGAGCATCACGGCATGAATTTCGCGCTCGCTGCCGGAGGGACTGGCGGCCACATGATCCCGGCGCACGCGCTGGCCGCCGAGTTCAAGGCTCGCGGCCACGGCGTGCTGCTGATCACCGACGAACGCGGCGCGCGCTTTCCCGGTCTCTTCGACGGCGTTCCGGTCCATATCCTTCCCGCCGGACGCCTGGGCGGCGGTCCGCTAGGCTGGATCAAGGCCGCGAGCGCGGTCATGAAGGGCAGGGGGCAGGCCAAGCGCCTCTACCGCGAGCACACCCCCGACGCAGTGGTCGGCTTCGGCGGCTATCCCGCATTCCCGTCGCTGCTCGCCGCCAGTTCGCGCAAAATCCCGACCGTCCTGCACGAACAGAATGC